>DATNEM010000306.1:0-2530 GCA_035552995.1 Acidobacteriaceae bacterium | reverse complement strand
CTGTACCAAAGCCACAGCGGCGCGCCGAGCTCGGTGTTGTCCCACGCGTGGCCGCCCCAGTCGTAGTGCCAATCGTGCCGCGCGGCGGAGTAGGAGTGCATGAAGTCGCCGAACTGCCAGAAGCCATACCAACTGCGGTCTTCGACCTGCCGCTCGTAGTAAGCGAGGACGGAGTCAAGCCCGTCCTCGATGGACTTCTTGAATGCGGTCGAGCGATCAGGCGGGCTCCACGCGCCGAAGACGCCGGTGGAGTGGATGTACTCGGGCGATGCGGCAAGCAGCGGCAGCTTGTTGCCTGCTTCTGACATCGATGCGGTTTCAGTCCGCTGCAACCACGCCGCGCCGGGAAAGAGCGTCAGTTCACTGGTGCGCGCGACGCCATGCGCAGTGCTCAGTCCGGGCTGCGCATCTTCGTATGCAGCGTCCAGGCCGTGTCCGGCGAGGTCGTAGAAGCGCATGTCCATCTCCGGCGCCTCAGGCGACCAGAGCCACGCGACCAACTTCGCCGACGCACTTGCCGCGCTGCGGACCTCAAGGCCCGAGGGATACGACTGCCAGAAGTTCTTGATGCACACGCCGAGACCGCCCTGAAGATCGCTGATCGAAGCAAGACCCGACGCGCGTTTGCCCGCGGCTGAGAAGAGCCACGTGCTCTTCGGATTGGTGCGCTTGACGATGGTGAAACCGTCCGGTGTAGGCTGCGCGAGTTTGAAGTCATCCCAGATGGCGTTCTTGCCGAACACAGGACTCCCCGTGAACGGCTGCCCCGTCTCCTGCGCGACGCTGCCTCCGCCGGGCTGCAGCGGCTCCGACCAGACGCCGCCGTCCGGGCCGGAGAAGCGGACGGTGCGGTTGCGCGGCTCATCACGCATGGGCACGTCAATCTCGACGCCAAGCCCGCGCACGAAGTCCTTCTCCTGGTCGCCATCGAAGACGATGGTGTGCACGAGACGTACCTCCGTCTGGCCGCTATAGAAGTAGAGGCGCACCGTAAAGGGGAGCCACTCGCGCTTCGATTGCTCCCCGCGGTGCATGCCTTCGATCTTCACCACCGCGCGCACCGGCCCTTGCTGCTCGACCGTGACGTGCTTGATCTCGCTCAGGTAGCGCTCGCGTTTCGGCGAATCGGCTGGATCGTTGGTCGCGCCGCTCTGCAGGATGCAGACCAGCTGCCCTGCACCGGCGATCTGTTTGCCGCCGATGGTCATCGAACTGAGGATGTTCGCACCGCTCGTGGGAAGTACACACTGCAACGCACCGGTATCGATTGTAATTTCACGCGGAGCATTCTTTACGGTCAGCGATCCAGACGCGCCCGAGGCCGCTCCCATCGAGAGCGTTGCGGGCGCGCTGATTCGTGCGGGGACGACGGTCGCAAAGCCGCTCCACTTGAGCGAGCCGTCGGGCCAGTACGCCATCGGCCAGCTCTGCAACGGCAGTGACTTGCCCTCAGCGACGAGGTTAAAGCTCGCATCTTTCCGCACCGCGCCTTGCGCCCACGGCACGCCCCAGCTCACGCCAGTCGCCGTCGCGGGCTTTTCCGGCCCAAGCCAGGAGAGCGAAACCTGGCTGGGTGCAGATGCGGCACTGCGGGTCGCCCCTTGCGCAGGCACAGCGGCGCGCAGCAGGTTCGCATCGACAACGCTAAGACCGGCGCCTGCCAATGCAGCGTCCTTGAGAAAGTCACGGCGTGTGGTTGAGCTCACAGCAAACTCCTTGAGTTTGGTTCAGGCACGTCCAGCGAGCGGCGCACCGGCGCACGCCGGCGCACGCCATTATGGTCTCTGCGCTGCGCGATTGAAAAGCGTCCTCCGCTTGCTGTGCGAACATCGCAAATCGTCGCGGCACACAGGTTTTGAGTACGATGGGTGGACGTTCGACGCGCTCGAGAGGACTCCACATGAAACCGAACCGCCGCCAGTTCACCCTGTTGGGGACCAGCACGCTCCTCAGTTCCATTACGGCACCATCGATGTTAGGCCAGTTGACCGCCGCGCAGAACAAAGCCGCGCAGCAGGCAGGCTCACACGACGACGTCCCCTGGTACATGCGGGTGCGCCGCACCGGCCAAACCAACTTCAACGAGCGCGATCCGCAGAACGCGGACGTGGAAGGCTGGGCGGACTACTGGGCCTCGGCGAAGGTGGAAGCAGTCGCGCTGTCGGTGTCGACGCTGGTCGCGTTCTATCCCACTGATGTTCCGTTCTTTCCGCGCAGCCCGTACCTAAATGGCCGCGACCTCTTTGGCGAGTGTGTGGCCGCGGCAAAGAAACGCGGCCTGCGCATCTATGGACGCCTTAGTCCCGATGTCCACAAGGAAGACGATGGGGTACTCGCGGCCCATCCCCAGTGGTTCCGGCGGGATCGCAGCGGCAATCTGCAACGCGCCGCGCCCGGCGTGCTCTACACATGCCAGTTCGGCGGCAGCTTTACGGAGTTGCAGCCGGCGATCCTGCGCGAGGTCATGTCGCGGTATGACATTGACGGTCTTTACATGAACGGCTGGCCGACCGAGCAGAGCTGCTGGTGC
>DATNEM010000305.1:0-6044 GCA_035552995.1 Acidobacteriaceae bacterium | reverse complement strand
CTTCCAGCGCAAACGGTGTGCTCGTCGAGATCGTTGGCGACGCAGCTGCGGCAGCAGACAGCCAATGAAACTCCTGCTCATCGACTCGTGCGGCGCCGAGGGAAGCGTCGCGATCGCTGATGCCGGCGGTGATTCGCCGCGTATCGTTAGCGCGACACTGCCAGGCCGCAGTGCTTCTGAAAAGCTCATCGCAGCCGTGCGCGAGCTGACGCGCCAGACCGGCATCGCACTCTCCAAACTTAACGCGATCGCCGTCGTCCACGGACCAGGATCGTTTACCGGCGTGCGCGTTGGACTCAGCGCAGCGAAGGGCCTGTGCGAGGCGTTGAATGTGCCGCTGATCGCAATCTCGCGGCTGGCGGTGCTCGCAGCAGCAGCGGCGCAAGCGAAGCCCGGGACCCAGGTGTTTCCAGTACTCGATGCCGGCCGCGGCGAGTTCTATCTGGGCCAGTATCTCGCTGGGGTGAAGCTTATGGAAGTACTGGTCGATAGCGATAGGCTTCGCGGTCGCATCGACTGTCCGGAGGATCGCGTGCTCGTCGTCTGCGAAGAGTCAGTGGCAGCCGCACTCAGTAGCTTCGCCCCGCAAATCGTCGCGGAGCCGGACGCGGCATCATCGCTTCCCCTGGCTCTGGCACGCATCCGGACGAGGGATTTCGAAGATATCGCCTCTGCCGATGCCAACTACCTGCGACGCACGGACCTCGAAATCTTCGCAAAGGTCAAGGCGCAGGCCGCAGCATCAGGCGGGCGCCCGTGAAGTTATCTGTGACCGGGCCAGATGCCGAGATCAAGCTGCGCCAGGCGAAGCCGCAGGATGTGGATGCTGTGGTTGCTCTGGAACGCGCCATGGATTCCGCGCCGCATTGGTCCAGGGCAGCCTATGTGGAGATAGTCCGGCAGGACAACCTCCTCATGCGCCGGTGCCTGCTGATGGCCGAGCGCTGCGAGCCGGATCCGGCCGCGGCTGCCTTCAGTCTGGTTGGTTTTGCAGTTGCCGCCATGCAGGACGGCACGGCAGAACTGGAGAGTGTGGCCGTTGCAGCCGCCGTCCGCAGGGTCGGCATTGCCCGCATGCTCTGCCACGCCGCTATTGCGTGGAGCAAGGATCATGGTGCATCGGAGATGACCTTGGAGGTGCGGGCTGCAAGCGCCGGCGCCATCGCACTCTATTCGGGTCTGGGGTTTACCGAGGTCGCTCGCCGGACGGGCTACTACCGGCAGCCGGGGGATGACGCAGTGGTGATGCGGCTTCCGTTGACCTGAATCGGGCTGGCTTTCGATCGAATTTGATCTTCAGCCGCACCCGTCAGGCATCTTTGTGCCGCGAGCAAGCCTCCTAGCTTAGGTCTACGTTTCAGGATTTACGGGTGTGCGGAATCGGGCCGGGAATCTCTGCGTCTGTGGTTATCCAAAGGTAAACATGCGGTCGGCTGTGGCCCAAGTATCTATAGAAATCAATTAGATACGCTCGCTCGACGAGTGCCTGGCCTTCTATTTTCTGAATACCGTATCCTGAAAAATATGTTTTGCAGAATTATTGAGCAACTTTTACCCCCAGATCGCGTCATACTGGGTGTAGCAAACAGATAGTCGGGACAGCAACTCCCACGGTCCTGGCTTCCCCAATCCGCAAGACCCCTCCCCACCTTTATGTAGGCCTCCAGAACATCGGAGGCCTCACGCCTTTAAGGCTGAATGCCCTTGGAACGTAAGCTCGCACAGGGGATTAAGCTGGTTCAGGCGAACCCCGTCCGGCGATCCAGAGCAGCTTTGCCTGCGCCACTGAACAGGAGCATCAGCGCGATCGCCAGCATCGCCAGAGGCAGTTCCGAGGCGCCATAACCATGGTGGATTGTGAAAGCGAGGATCGCGACCAGCAGGTTGATGGCGATCAAGCCGGCGAAAAGCCGTGTGAAGAGGCCGAGGATCAGGCAGATGCCGCCCACGAACTCGGTAAGCGCCGACACATAGCCGAGCCACGCCGGCAAGCCAAGGTTCGCCACGAAATGCGCATTGTGGTGGACAGCGGAAAACAGGCTGGCATGAGGAAAGTTGGACGGAATCACCTTGTCCCAGCCGTGGTAGAGCATGGAGCTGCCGAGAACCAGACGGAGCAGGAGAACTCCCCAAGGCTGAAATCGATTGAGCCATCTGGACATGAAAACGAAGCGCCTCCGCCCCACGATTTTACCCGTGCGCGCCTAAGTGTTCGGAACAGTCGGTCGCAATCGAAGTCAGTGCATGTGCAGGTCGTCGAGGAATCGGTCGAGCGCATCTTCGCGGGCCGCATCGGTTGAGTTCGGCGGGAGGACGACGGTGTATTTCGGGCTGGCCGCGTTGAGATACAACGTCTCGATGCGCGACTCGTCCGCCGAAGAAACGTTCGACCCGCCTGCGAACAGCAACTTCGGCGTCGAGAGTTTAGCGAGCGGCGCGGCGATGGCAAAGCGGCTGCCGAAGAGCAGCCGAACAGGAATCAGGCGGGAGGACTGCGCCGCTGCGGTTCCCGCAGGATCTGGATCGGGATTGTCCAGGATGATTCCCGGTAGTTCGGAATGAGCGCGAGCCAGTTGAACAGCCAGCGACGCTCCGAGTCCTGTACCCATCGGAATGATGGAGCTTTGCGAGGTGTGCTGCGTGGTGACGAGATAATCCAGCGCGGCCTCAGCGTCCTGCTGCATGCGCTCCGCATCGGGATGAACCGAGGTATCACTTCCGCCGAAGCCGCGATAGTCGATGGCAAAGATATTGAAACCGGTGCGATGGAGGAGCGCAAGCGCGGGCAGCGTGTCCGAAAGGGAGCCAGAACCCCCGTGGAGATAGAGGACGGTGAGGTTCGCAGAATGTGGTGCTAAGTCAGTCCGAGGTACAGATTGCGCGGGAATCCACCAGCCGGTGAGGTGCGGCTGGCCGGTATCGAAGTCACCGAAGCGCACAGGCGTAAAGGCGATGCCGACGTTTGCAAGAGTGCGCTCCACCGTATGCGAAGGATGCAACACAAGCTGCCAGAGGCCCTGATAGAACAGCAGGCACGCCGTGAGATAAGCGCAGAGCAACGCGACTCCGAGACAAAGCGCCAGCGCCTTCCCCAGCCAGCGCGGGTCGACGACTTCGAGTGGTGTGTTGGCCGCGCTTCGTCCTGGCTCACGCGAAGTGCGTGTCGGCTTTTTGGTCATGCGGACTTTCCGTCCAGCGCCGCGGCGCGGGCAATCAAAACCGCGGCATAGGCCGCGCCAAAGCCGTTGTCGATATTCACCACGACAACGTTCGGGCTGCATGAATTCAGCATGCCCAGCAGCGCAGCCGCGCCGGAGAACGATGCTCCGTAACCGACCGAAGTGGGCACAGCGATGACCGGAACGCCGACGAGCCCGCCGACGACGGAAGGCAGCGCGCCCTCCATCCCGGCGCACACGATGACGGCGTGCGCGGAGCGAAGGTCGTCATGCACGGAGAGCAGTCGATGCAGGCCGGCGACACCAACATCGTAGAGGCGGCTGACCGATGCGCCAAAGGTCTCTGCCGTGACGGCCGCTTCTTCGGCGACGGGAATGTCGCTGGTGCCGGCACAGACGACGGCGATGCGGCCACCCGACGCCGCAGTTTGTACGGTCTGGCGCAGAGCTACGGTGCGCGCGGCGGAGTGGTGGGCTGCGGCGGGATGCTGGGTGAGCAGCGCATCGGCGGTTGCGGGATCGACGCGCGTCGCGAGAACATCCACGCCATCCGCCGCGAGAGAGGAGAAGATGGCAACGACCTGCTCGGTAGTCTTGCCCGCGCCGAAGACGACTTCCGGCAGGCCGGAGCGCAGACTGCGGTGATGATCGACCCGCGCGTGGCCCAGATCTTCGTAGGGCAGGCTGGCCAGGCGTTGGGCAGCAGCAGCGGGTGTGACGGCGCCGCGTTCGACTTCGGCCAGAAGCTGGAGCACGGAATCGCGGGTCATGATCGGTGCGCCTGATTGTAGGCGGAGATTGCGGCCTGTTGGACAAGTTTCACGGCGACATTGCAACGCGCCGCAGCAGAGCGGCAGTCTTCGAACTCCGGCGCGATGTTCAGCGTCTCGCCGTCCCGTGAACCGACTTTGACACGAATCTCGCCGTAGAGGGTGGAGACGGTTGCGTGTGCGCGGTCGAGACAGACGCGGCGGTCCTGGCGGATGCGAATGCCGAGGGTCGAGGTCTCACGGAGCAGAAGCTGCTCGAACTTTGCTGAGTCTGTGGGATTGCAGAGGACGGTCAGCAGCGTGCCGGGACGGCCCTTTTTCATCAGCACGGGCGTCATCATCACATCGAGCGCGCCCGCGGCTAGCGCGGTTTCGGCGGCGTGTGCCAGGAGTTGTGGCGAGAGGTCGTCGAGCGCGGTTTCGAGAACCGTAACCGCCTCGCTGATGGACGACATGTCAGCGCATTCGCCGATGCTAATGCGAAACGCGTTCGCGAACCCAGCGGGATTGCGCGAGCCTGCGCCGTAGCCGATCTGGGCTGCTCGCATCGCGGGCTGCGGCCCGAACGTGGGGTTCAGCGCGCGCAGCAAGGCCGCTCCCGTTGGCGTAACCAGTTCCTTCTCGATGTGCGCGGAGTAGGTGGGCATGCCACGAAGGAGGTCGGCCGTCGCGGGCGCGGGGACCGGGAATGTGCCGTGCGCGCAGTCAACCGTGCCTCCGCCGACGTTGATCGGCGAGCAGTGCCATGCATCGATATCGAGGTAGTGAATGCCGGCGCTCGCGGCAACAATATCGACGATGGCGTCCACTGCGCCGACCTCGTGAAAGTGGATCTCGTCGACCGGCACGTTGTGGATGCGGGATTCAGCGTGTCCTAACAGTTCAAAGGTACGAACCGCGAAGTCCTTCACAGGGTCTGGAAGCGAAGCGGCTGAGATAAGCCTGCGAATCTCGGTCAGCGAACGGCCATGGTTATGCGCACGCTTGTGAGCGCTTCCTTCATGTGAGTGGCTGGTATCGTGCGGCTCATGAGCGTGGCCATGATCGTGGTGATCAGTATGCTCGTGGCTGCCCTTATGCAGATGCTGCGTCTTCGGCTGGTGCGAGTGATTGTGCGAATCCGCAACCAGTTCTGCGATCTGGCTCCCTTCGAGCACATGGATTTTGGTGCAGGTGATGCCGCTGCGGTCTACCTTCTCAATGCGCAGCGAGGCGTCGAGCGAGAGGGCTATGGTTGCCTCGTGCAACACCTCGGCTGGCACGCCGGCGTCAAGCAGTGCGCCGAGAAACATGTCTCCTGCGATTCCAGCGTAGCAGTCGAGATAGGCGATGCGCATAAGATGTTTCCGTTGTTCCCTGTTGACGAATGCTAAAAGAAGCGGCGCAAAGCTTGTCGCGGATTCATCGCGCTGCAGCTATCGCCATCGCAGGCAGCACGTCGTTCATGGAGCCGGTACGGTAGCCCCGCGTGTCCAGCGTGATGTAGGTGAAGCCGAGCGGCTGCAGCGCAGCGGTAATGCAGTCCAGCATGTCGAGCGACAGAGCGCGCGGCATGTCGGCGCGTGCGATCTCGATGCGCGCCAGTGTGCCGTGGTGCCGAACGCGGACCTGCGCGAAGCCGAGGGCGTGCAAGGCCTCCTCGGCGCGCTCGACCTGATTCAGATTTTCGGCCGTCACCGGCCGGCCATATTCGATGCGCGAAGAAAGGCAAGCGCTGGCAGGCTTGTCGGCAAGGTTGAGGCCCGCGTCGCGCGCCATCATGCGCACCTCGGCCTTGGTAAGCCCGGCGGTTACCAGCGGCGCCAGGACGTGATGCTCCGCGGCTGCGCGCTGCCCTGGGCGATGGTCGCCGCGATCATCGACGTTCATGCCATAGGCGATGTGCGCGAAGCCGAGCCGCTGGCGCGCGGCCTCCATCTGCGTAAAGAGCTCATCCTTGCAATGGAAGCAGCGATTGGCGTCGTTGCGGGAATAGTCGGGCGAGTCAAGTTCGCGTGTGCGGAGGATATCCGTCGGGATGCCGTGCGCTGCGGCGAACTCCAGGGCGGCTGCGAGTTCCCTGCGTGGCAGCGAGGGCGAGTCGGCGATGACGGCG
>DATNEM010000304.1:0-12141 GCA_035552995.1 Acidobacteriaceae bacterium | reverse complement strand
CGCCCCTTCGGCAAGCTCAGGGGCTCCGCTCAGGATGACAGTATTTAGAGGTAGTTGAACTTCGATATCTGCGGCGCGGGCGCGATCGATGTTCATGAAGATGAAGCGCGCGGCGTTCCAGATCTTGTTGGCGAAGGCGCGGTAGCCTTCGGTGCGAGCTTCGCTGAAGGCAATGTCTGTTCCGGGCGAAGCCATCGACGCGAGCGTAAAGCGGACGGCATCAGTGCCGAAGCGCTCGATAATCTCGATAGGGTCGATGACGTTGCCCTTGGTCTTGGACATCTTCTCGCGGTTGGCGTCGCGCACCAGCGCGTGGATATACACCTCGCGGAAGGGCACGGCTTCGGCAAGCGGGCGCGGGGAGCCGTCGGGCATGGGGACGTCGAGCATGAAGTGGCAGCCCAGCATGATCATGCGCGCGACCCAGAAGAAGAGGATGTCGAAGCCGGTGACGAGCAGTGAGGTGGGGTAGAAGGCAGCGAGCGCGGGCGTGAGCAGCGGCGCGCCGGTGTCGGGCGTGGGGTTGGGCCAGTCGAAGACGGTGAAGGGCAGCAGGCCGGAGGAGAACCAGGTGTCGAGCACGTCGGTGGACTGCTCGACGTGCGTGTCACCGCAGGCGGAGCAGGCGGTGGGTGTGTCGCGCGAAACCGTGATGCCATGGCAGCCAGGGCAGTGCCATGCGGGAATGCGATGTCCCCACCAGAGCTGGCGGGAGATGCACCAGTCGTGGATGTTGTTCATCCACTCCATGTAGGTCTTGGTGTACATCTCGGGCGTGAATTTGATGTGGCCGTCGCGCACAGCGTCGATGGCGTTTTGGGCGATGGAGTTGCGAGAATACTTTTCGGTTGGAACGGTCCGAGCGGCTGCGGCTGCGTTATCACCTTCGGGGTCCTTCGACTCCGCGCTGCGCGCTCCGCTCAGGATGACAGCTTCGTGGGAGGTCTCGGGCTTCTTGTTAACGGCGAGGAACCACTGCAGCGAGAGGCGCGGCTCAATGACGGCGCCTGACCGCTGCGAGAGGGCGATGGCGTGCTTGTGGTCGTGGATGCCGACCAGCAGTCCGGCGGCTTCCAGGTCGGCCACGATCTTTTCTCTGGCCGCGAAGCGATCCAGGCCGTGGTAGGGCGAGCCGGGCAGATCGATGTGCGCGGTCTCGTCCATGATGAGCAGCGACGGCAGTGCGTGGCGCTGGCCGATGGCGAAGTCGTTGGGATCATGCGCGGGCGTGACCTTCACCGCGCCGGTGCCGAACTCCGGGTTGGCCCACTCGTCGGCGACGATTGGGATGTTGCGGTCGGCATGTGCTGCTGCGGCGGAGAGTGGCAGCGTGACGAGCTTGCCGATGGCATCTTTATAGCGGTCGTCGTTGGGGTTCACCGCGACGGCGACATCGCCGAGCATGGTCTCGGGGCGTGTGGTGGCGATGACGATGGAGCCGGTGCCGTCGGAGAAGGGATAGCGGACGTGGTAGAGCTTTGCGGCCCGCTCCTCGTGCGTGACTTCGAGGTCGGAGACGGCAGTCTGCTGCACCGGGTCCCAGTTCACGATGTATGCGCCGCGATAGATCAGCCCCTGCTCCCACAGGCGGACGAAGGCCTCCTTCACCGCGGCGGAGAGCTGCTCGTTCATGGTGAAGTATTCGCGGGACCAGTCGACCGAGACACCGAGCCGCTGCATCTGCTCGGTGATCGCCGAGCCGTACTGGCGCTTCCAGTCCCACACGCGCTGCTCGAATGCTTCGCGGCCGAGGGTCTTGCGGTCAGTGCCTTCAGCCGCAAGCTGGCGCTCGACCATCATTTGCGTAGCAATGCCGGCGTGGTCGGTGCCAGGAACCCACAGTGCGGTCTCGCCCCCCATGCGGTGCCAACGCATCAGGATGTCCATCTCGGTCTGGTTGAGCATGTGGCCCATGTGCAGGCGGCCGGTGACATTGGGCGGCGGCAGCAGGATGGTGAAGGGCTTCGCACGCCCTTTGTCCGCTTCGCGCGTGCCTCCCGCTGGTCGGCGCGGAGTGACGTGGCTGTCACTGTCCGGTGTGGGGACATCAAATAGCCGCTCACGGCTCCAGTACTCCGCCCAATGGTGCTCAATCAGCGAAGGGTCGTAGGCCTTGGGGAGCTGCGCGCCGGGCGCGTTGTCAGGAGTGCTATTGAAAGGCATCTCGCGCTTCGTTTCCTTGGCGTTTCGGGAGTTTTCCTGGGGATTTTTTGCGGGCATGGTGTCGAGTTAAGGGTAGCATTCGCGCGCGGCGAGATGAGTTGCAGCCTTACAAACAAAGACAAATACAGGGGTCCTTCGCGCGTTGCGCTCAGGGTGACGCGAGTGAGATTGCTTGCTCGAGTGTTGCGGCTCGCGTAGCTTCAAGGTATGCAGGAGAATTGTCATCGCTGCGGCGGGGAGCTGGCGGGGGATACGGCCTTTTGTCCGCACTGCGGCGCCCCGCAACTGACGCTCGCGCTCGAGCAGCAGTCGGTGGAAGCCGGCGGCGAGCGGCCCGAGGCCGAGGCCAGCACAGGCGCGACTCCTCCACCAGCGCCCCGCGCCGTGGACTGGAAGATCGCGATCCGATATTCAGCCGTCGTGGCGGTAGTCGGCGCGCTGCTGAGTCTGGCCGCGGTGAAGGTAGACCTGCTGTCGTTGCCGAGCGTGCTGTGGCTGCTGAGTGCGTCGATGATTACGCTCGGTCTTTACCAGAAGCGGCTGCCGGCGGCGCGGATCGATGCCGGCATCGGAGCGCGCATTGGCCTGGTGGTCGGTCTGTGCCTTGCGCTAGGACTCGCCGCGTCGATGGCGGGATGGGGGCTTGTGGAGCGGTATGCACTGCACGGCATGGGCAGCTTCGACGCGCAGATGGCCGCGCAGATGGCGCAGGCCGAACAGCAGATACAGTTGCGGGCCAAGGCGCAGCAGACACCCATCCCTCCGGAATTGATGGGACTGATCCGGTCGCCGGAGTTCCGCGCGGCAGCGATGCTGGCAGGTTACGCAATGCTGGCGGCGGTGCTGATGGTTATCTCGGCAATCGGCGGCGCGTTTGGCGGGCTGTTGCGGATGAGACGGCGATAGCTTCCCGGCTGCTATCATCAGCAGCGACGGAATTTCAGCGCGAGATAAGCCTATGAGCGAGATGGACGGAGCGAAAGCAGCCGCGGTGGGCGCAGCGCCAAAGCTGCGCGAGAAGGGCCGGCTCATGTCGGCCTCGGAGATTGAGCGCACGCTGGTGCGGTTGGCGCATGAGATTGTGGAGAAAAATGACGGCGCGGCCAACATCGGGCTGGTGGGCATCAAGCGTCGCGGGGTACCGCTGGCCGAGCGCATCGGCAAGCTGATCGAGCAGATCGAGAAGCGGCCCGTGGATACCGGCGTGCTCGACATCAGTTTCTACCGCGACGATCTCTCGACCGATGGCCCGCGACCGACTGTCGTGCAGGGCGAGCTCGGCTTTGATGTGAACGGCCGCGACATCATTTTGATGGACGATGTGCTCTACACCGGTCGCACGGTGCGCGCGGCGCTGGATGCGTTGTTCGACCATGGACGGCCGAAGTCGGTTCAGCTGCTCGTCCTGATCGATCGCGGGCATCGTGAGCTGCCGGTGATGGCGACGTATGTCGGGCGCATGGTGCCTACCTCTCGCCGCGAGATCATCGAGGTAAAGCTGAACGAGGTGGACGGCAACGAGCAGGTGCTGCTGGTGGAGCTGGCGGATTAAGATAGATATGAGGTAGATGAGATCGTGGGGACTTTGACGAGAGAGGCTGCGGCGCGAGAAGGCGCGGCGGCCTTTTTTGCTGGGCGTGAATATCATCCAGGTTCGCTGCTGAGCGTTGAAGATTTGAGCGTTGCGGATGTGGCGGAGATTCTGGCGACGACGTCGGAGCTGGAGGCCATGGACGTCTCCGCGCGCGCCAAGGTGCTGGAATGGCGCACGCTGGCGCTGCTGTTTTATGAGTCGAGCACGCGCACGCGGACCAGCTTTGAGCTCGCAGCGAAGAGCCTGGGTGCGACCACCACGCTGGTGAGCGATAAATCGTCCTCCATCGAAAAAGGCGAGAGCCTGAAGGACACAGGCCTTACGCTGCGGGCACTGGGCGCGGAGGCTATTGTGCTGCGGCATCCGGCCAGTGGCGCTCCGGAGCTGCTGGCGCGCGTAACCGGCCTGCCGGTGCTGAATGCGGGGGACGGAATGCATCAGCATCCAACACAGGCGCTGCTCGATCTGCGAACGATTTTGTTGCGGCTGAATCGCGATGCCGCGACAGCAACGGCAGACACGCTGCGCGGCGTGACTGTGGCCATCACCGGTGATATCCGGCACAGCCGCGTCGCGCGTTCGAATGCGATGCTGCTGCCGCGGCTCGGTGCGAAGGTGATCCTGTGCGGGCCGCAGGAGTTGCTGCCGGAAGAAGCCTCAGACCTTCTCGCGGGAAACGAGTTGCCGTCAGGCGCGGGAATTGAGATCGCGCGCAACTTCGACGCGGCGCTCGAATGCGCGGATGTAGCCATGATGCTGCGCATCCAGAAGGAGCGGCTGCTTGGGACGGCACTCGACCTCGGAGAATACGTGGCGCGCTATCAGCTGAACGGAGCGCGTCTCGCGCGATATCCGAAGCTGCTGGTGATGCATCCCGGCCCCATCATTCGCGGGCTGGAGATTGCGGGCGAGGTGGCGGATTCGGCGCAGTCCGCGATTGAGGAACAGGTGGCGCAGGGGCTCGCGGTGCGCAGGGCCGTGCTGGTGCGGGCGCTGGGGGTACGGCAGTGAGCGAGTTACTGATTATCGGGGGCCACGTAATCGATCCAGCGAGCGGAGTGGATGCCCCGCGCGATGTGCTGGTGCGCGATTGGAAGATCGCAGCAATCGAAGAGCCGGGCAGGCTGGCCAATCTCACAAAATCGCTCCCGAAAGAGTTACGGATCGATGCATCCGGTTGCGTAGTTTCTCCTGGCTTCATCGATGTCCATGTGCATCTGCGCGAACCCGGCCAGACGCACAAGGAGACGATTGCGACGGGGACCGCTGCGGCTGCGGCGGGTGGATTCACGACGGTCGTCGCCATGCCCAATACCACTCCGGTGAACGACTCCGCGGAATCACTTGCATGGATGACCGACGCCGCTCGCAACTCCGCCGTACATCTCCTCGCAATGCCCGCCGCCACTGTCGGCTCCATGGGCGAGCGCATCACCGATTTCGCTGCGTTGGTGAAGGCCGGCGCGGTGGGATTCACCGACGACGGCAAGCCCGTCCTCGAAGACCACATCATGCGCGCGGCGCTGGTCGCTGCCGCGCGGCTCGGTGTCCCCATCTCGCAGCACGCAGAGGACACGCGCCTGAGCGGCGGCTGCAGCATGAATGCCGGGCCGGTCGCCTTCCGGTTGGGACTGCGCGGAATGACCGTCGAGGCGGAGTCGCGCATCGTCGAGCGCGACATCCGGCTGCTCGAAGAGATCGAGCGCGCCGAAGGCCTGCGGCCGCATCTGCATGTACAGCATGTTTCAACTGCCCGCGCGCTCGATGCCATCCGCAACGCAAAGGCGCGCGGCCTGCACGTCACCTGCGAGGCGGCGCCGCACCACTTCACGCTGACGGACGAGCGTGTGGGTGACTACGACACGAACGCGAAGATGAATCCGCCCCTGCGCTGCGAGGCGGACCGCAGAGCGGTGATTGCCGCGCTGCTCGACGGCACTGTCGACTGCATCGCGACGGACCACGCCCCGCACGCCAGCCATGAGAAAGAAGTGGAGTTCGAGCGCGCTCCCAACGGCATCACCGGCCTCGAAACCGCCCTGGGCCTCGCCATGCGCGTCCTGCATAAAGAAAACAGCTTACCGCTCGCTCGCATTGTCGAACTAATGAGCACCCGGCCTGCTGCGGTGGTCGGCCTGAAGGGCCGTGGCACGCTGCGGGTAGGCGGAGCCGGGGACGTAACGGTTTTCAATGCAGGCGCAGAGTGGCTTTTCGACGCTCGGCAATCGCGGTCCATCTCGAAGAATACGCCGTTCGATGGTGCGGCGATGCTGGGGCAGGTGAAGGCGACAGTGTGTCGCGGACGGGTCATATTCCGCGGCTAAACAACTATTGCGGCGGCCATAGAATTGAAGTGAATGGAAAGATTGCAATGGATGGCCCGCATAGCAGCGGGCGCGGTGATGTTGTGCGCGCTGACGGGCGCCGGCAGGGCTTTCGCGCAAAGCGCGGCGAGCTCTGGTTCGTGGGTTGCCCGCTGGCAGGCCCGCGCCACCGCCGCGGAGGAATCGCAGCCGCACTGGTCAACGCCGGTAGCGACCTCGACGCCCAAGATCGACCAGGCGATGCGCTCGGAGTTCACGCGACAGACAAATGCCGCGGGCTATCGCACGTGGAACCTGGGCAACAGCAAGGGCCTCGAACTCATCCCCGCGCCGCGCACCGAACTCATCTTTGGCGTGCCTCCTTTTTTCGAGCACGCACAGCCGCGCGTAAAGAACGGCTTTGGCGATGTCTGGTTTCAGGCGAAGTACCGGGTCGCCGCCGCGAATGAGCAGCACGGCAACTACGCAGTGACGGCGGTGATCTATGCGACGGTCCCGACGGGCAAGGACGCGAACGGAAGCTGCTGCGCCGTAGTGACGCCGGCGCTCGCTGCCGGCAAAGGCTGGGGCCGGTGGGCGCTGATGACAATCATGAGTGGAACTCTGCCGGTGAGTAACGCGCGTGGGCTGGGACATACCATCGCGTGGAACAACGTCGCGGAGTACCGCATCGGCGCCAGGGGATTTGCGCGCATGCTCGTCCCGGAGTTTGAGATCAACTCGAACTTCTACCTCGGCGGCGCGAATGACGGTAAGATCGCAACGTTTATCACGCCGGGAATTGTCGTCGGCCGTATCCCGCTGTCGCACGATGCCTCCGGAGCGCCCGGCCATCGCGCCCTGACGATCGCAGCCGGCGAACAGATCGCCGTCACGCATTTCCACCCGTACAACCACGGGTTGATCGTCTCCGTGCGGATGCCGTTTTGAAGAATGAGTCAGCGCCAGTCTGCTCCGCCGGAACTCAGTTCGCCGCAGGACGCTCGACGGAATCAATCACCAGCACATCCATCGGCGCAATCCCTTTCACACCAAGAGTACGCAACACGGCGGGCGCTGGAATTCAATTTTCGCGAACATTGGTCCATGAACGAGGGATGGCGCTACACCTTCTCCACCACCACCGCAGTGCCGTAAGCCAGCACTTCCGTGACGCCCTGCATCAGCTCATTCGCGTCATAGCGCGCGGCAATGATGGCATTGGCGCCGTGTTGCGCCGCGTGCATCATCATCATCCCGAACGCGTCCTGCCGCGTCTTCTCGCAGAGGTCACTGTAGATGGTGATGTTTCCGCCGAGCATGGTCTGCAGTCCTGCGCCGATCGACGCGAAGACATTGCGCGAGCGCACGATGATGCCGCGCACCACGCCGCAGTTGCGCACGATGCGGTAGCCGGGCAGCTCCAGTGCGGTGGTCACCATTGCGGGATCGAGATACGCGGACGGCTGATTCGGGTAGGCGGACATATCGCTGGAGGCTCCTTGAGCGCGAAGCCACGCTGCTTTCGCTTCGCTTCAGGAGGATTCTACGCGCCCGGCAGGTTCTCAGTTCCGCGCGCATGTTTTAACGGATACACCTTACGCCCGGCCCGAGAACTCGCCGGTCTCTGTCGCGATCTTCACGCGCTCGCCCTGCTTGATGAACAGCGGTACGCGGATTTCGAGACCCGTCTCCATCTTTGCCACCTTGGTCACGCTGCCGCTGGATGAGTCACCTTTGACGCCCGGCTCCGTCTCTGCGACGGCCAGCTCCACGAAGATCGGAAGCTGAAGGCCGATCGGGTTGCCGTTGAACTTGTGTAACTGCAACAGCGCGCCTTCGACGAGATACTCGAGCGCGCCGCCCATCATCTGCTCCGTCAGCGTCAGCGTCTCAAACGTCGCCTGGTCCAGGAAGTGCGAGCCCTCACCGTCGCTGTACAGATACGACGCCGGCACCAGCTCCAGGTCCGGCTCCTTGAACTTGTCGCCTGCGCGGAACGCTTTCTCGAATACCGCGTTCGTCAGCAGGTTGCGCATCTTCAGGCGCACAAGCGTCTGACCCCCGCGCGCCGTCGGCGTGTTCACCTCCACATCCAGGCACGCGTATGGGATGCCTTCATGCTCGAACACCATCTTTCGCTTCACATCGATCGCTTCAATCAGCGCTGCCATTCCCTCTCCCGCAATTCAGTGTCTCCGCAAGTATAAAATTCTCTAGCGCTTCCTCAACCCCGTTCCACTTTCTCCGGACCAATCATGCCTGCCGCACCAGCCACGACCGCACACCGGGCTCTCAACTCGCCGCGCGCCGTTCTCTTCGCGTCGCTGGTCGGCACCACCGTCGAATTCTTCGACTTCTACATCTACGCTACCGCCGCGGTGCTGGTCTTTCCCGCGCTGTTTTTCCCCGCCTCCGATCCTGCCTCCGCGCGCCTGGCCTCGCTGGCCACCTTCGGTATCGCGTTCCTGGCACGGCCCATCGGCTCGGCGCTCTTCGGTCACTTCGGAGACCGCATCGGCCGCAAGACCACCCTCGTCCTCGCGCTCTCCACCATGGGCATATCGACTGTCCTCATCGGCGCGCTGCCGACATACAAGACCATCGGGGTCGCCGCGCCGCTGCTGCTCTCGCTCTGCCGATTCGGCCAGGGCCTCGGCCTCGGCGGCGAGTGGGGCGGGGCGGTGCTGCTGGCGGTAGAAAATGCGCCGCCCAACCGCCGCGCGCTCTACGGAATGTTCCCGCAGCTCGGCGCGCCCATCGGCTTTTTCTTCTCCGGCGGAATTTTCTTGCTGCTCTCGCGCCTGCTCACCGACCAGCAATTCTTTCGCTTCGGCTGGCGTCTGCCGTTCCTGGCGAGCGCTGTGCTGGTATTGCTGGGCCTGTATGTCCGGCTGACGATCACAGAAACCCCTGTCTTCGCCGCCGCGCGCGAGCGCCTCGGACAAGACGCGATCCAGCACGCCATCCCCATCGCCCAGGTCCTCCGCCGCAACCTCCGCGAAGTCGTAGCGGCGACCGCCGTCTGCCTCGCGACGTTCACGCTCTTTTATCTGATGACGGTCTTCGCTCTCTCCTGGGGCACCACGGCACTTCATTACACGCGGCAGCAGTTCCTCTGGATGCAGCTCGCCTGCATCGGCTTCTTCGCCATCACCATTCCGATCTCCGCGCTCTGGGCGGAGCGTGGGCGACGCCGGGTGATGATCGCCGTTACCGTTGCGATCATTTTCTTTGGCCTCATCCTCGCGCCGCTCTTTAGTGCCGGAACTGTCGGCGCGATCGCGATGATGGCCCTGGGCCTCGCGTTGATGGGCATTACCTACGGCCCGCTCGGCACGCTGATCTCGGAGCTCTTCCCCACGCCCGTGCGCTATACGGGCGCCTCAGTCGCCTTCTCCATGGCAGGGATTCTTGGGGCGTCGCTCGCACCTTACATCGCCACATGGCTTGCGAAGAACTACGGCCTCTTTTACGTGGGTCTCTATCTTTCGCTATCCGCCGTTGTTACATTGCTCGGGCTGCTCGCGATCCCCGAAACCGCGAAGACCGATCTTTAAGAGAGAAGAGATCAGTTGAGTACAAAAAATGCAGCGGCCTTTCAGCCGCCGCTAGGTGGAGATGCATTATCTTTTTCGGTGCGCTTTGCTATCTGCGCGCGAATTGGGTTAGGGCCGCGTGCCGAGAGCGTTGTTCGCGATGCCGTATGGCAGCGGCGTAACCACTGGCGCGGACGCTCCGATCAGCTCCACGACTGCCGAGTCGCCCGACAGCCACACATTTCCGGAGCCATCCAGCGCCATCGCGTCCACTACCAGCGGGGGTCCGCTGACAATGAATCCCGCCGCCGGACTGATCGCTGCGCCCGTCGCTGACAGGTGCGTCACGGTGCCGAACTGGTTCGCCACCCACGCTGTGCCGGCGCCGTCGATCGCAATCCCTATCGGATTGACGAGTCCGCCGCCGGTAAAGCCATTCACCGATGCCGGCGTTCCTGCGTTGGAAAGCTTCGTCACCGAGCCGTTCATGTAGTTGGAGACCCACACGGTGTTCGACGAGTCGATCGCAATCGACTCCGGCCCATCCAAACCGCCGCCCGTGAAGCCCGTCGCGGGGCTCAAAGCAGCGCCGCTCGGCGAAAACTTGCTGACGCTGTCGGTGCCCAGGTTTCCGGTCCAGATATTTCCCAGGCCGTCGATGGCGATCGCCACCGGCCGCTGCAGGCCGCCTCCGGTATATCCATCCGGCGGGCTCAAGGGAACACCAACGCTCGCAAGCTTCGTCAGGCTCGCGCCATCCGCATTCGCAATCCATGCGGCCCCGTTGCTGTCGAGCGCGACTGCCACCGGATCTTTGAAGCTGCTTGCGGTGTATCCGGCGGAAGGGCTAAGAATGTCACCGGAGTTCGACAGCTCCACAACGTAAGGGATAGTGCTGTTGTTTGGAATCCACGCATTGCCGGACCCATCGATCGCGATAGCGACCGGATGCGTCGTCAGCCCCGACGACACGAACCCGCCCGTCGTGCTGAGAACCTTGCCCGTGCTCGAAAGCTTGGTGATCGTGGTGCTCGACTCGTTCGGAATCCAAACGCTGCCCGCGCCATCGATCGACATGGTCAGATTCCCGTTGCTCGGCAGTCCCGGATCGGTAAATCGCAGCGCGAGCGTGAAATCCGGCGGCGCGTTGGTCAGCCGCGGTGAAAACTCCGGCCCAACTCCCGCCAGCCCATAGAGACTAGCCACCGCATTCGCGGGCGCATGCGCAATGTTGATCGCCGCCGTCGCCGTATCGCTCGCCGCGACGCCGTTCGCATTCACTGCGGCGTTGAAAAGCGTCGAGCACTCAGAAGAATTCGCGCCGCTCGTCCGCCCACATGCCGCCAGCATATTGGCGAGCGTGTTCAGTTCCGCCTGCGGAACCGTGCCGTTGCCTTCCGGCGTCGTCGCCAGCGCCACACCCGTCGCGGGATTCACCAGGTTCTTCACATTCAGCATCGCGTTCGCCGCTCCGGTGCGCGCCAGCGGAGTATTGGAGTGGGCCATGTGCGTCGCATCGGTGGCAAATCCCGCGAGCCCGTACGCCGTCGCAACCGTCGTCACTTCATTCACAAAGAACGACGGAGGCGCCGCGGTATCGGATGGGTCCGGGCATGGCCCGAGCGCCGCCAGCAGTCCGCTCGCCGCGTTCGTTCCCCCCGCGGCATACAGATACGCCTGCGCCGTCGACGGGCAGGCCCAGTCGCCGGGCAAGCCAAAATTTCCCGAAGCATCCGAGAGCACATACGCGCCCAGCGAATCAGAGTGCCCTGCGGACGCCGCGTTTAAGAGCGACACCGACGCTGAGCCGTAGCCCGTCGTGTTTACGCCGAACAAGTAAACGCGCGCGCCGGCAATCGTGCGGCCGCCATGATGCACCGAGCCCTGCAAAGCGATCGAAGTTGTTGTTGGCGGC
Source organism: Acidobacteriaceae bacterium (assembly GCA_035552995.1). Taxonomy (GTDB): domain Bacteria; phylum Acidobacteriota; class Terriglobia; order Terriglobales; family Acidobacteriaceae; genus Edaphobacter. Next base: position 627 of record DATNEM010000304.1, on the reverse strand, counting down.
GGTGGTGTCTGCGTGGTGCCGCCGCTGTAACCCGCGCCGGAACACCCCGCAAGAATTGTGATGGTTGAGAAGGTGAGGAAGGCAAGCAGAGGTTTTGGGGAGGAATTGCGGGTCGTTCGAGTCAACGTACACTCCTGTTTCAGTCAGTTATTTGGAGTGTAGGCATCAACCGACCACACGAATGTCACAGAAGTATCGCGATTCAGCAAAATTTGCGGCCCGAAAATCCATCGGAAAGTCAGCGTGCTGCGGTTCCCACCCAATCGCCCGCCGTCCACTCCTGCTGCGGAGCGCTGCGCCGGCAATCGAGGCACGCCGTCACGTCGTATTGCGCTCCGCAGTGCGGGCAGCGGCCGCCTGTCTCAAACGTGTCGAAGCTCTGCCTGCAGTTCGCGCAGCCCCAGAACGGCCCGATCGGCGGCGACACTTTGCAACTCGGACACTTCAGCCCCATGCGCCGCGGAATCTTCTCCTGCGCGACCATGCGCTTCGCCACCTGGAACGAGCTCCAGCAATTGCTGCCGGCGTAAAACGCAATCAGCAGCATCCAGGCGGCGTTGAATCCATCGCCGTGCGTCCAGTACCAAAGCGCCAGCCCGACAAATCCCAACAGTCCAAAGAACCCGA
>DATNEM010000303.1:0-19308 GCA_035552995.1 Acidobacteriaceae bacterium | reverse complement strand
GTCAACCTGCCGCAGGACTGCTCCGTGCAGGACATCGCCGACGCGTACACCGAGTCCTGGCGCCTCGGCATCAAGGCCGTCGCCATCTATCGCGACAACTCCAAAGGCACGCAACCGCTGAACGTCAGCGCGCAGACGGATGCCGACAAGAAAGGCACCAAGGCCGTTGCCGCCGCACCTGTAGCAGCGGAGGGTTCGGCTTCCATTGCGACCACGCCGGGCATCTCGCCCGAAGCGGCACAGGCCCTCGCAGCAGCAGCTTCCGCCACCGCCGCTGCGCAGGCACGCGCAGAAGCCCAGCAGCAGGCCGAGCAGGAGATCCAGCAGCTGCGCGCGCAGTTGCGCTCCGTCGCCGAAGCCAGCACGCAAAATGCCGAAGCAGTCGACGCCCAGGCGCCGCCGCGCGCGGTACGCCACCGCCTGCCGGGCGAGCGCGCCAGCGTCACGCACAAGTTCGGCCTCGCGGGCCACGAGGGCTACATCACCGTCGGCCTCTACCCCAACGGGCAGCCGGGCGAAATCTTCATCCGCATGGCCAAGGAAGGCTCCACCGTTTCAGGCCTGATGGATTCCTTCGCCACGGCCATCTCCATGTGCCTGCAGCACGGCGTGCCGCTCAAGCTCCTCTGCGAGAAGTTCGCGCACACCCGCTTTGAGCCTTCGGGCTGGACCGGCAACGAGGAGATCGGCTACGCCAAGTCGATCATGGATTACATCTTCCGCTGGATCCAGATCCGCTTCCTCTCCGGCCAGCAGTTGGACCTCTTCGCAGGGCTCTCGCCGCATGCCGCGGCGCCCGCCGCGGAGAGCGTGCCCGTCGCCGGAACAGTGACGGCGCCCGAGAACGCAGTCAATCTATCGGCGGAGGCAAGCCCCACACTCCTTTATGGCACGCCGGCATCGGAGGCTCCTGCGCCGCGCTCGTACTCCACCGTGACGGGAGCGATCGCGGACCTGGTCGGCACCTCCGACTTTCCCGATCTGACTCCGCAGACGATCCTTGACCGCGAGAAGCGCGCGCAAGGCGGGCATGTTCCGCTGGGCGATCAGGATGTCTTCAACAACGCGCCGGGATCTGCCCCAGGCATGGGCAGCACAACTCCCCCCCAGGGCGGCATCGCCCCCGACCTCGCTGCCAACAGCGGCCTCTCCTCGAGTCCCCAGTCCCCAGTCCCCAGTCCCTTGCTAAAGGACCGCGGCATCACCGGCATCCCGGGCACAAGCAACGGCCCGGTGCACGCCTCCGACGCGCTCAGCGAGATCGTCGACCTGCGCGACTCACCCTCCTGCGCCACCTGCGGCGCCATCATGACTCGCTCCGGCTCCTGCTACCGCTGCATGTCCTGCGGCAGCACCTCCGGCTGCAGCTAAAGCTGCGCGCTTGGCGAACGGCGCGCTTCGCGCGCAATGACAACCGAAGCACCAACCGGGGCCCCGCCGCAAGGCGGGGCCTTGAACTTTAGGGGAGATATTCAGTGAAGATACGTTCGATCGACAAGAGTATTAACGACGTCCTCAAAAGTCCCTTTTACAAGATTCCTCGCTTTCAGCGCCCTTACTCGTGGGAGCCTGAAAATGTCGAGGACTTCTGGAGCGACGTATTCGAGAATTCCGGTCCCGACTACTTCATAGGTTCGATGGTTGCATTTCAGCCACCGAATTCTGACACTGCATCGGTCGTGGATGGCCAACAACGCCTGACCACAATCGTCATGCTATTAGCAGCAATCCGCAATGCGTTTGCTTCTGAGGGGCACAAAGATTCTGCTTCTGGCATTCAGGCACTAATAGAGCGGCCTGATATCGACAACCAAAACAGGTACACACTGCAACCTGAAACCTCATACCCCTATTTTCAGGAGCATATCCAGAGCAGCAAACCGCCTGAGGTTGACCCGGAACTTGGGGTGGAGGAGGAGGCCCTCAAACTCACTTTTGAATACTTCACTGATCAAATCGAGCAAGCGGTCGAGGCGGCGAAGAAAGACCCCTCGATAGTCGGAAAAACTGAGTCCATAAAAGCTCGGAAACGACTATCCGAGCTAAGAGACAAGCTGCTGTCCCTCAAAGTTATCTATATCGATCTAGACAACGAAGATGATGCTTATCTGATATTTGAAACGATGAACACTAGGGGAAAGGAATTAGAGCCTTCCGACCTCGTCAAGAGTCATCTTACAAAGCTGATTCGGCCAGCAAATAGGGGCGTTGACGTAACGAAGAACCACTGGAACAAGATGGTGGAGGTTATCGAAGGATCGCAAGCGGATCTGACGGTGTCAACCTATTTACATCACTTTTGGTTGTCGCGTTATGAGTACGTGACTGTTAAAGAGCTATACAAGGCCATTAAGCGAAATATCGATAAAGAGCACGCGAAGGAATTCCTCAAGAGCGTGGTTGAGGACTCATCCATCTACAGGCAGATTCAGGAGACTAGCTATCGAAAGTGGAAGAAGGGCGAGCGCCGAGTCAAGGACGCGGTGGAAGCCCTCATCATTTTTAGAGTCAAGCAACCCCTTCCGATGGTTCTCGCCTTAATGCACGCATATGATGCCGACCTACTCAAATTGAGCCAAGTGCAGGAGGCGATGATGGCGATCGAGAAGTTCCATTTCATCTTTACAGCCGTGACGTCTCAAAGATCATCTGGCGGAATTTCGTTCATGTACGCTCTTCATGCCCGCGAGCTCCTCAGAGCAAAAGACGCTAATGGCCGCGGCAAGGTTTTGAATGAGCTCAAGAAGAAGCTGAAAGCGAAGATTCCGCCCTATGAGGAATTTGAGTCCAATTTCCTTAACTTCGCGTTCACAGACACCTTTACCAAGCAGAAGAAGACGATTCAATACATTCTCGCTTGCCTAGATCGCGGAGAAAAGAACGGCGTCGCCGTCGATTACGAGCAGATGACCATCGAACACATCGCGCCACAAAGCGGACGTTTAAACGAAGCGGCCGTCGGAAGCATCGGCAACCTCCTTCTGTGTGAGAGCTCGTTCAATGGCGAACAACTTGCGGCCAAGACCTTTCAAGAGAAAAAGAAGATTCTGAAAAAATCCAAGGTTACGCTGGATTCGACAATCAGAAATGCCACAAAATGGTCGAGCACCGAGATTGATGAGAGGGCGAGAGCGATGGCGAAGAGGGCTTATACGAAAGTATGGAAGATGTAGCTAAAAAGCGCGTGCTCGATCTGCTCGAATCGCAGGAGAGTTGGATTGCGCGCAATCGCGACGCGATCCGCGAGCGGCTGGAGCATAGCTGGGCCCCACGCCGAGCGCGGCGAGCTCTACACGCCCGAAGAAGCTCTGCGCTTTCTTGACGAAGACCGCCGCAGGAGAGCCTGTAACGCTCAATCCCGCCAAATCATCTAGCGCCGAAAGGCGCGATCTATACCAGCATGGGGCGCAGCCCCATGTAGGGTAGCCAATAGAATCGACGAGGGCTGAAAGCCCGACCTATTCCACAATGTCTGTCTGCACGAACCGGTTTTGCAAATCCGTGGTTCGTTCCTTCGCTCGCACCGCAACAGCTTGACACCCGCCGTACAATTAAAAGAACAGCCGAAGCCGAATCCAACCGCACCGGGATTGTGCCTCCTGCCTTTGCATCCTCTCGCTCTTTGACATTGCCGTGCGCTAAAGCCTTTGTTCCCAAGATATTGCAGTTCGCCGTTACGTGTTTTCAAGATCTTACGGGTGACCTCCGCACCTAACCCGTTTATCTGGAAGATGTTACGCTTTTTCGGGGGGGGGAGGGGGTACCCTGCTACTCGCCGTAGGGCACCCAGATGTTCTTGATCTGCGTGGCGTGGCGCATGGCGTAGCTGGAGTCCTGCGGCGCGGGGTGGAACCAGTCGAAGTCGTGACGGTCGTTGGTCCACACCTGCTTCAGGTTGCCGATGGACGCGGCCTTGACCAGCGCGGCGTCGGCAGCATCGCGGAAGCACCAGATGGCGTCGACATCGTCATGCTCGGCGAGCGTCTTGGCGAGTTCGGCGGGGCGGCCGGCGACGATGTTGACCACGCCGCCGGGCAGGTCGCTGGTGTCGAAGACCTGGTAGAGATCGCCGATGACGGTGGCGTAGCGCTCGGACGGAACGGCAACGACGGTGTTGCCCGCGGCGATGGCCGGCATGACGAGTGAGAAGAAGGCGAGCAGCGGAGCCTCTGTCGGGCAGATGATTCCGACCGTGCCGATCGCCTCATTCATCGCCAGCGTGACGTTGCGCATGGGCGGGTTGTGCACGGAGCCGTCGAACTTGTCCGCCCACGCTGCGTAGGTGAAGATGCGCTCGATGGAGAGGTCGACCTCCTGCGCAGCTTGCTCGCGACCCACAACTTGCGCGAGCCGCTCGGCGACCTCTTGCTTGCGCTGGATGAGGTTTTCGGCGATGTAGTAGAGAATCTGCGCGCGGGTGTGCGCGGGCGTCTTCGCCCACTTTTCCGCCTTGTGCGCGGCTTCCACGGCGTTGCGGATGTCCTTGCGGTTGCCGAGCGGCGCTTCGCCGATCAGCGAGCCGTCGGCGGCGTGGACCGGGAAGCTGTAGCCGGAGTCAGGCCGTGCCTGCTTGCCGCCGATGTACTGCTTCACGGTGCGGTCGATAAAGCTGGTTGCATCGCCATTCTCGTTCGTGTGCGTTTCGTCCGAGTGCGCGGCGGCCGCGGCATTCGCAGACTTCTTCGGCGCGTGTAGCCATGCTGGTTCGAGGTATTCGTACATGCCCTCGCGCCCGCCCTCGCGGCCATAGCCGCTCTCGCGATAGCCGCCGAAGCCGCACGATGCGTCAAAGAGATTGGTCGCGTTCACCCACACCACGCCGGCCTTCACCTGCGAGGCCACGTCGAGCGCAACGTTGATGTTCTCGCTCCAGATGGACGCGGCGAGGCCGTAGACGGTGTTGTTCGCCAGCTCGACGGCCTCCGCCGGCGTGCGGAAGGTCATCGACGCGAGTACGGGCCCGAAGATCTCCTCCTGCGCAACCGTCGCCGTGGGGCTGACTCCGGTGAGCAGCGTCGGCGGAAAGTAAAGGCCGCGTCCGGGAAGGCGATTGTTGGGCTGATAGCAGGTCGCGCCTTCTGCAATGCCCTTCGCGACGTAGGACTGGATGCGATCGAGCTGGACGGAATCGACGATCGCGCCAATGTCCACAGCCTTATCGAGTGGCGAGCCGACGCGCAGCGTTTCCATGCGCGCGCGGATCTTGCGATAGAGCGTCTCGGCGATGCGCTCCTGCACCAGCAGTCGCGAGCCGGCACAGCAGACCTGGCCCTGGTTGAACCAGATGCCATCGACGAGACCTTCGACAGCGGAGTCGAGGTCGGCATCGTCGAAGACGATGTACGGCGACTTGCCGCCGAGTTCGAGCGAGAGCTTCTTGGGCGAGGCTGCCGTCGCCTTGCGGATGATGCGGCCGACCTCGGTTGAGCCGGTGAACGCGATCTTGTCGATGCCGTCATGCTCGACCAGCAGCGCGCCGCTGCGGCCATCGCCGTTGATGACGTTCAGCACGCCCGCAGGCAGGCCGACCTCCATCGCAAGTTCGGCGAGGGCCAGCGCAGTGAGCGGAGTGAACTCCGCCGGCTTGATGACGATGGTATTGCCTGCGGCAAGCGCCGGCGCGACCTTCCACGCGAACATCAGCAGCGGGAAGTTCCACGGGATCACCTGGCCAACCACGCCGCAAGCTTTATAGCCGGGAAACTCGCTCTCCAGCAACTGCGCCCAGCCGGCGTGATGATAAAAATGCCGTGCGACGAGCGGGATATCAATGTCGCGGCTCTCGCGGATGGGCTTGCCGTTGTCCATCGTTTCAAGGACGGCGAGGCGGCGAGAATGCTTCTGCACCTGGCGCGCCAACGCATAGAGATAGCGCGCGCGCTGATGTCCACTGAGCGCCTGCCATGCGGGCAGAGCTTTGCGCGCGGCCGCAACCGCAGCATTGACGTCAGCAGCATCAGCGTGCGCGATGTCGGCGATCTTCTCGCCGGTTGCGGGATTCGCCGACGCGAAGTACTCACCGCTGGCGGGATTCCGCCATGCGCCATCGATGTAGTGACCAAACTTACGCTTGTGCCCGTCGAGCCACGCGGTGGTTTCCTTGGGGTCTTCGGGCGCCGGACCGTACTCCATGCGGTAGAACTCTTCCACAATTGCGTTGCTCATGCGTGTTCTCCTTACGCGATGGGGTGACGGTGGGCGGCTGAGTAGCGGCCGGTGGCATAGTGTTCGAGCTGCCTCTCGATATCGGCGAGCATCGAACTCGCGCCGAAGCGGAAGAGGTTTGGCTCCAACCACGGCCTACCGAGCTCGTCCTTCATCAGGAAGAGCCATTCGAGCGCCTGCTTCGCTGTCTTTATGCCGCCTGCAGGTTTGAAGCCGACGGCCATGCCGGTCTGCTCGCTGTAGTCGCGCAGCGCGCGAAGCATCGTGAGCGACACGGGGATGGTTGCGTTCACGGCTTCCTTGCCGGTGGAGGTCTTGATGAAGTCCGCGCCGGCCATCATCGCGACGAGCGAGGCGCGCGCGACGTTGCGCAGCGTCAGCAGATCGCCCGTGCCAAGGATGGCCTTCATGTGTGCCGGGCCGCAGGCGTCTTTGAAGGCGGCGACCTCGTCATACAGCGCCTGCCATTCGCCGTTGAAAACATGCGCCCGCGTGATGACGATGTCGATCTCCTGCGCGCCGGATTCGACGGAGCGGCGAATCTCCTGCACCCGTTCCGCCAGCGGCGAAAGCCCGGCTGGGAATCCGGTGGAAACCGCTGCGACAGGGATGTTCGTGCCTTCCAGCGCCTTGACCGCGGTCTCGACGAAGGCGTGATAGACGCACACGGCGCCGACTGTGAGGTTGAGCTCTTCAATGCCGAGTTGTTTGATGAGCGAGTCCTGCAGTGGATGGCGGGCCTTGGCGCAGAGGCGCTTCACGCGCTCGGCGGAGTCGTCGCCGGAGAGCGTAGTGAGGTCCATGCAGGCGATGGCCTTCAGCAGCCACGCCGCCTGCCACTGCTTCTTCACAGTGCGGCGCGTGCCTAAGGTTGCGGCGCGGCGCTCCACGGCGCTCGTGTTAACGCGCACCTGTTCCACCCACTCGAGGTTCAGCGGAATGCGGCGGTTCGCCTCGAGCGATCTGCCATAGAGCTCCAGCGGGACCTCATGCGGAGCGGAATGATTGAGGGCGGAGTCGCGCTCCTTCTGCTTGATTGCCATGACGGCGTCTCCAAAGAAGAATGCCGCAGGCGAGGAGCCGCCTGCAGCACTGGATTCCAGCAATTCTACAGGCAGTAGCGGGCACACATCCGACTAGTTTTTGGCCCAATCACTCTATGCCGGCTTAGACGTGCGTGAGCCAGCCGCGCAGTCTCGATCTCACCTCGTCCAGCTCATGGCGCAGGCGGCTGCGCTCATGGAAGAGGCCGATCAGCTCGTGCGCACTCATCAGGTTCTCCAGATTGGCGGAGGCTGCTCCGCCGAGCTCCTCGGAGTTGGCGACGGTAAGCCGGTTGTCCTGCACGATGATCTGGTCAAAGGAGAGCGCGGCGACCAGATACGCGCGATGCGCGCGCCCCACGCGCTCCTCCACCTTGTAGACCTCATCCTTTAGCCTGGCGTAGTCCTCGGCCAGACGCCCAATCTGTTGCGGATCCTCGTGTTCACCCATGAACACTATCGTAACCCGGCACAAATGTGCCGGAGGCGGTTACGTTTTCACAGACTGCGTGAAAATCCACGACATGCTGCTTCCCGCGGTAACTTTTGCCATTTGCCGTAACCGTATGCCCGGTTACTCCCAAGCCCCCTGTGGAAATGAGGGTTATTCCACATTTCGGCGCTTGATGAAAGAATGGTGAACACGAAACAGGTTTCACGCCTTCGGGCCCCGAAAGGAAGGCAATGCCTCTCGACGCAATCGCTCCTCCCCTTGCAACCGCAACCCACGCCGATGTTGACCGCGCACGCGCGGAGCAACCGGAGATTTACCAGGAGGGCGACTGCTGGCGCTTTCGCTGGGCCGGCGAGGACCGCGGGTCGTTCGACACGGAACAGGATGCCCACCGCGCCGCCGGGCGGCATAAGCAGCACCGGCTGCTACAGCGCTTTGCTTTAGCTCTCAGTCGCGACTAGCGCCACCAGGTCTGCCCCGCAATATCCGAGCAGCGCGCCATGGGCGAGATCGCACGATCACCGCGATTTACGGAACTTCCGTCCAGCGCACCACTGCGCTTGATCTCTGTTCTTGCGCTTGCCGGCGCGCTCGCCGGTTGCGGCAGCGCGGCCATGGTCGCAAGCGATCCACCACCGCCACCCAATCCCATCAGCAGCGTGGTTCCCTCGGCCACCGGAATGCCGAACTCCGTGACTGTGTTTGGGGGATACGAATTCGTCTCCGTTCAGGGAGCGGGGTTGATCGCGACGTACGCGGTCAATAGCAGTTCGCAGAAGCCGGCGGCCACTTACGCAACGCCATGCATGAATCCCAGCGGCATGGTTGCGACGACCATCGGGACCGCCAATGTGCTCGCTGCGGTCTGCTTTGACGCCGGCGCGATCGTCACGTTGACCATCGCCGCGGATGGTTCGCTGCATCCGCTGGGTGTGGTTTACGGGCTCAGCGAGCCGTACCCCGAGATCGCACTCGATGGAACCGACCTCTACGTTCCATTGTTTGGCAGCGGCCCGGCCAATGGCGGTGTCGCAAAGATCAACCTCGCCAATCCTGCGGCGCCAGCGATTTCCGGCACGGTTACGCTGGCGAGCCCGGCGCCCGGCCAGCACGTCAACGCAGTTTCGCTGGCGGCCTCCGGGGGATATATCTATGTCGCATCCGGCTCGGAGACCCAACCGCTCGCATCATCCAGCTCCGTGCAGGTCATCAACGAAAGCGCGATGGCGCTCGTGGGTACGCCGTTCATCGTGCCGCATTCGCCGCAGCAGATCGTCGTCGCAGGCGGTGTGGCTTACGTTACCCTCTTCGATCAACTCGCCGTGGAGGCAATCGATATCTCCAATCCGGCGGCGATCAGGTCCATCGCGACTGCATCGCTCGCGAACTGTCATCCCATCCCCGTGGTGGTCAGCAACAATGTGGCCTACATCGGCTGCTACGCCGAAGGCGCCGTAGCGCGCCTGAATGTTGCCAATCCGGCGCAGATCGCGACGATGGCGGCGATTTCCGGCGTTCAGTCTACGCAGGGCATGGCGATCTCGGGCAACATACTGCTGGTTACAGATGCGTCGCCCGGCGGCGCGCTGTACAGCATCAATCTGAGCGGCCTTTAGTACGTCAACGTTTTTGCAGTACCAAATCAATGCCGGCTCGCGCATACAAATTCGCGTCGTGCCCGGAACTCGCGGCCGGCGCACCGTCATACGCGTCTGCGATACGCTAGGAAACACAACCCCATGCAACCCGGAATCTCGACCCACGTTTTCTTCCAGCATCGTCTCCATCCCGGCCTGCTGGACGCGCTTGCTTCCTCCGGCGCCCGCACCATTGAGGTCTTCGCTGCGCGCCACCACTTCGATTACACAGACGCTTCGGCTGTCCGCGAACTGGCGGCGTGGTTCCGTTCCAACGATGTGCGCGGCGTGCTGCATCAGCCTGTCTACATTACGGACCGAGCGGACACGCAGTGGTCACGACACGTCGCGCCCAACCTCAACCTGATAGCGCCGGAAAAGTTTCGCCGCATTGCTGCGATGGATGAGGTGAAGCGCGCGTTCGAGTCTGCTGAGATGATTCCGTTCGCCGCGGCGGTGCTTGACCTTGGCCTGCGCGATACGCGCTGGGACGAGGCTGCCATCGAGCATTCGCTCACAGCGATCGAGCATCTGAAGGCGTTCGCCGGGCCGCTGGGTCTGCAGTTGCTGCTGGAAAACACACAGAACGAGGTCACCACGCCGGCGCACCTATTGCATATTCTTGAGGCCGGCCATTTCGATAAGGTCGGCGTCTCGCTGGATCTTGGCCGGCTGCACCTGGCGCAGGACGGAAGCAAGCCGGCAAAAGATTCGGGCGTTGGCGAAGCGGTACAACTTCTCGCGGGCCGTATCGGCCAGCTCCACGTTCATGACAACCACGGCCCCTTCGCGCCGCAGGATGAGCTGGCGGATTCCGCCGGTTCCTTCCAGAATGCGATGGAGATGAAGGACGAGCACTTGTGGCCGGGCGAAGGCACGATGGACTGGGCCGCTGTTACCGCTGCGCTTGGGCCACTGCCACCGGATACTCCGGGCATCCTGGAGATCGCCGCAGATCGCGACGAATCGTCTGAAACGGTTGCGCGCAAAGCGCGGGAGTTTTTTCAGCAGCAGGAGCGACAGGCCGAAGCTCATAGAGAGTAGCTGTTCGTGTATCCTCATCCCGACTCGCAACTCTCCCCAAATCTCAGCACGAAAGGTTCGCGCGATGAACCAGCCATCTCCAGAACACATCATGCAGGTCGGCCTGGGCTTTTGGGCATCGAAGACACTGCTCAGCGCCATTGAGTTGCAGCTTTTCACGGAGCTTGCCAGGCACCCGCTTACGCTTGCGGACGCAACTGCGCGGATTGGCCTTCATCCCCGCGCGTCGCGTGACTTTCTCGATACGCTGGTCGCGCTGGGCTTTCTTGAGCGCAGTGGCGATATCTACTCCAACACTGCGGACACGGGGCTCTTTCTGGACAAGGCCAAGCCGTCCTATATCGGCGGCATGCTGGAGATGGCGAATGTGCGGCTGTACCGGCACTGGGGGCGTCTGACGGAGGGGCTGCGCACCGGGGAACCGCAAAACGAGATTCGCGAAGGCGGCAACGGCACATTCGATGCCCTGTACTCGGATCCTGATCGTCTGCGGGTCTTTCTGAGGGCCATGACCGGCGTGAGCCACGGCGCGAACATGGCCATCGCGCGCAAATTTCCGTTCTCGAACTACAAGTCGGTGGTCGATGTGGGGCCTGCGCAGGGCGACCTCATCGCGCAGATCGCGCTGGCCAATCCCAACGTCACTGGCGTCGGCTTCGACCTTCCGGCTGTTGGCCCGATTTTTGAGGACTACATTGCTGAGAATCGACTGGCGGGTCGCGTGAAGTTCCAGGCCGGCAGCTTCTTCGACTCGCCGATCCCGAGCGCGGATGTGATCACCATGGGTCATATCCTGCATGACTGGGACCTGCCCACGAAGAAGATGCTGATCCGCAAAGCGTATGAGGCGCTGCCCAAGGGCGGAGCGCTGGTGGTCTACGAGAGCATCATCGACGATGACCGGCGGCAAAATGCCTTCGGCCTGATGATGAGCCTGAACATGCTGATTGAAACGCCCGGAGGCTTCGACTACACCGGCGCCGACTGCATGGGCTGGATGCAGGAGGCCGGCTTCCACTCCTGCCGGGTCGAGCATCTTGTCGGTCCCGACTCCATGGTGGTCGGCATCAAGTAGCGAGAGTCGCACGCGCGGGCTTTCACCGGCGGTCATCGCACGCCCGGTTCGACCCGTTGTCTGCTCAGTAAAGCGGAGTGCGCTCTTGACAGCGGTTGTAAAATGGAAGTCAGGAAGCAAAGCTGGATGCGCCGCATCGGTTAGGCCTGGCTCCGGACAAAATACTGCCTAACTCCTTCATTTCAGGAATTTTGTGCGTAAATTATCTGGAATCTATATTTTAGCGGCAGTATCGGCGCGTAAGCTACTGTATCCAGATAGTTTGTGCGCCAAGATACCCCAAAAAAATTCACGAGGGTCATCAGCAAAATCGATTTGCCCAGAGCGTCAGCTGCCACGCCAAGCCGACCAGAGGCGTCCGTCTGCTTGAGCGTAAACTGACTTTCAGTTATGGCCAAATTGATCCCAACAACAGCCTCGTCCGCACCCATTGCCGAGATCGCCTCGCTGGCAGCCCATGCCGGCGAACGTGTGATGCTGCGCGGCTGGCTCTATAACCTGCGATCGTCAGGCAAGCTTCTGTTCCCTACCTTTCGCGACGGCACTGGAACCATCCAGGGCATCGTGCCCAAGGCAGCGGTGAGCGAAGAGGTCTTCGAGCGCATCAAGTCACTCACGCAGGAGTCAAGCGTGATTGTGACTGGCCGCGTGCGTGCGGACTCGCGTGCCCCGTCCGGATTTGAACTGGACGTCGAAGACGTGCAGGTCGTCCAGCGCGTCCCCGAGGCTGCACCCTATCCCATCACGCCGAAGGAGCACGGAGTCGACTTCCTGATGGAGCACCGGCATCTCTGGTTCCGCTCGCCGCGGCAGGCGGCGATTCTGCGCGTGCGCGCCGCGATTATGCGCGCGGCTGCAGAGTTCTTCGACACGCGCGGCTTCATCCGCACCGACCCGCCCATCCTCACGCCGGCAGCGTGCGAGGGCACCAGCACGCTGTTTGAGCTGGACTATTTCGGCGATCCGGCATATCTCACCCAGTCGGGCCAGCTCTATATCGAGTCGACGGCAATGGCGCTGGGCAAGGTCTACAGCTTCGGGCCTACGTTTCGCGCGGAGAAGTCGAAGACGCGCCGCCACCTGACCGAGTTCTGGATGATCGAGCCGGAGGTCGCGTGGCTGGAGCTTGACGGTCTGATGGAGCTGGCCGAGGGATTCATCACGCACATCGTCTCCCGTGTGCTGGAGCACCATCGCGCGGACCTTGCGACCATCGGCCGCGACGTAGCGAAGCTGGAGGCCGTCATTGCGCCCTCCACTTTGTCATCCCGCAGCGCAGCGGAGGGATCTGCTTTATCAAAAGGCGCCATCATCCCGAGCGAAGGCCGCAGCGCGGCCGGAGGCGAGGGACCCGCAGCTGCGAGCTTCCCGCGGCTCAGTTACGACGAGGCGCACGCGATGCTGGAGCGCGCGCACGCGGAGGGAAAGATTGAGAACGCGCATGTCTATGGCGATGACTTCGGCTCGCCGGACGAGACGTATATCTCGTCGCAGTTCGACAGGCCGGTGATGATCCACCGGTATCCGGCGGCGATCAAGGCGTTCTACATGCAGCCTGATCCCGCCGATGCGACTAAGGCGATGTGTGTGGATGTGCTGGCGCCCGAGGGGTACGGCGAGATCATCGGCGGCTCGCAGCGCGCGGACTCGCTGGAGCTGCTCGAATCCCGCATCGCCGAGCATGGCCTGCCGCGCGAGGCCTTCGCCTGGTATCTCGACCTGAGGAAGTATGGGTCAGTGCCCCACGCCGGCTTCGGCATGGGCATCGAGCGCGCCGTCGCCTGGATCTGCGGCCTCGAACATGTGCGGGAGACGATCCCCTTCGCCAGAACGCTCAACAGAATTTACCCGTAACTTGTCTCTGCTGCACCATGCGCACAATCCAGTAACCTGCCATCGCAGCAGCCAGGTGCTTCAGTGTGTGGCCGCTCAATGTGCCGCGGAGCGCAGAGAATACCTGCCGATCGAACGTCTCCAGGAGTTTAGCGACGACATACAAACCCGCGACTGTCAGCAGGTCGCGTCCGCGTGTGTAGTGCGAGGGGAAGAGCAGCATCACCAGTAGGAAAATCACTGCGTACGCCTGCACTGTCGCGTAGAAGCGCAGATCCCCGACGCCGTGCACCTCGCTCCAGTACCATTGCGCTACGCTGGCTGCGCCAATGATCAGCAGCAGTGGTAGCGCCCAGAGCCCGGCGCGCAGGCTCAATCTGTCCATAATCAGCGCGGCGATTAGCGACATGAACACGAGGGTCATTGGCAGCCGGTCCCACACCAGCCGCGCATTGTCCGGATGCAGATGGTAGTAGCCCGAGCCAAACGCAGTGAGAATCAGCCCCGCGAAGAGGACAGCGTATGGCAGCCGCTCGCGCGTGTCTGCAAAATGTTGTGCGATTTCCTTCCCGCGCAGGCGCAGCAGCCATACCAAACCGATTGCGCCGGCAATCGCAAAGGGCAGGTTTGAGATCACGTTCCAGAAGTTGGGAATGCCCAGTGACTCACGCTGGTCTGCAAAGTGATGGTAGGAGAGCGGCTGCGGTATTCGCGGCAGAAAAAGGTCGATTATTACTAGCGCAAGCGTCACACCAGCGAGAAACGCCAGCCCGGTCTTTCGCGAGATCAATCGACTTCTCCCCAAATCAAAAACCAACTAAATCTTGTATGGCACTCTGACCCCCGGCGTCCCCATTGGAAAGTCCTTTACGTTGCGCGTCACAAGCCGCCGGTTCACTGTCTGCGCCGTTGCCAGAATGATTGCGTCCGGAAGCTTGATTCGCAGTTGACGGCGGTTTGCGGCTGCTCGCTCGGCAATCGCATCGGTCAGCGCTAATTGCCTGAACCCCGCCAGGAGGCCGCGTAATTTCGCATTTTCGCCCGGGGTTGTGGCACCCGCCATTACCTCAATCCAACTGATTGTGCTGATCGCCGGATCGTTGCTGCGTTCCAGTTCGCGCGTCGCTTTCGCTATCCCGTTCAGGTGGTCGATCAGGATATTGGTGTCGAACAGATCAGCCACTCAGCGCTCCCACTCGCGCCGCAACCGCTCCTGGTACGCCAATCCATCCTCACCCCGGTCCTTCCAGAGGCCAAACGATTCCTTCAGGCCAGGCCGATTCTCGGCCAGATATCCCTTTACTGCAAGGCGAATGAGCTGTGTGCGGGAAGTCTTGCGCGCACGGCTCAATTCGTTCAGCTCTTCCAGATCATTCTCGGGGAGATCTACCAGAGTTCGCATTCCGCCTCCTGATATCATTCGATGATATCACATGGACCCAACGGCTCTACTCGTCGCGGATGGCGCCGCGGACCTGATCCACGATCGCCGGAGAAATGTCGGTGATGTTGTGGGCTGACTTTGCATGCTCGGCGGCCTTCATCAGCACTTCCATTTCGGTTGCACCCTTGGCCTCAAACTCGCAGCCGGGCATCAGATCGCCGCACTTCAACGCCTTCGCCATGGTTCATCCAGCGGTTCCTCGGTTTCGCAGGCCCGCGTGTGTGGACGATACTATGGCCGTGTTCAAAGCATCGTCAATGGCGCAAAAAGCGGCGTGCAGCCTGCCGGCGCAAAGAAGAGGGCACGGTCTGCGCCATGCCCTCTTCTTGGAACAATCCGTGAAAATCCTTCATCGGTGTGAATCCGTGCTAAGCCTTTGCTTCTTTCTTCACGCTGGTCCGCCAGATGGCTCTACAGTTTCTTTTTCAGGTCGTAGGCCATGTTTTTGTGCGCAGCGACCTTGTCCTTGCCCTCGGTCACTGCCGTCTTGAACGCCGGGTCCTTCGTGTCGTTCACCTCGGTGTTGAACTTGTCCAGCGCCGCCGTATGGTCGCTCACCATCGCGTCCATGTATTCCTTGTCGAAGTCCGCGCCGCTCATCCCCTTGAGTTTGTCGATCTCTTTCTGGTGGTCGGCATCCGGGCCGGTCGGGGGCGTCAGGCCCCACTTCTGCGCAAACGGCTTCATGCTTGCCGTCATCTGCTTATGCTCGCGCACCATCTTTTGCGCGAAGGCCTTTACGGCCGGATTCGTGGCCTTCTTCTCGGCGACCTCGCTCACCGCGATCTCATTCTGGTCCGCCTGGGCGGCGAAGGCGAGAAACTTCTTGTCGTCGTCGGAGGGCGTTTGTGCCTTCGTCTGGGCCCCTGCCGGAACCATCATCGATGCAACCATCAGCCCGGTGCAGCAGGCCATCGCAATACGCATCTGCTTCATTGGGTTACTCCTCTCATCACAGCCTCGGAATCGTGCCGGCACAGCGATGCTCTGCCGGCCTGCGCCAACTCCTGAGAGGTGCACCGCGCGTGGCAAGTTGCTTGCCTGAATATCGGCCCGGAAACAGGTCCGCTATCCGATCAAAACTTCGTTCACCTTGGGTCCGCGAACCAATCGTTGCAGCCAACAAAGCGCGGCAGCGTCCGAAATATGACCAGAATGACTATAATGGTCATATTGAGGTGCCGCTAATGGGGACATGGGCAGTCGCAGAAGCAAAGGCGAAATTCAGCGAAGTGATCGAGACCGCGCGCGAGCAAGGCGCACAGCAGATCACGCGCAACGGCAAGCTGGTCGGCGTGCTTGTCTCTCCCGAAGAATGGCAGGGTCGCAAGCGGCGAGAGTCTGCGAAGAAGAATGGACGCACGATGTCCGAGTTCTTCCGCAACTCACCGCTGGTTGGTTCGGGGATTAAGATCAGTCGGGTCAACCTTAGTCCACGGCCGGTGAAGTTTTGAGAACACTGCTCGACACAGACGTCATTTCGCAGGCGACGAAAGACCAGCCCAACGAGCATGTGCTTGAGTGGATCGATGAACAGGAAGAAGACGACCTGTTCCTCAGCGTCGCCACGCTGCTGGAGATTCGTGTTGGGATTGAATCGCTCGACCCCGGCAAAAAGCGCGAGAGACTTGAGCGCTGGCTCGTTCACGACCTTCCGGAGCGGTTTGACGGACGAATCGTCCCGGTGGAACGCCATGCGGCCGATCTTGCTGCCCGCATCATGGTGAGATCGCGCCGGGATGGCTGGCACCTGCAGCCCATGGACTCATTGATCGCCGCAACCGCCATGGTCAATGACATGGCACTCGCCACGCTAAACCGCAAAGACTTTGAGCGGCTTTCGTCGCTCACACTAGTTGAATTCTGAGCCGGATACCTCCGAGTTGATAAACTCAGGTTGTAGGGTGGACCGCCGGGGAGGGGTTTTGGACGTCCCGCCCCGGCGGCCCAGGGTTCGCCAGCCGAACTGGCGATTCGCAGTTCCCTTTTGGAGTGGGAACCGGAAGCTCTACGCTGATTGCTGCGTTGCCATCGCTTGAACGACGCCCGCAATTTTCCTAGCTTCAGCAATGGTGAGATCGAACGGCAGTCCCTGAATAAAGACAACTAGGTCTGCTCTGATCGGAATTGGAATGATGCCGCTTGGTATTGTTGCAGCGATCGAGGTTGCTCTTGGGCGTGAGGGATCTGATGCCGGATTTTCAGATTTTGAGGTACTTTTTGCGGCGCCCGTTGCGGCTCTACTCGGGTTCGTTGTCCGTTCGCGACTTTGAACGTTGGGCTTGAACTCAAGAGGATTCTTCAGATAGTTCGCAAAATCATCCAGAGCGGACTTCACCCTGCTTCTATACGTTCTGAGGCTGACCGGCGAGTAGTCCTTGCCGTGCAAATGACCAAAGCGGTTCATAACGTCGTCGAGGTCGATTGTCGTAACGTCCTGCGCCTGGCGATCATCGAGGATGTCGAGAACAGTGTTCACTGCGGCCTTGCGCGCCCGAGCTGTAGCCGGCGACATCAGACCTTTCTGTGCCACATATTCGAGAAACTCTACTGCTGCTTCGCGCGACCTCTTTCCGTCCATCTCGACCTCCTCGATATCTACTAGACAGATTTATACATACATGATGTCCAATATGCAAGCGAGATAAGCCCGACTAAAACGTGCACGCAAAAAGGCCGCCATTGCTGGCGGCCTTTGTAGTTTTTGCGCCGAAGGCGCGTATCGCTGAACGCGCAGTCCTTAGTCCCCGGCTACGGTCTCTTCCACCTGCGGCTTCGGAGCGGCCGGTTTGGCTGCGCCGATCTCACCCAGCGCGACGAAGCCGCCGGGCATGTCGGGCTCCTTGAGGATCTCCTTGCGGTAGAGCTTGGCCATCTTCGCGTTCTCGGCGTCCTGCTTGATTTTCGCGTCGCGTGCGCGGATCTTCTCCTCGCGCGCGTTCTTGGCAACGCCGGACTTTTCGAAGGTGTCGTTGGCGGCCGCGTTCACGTGCGCCTCGTTCAGGACCAGGTCGTACTTGTCCTGCATTTCGAGACCAACTTTTTTGCCGCCGGCGAAGATCTCATGCCGCCCATGCTCCTCGTACCATTTCGTCAGCGTGGAGGTCATGTGCATCTTCTCGATGATGTTCCTCCAGCCCACGCCGGTGTTGTACGCGCAGAAGCTGATCTCGCCCTCCTGCGTCGCGTAAGGAATGATGCACTGCTCCGTCCGGCGGAAGTCGTAGTTGAACAGGTCCTGGAACCACATGCCGGCGATGAACAGGAAGTTCCAGCGGTCGGCCCGGCGCTTGTTGATGTCTTCCATGGTGCGGTCGCCGGTCACCTTGCCGTAGTCCTTCCCGGTGGCGCCGAAGCACTTATCGAACTTCTGCAGCAGGTCGGTGATCTTGAAGTGTGTGGGCGCCTCCGCCGGCTTGTAGTTGCGCAGCAGCGCCAGCGACACGCCAACAATCGATGACACCTTACCGCGCGCCGCGTCGTTGATGCGCGCAACGTCCTTGGCCAGGCGATCGGCGTTCAAAAAGGCGGTGACGGGCACAGCCTCCTTGGTCTCCTTGTCGATCATCAGCGCCATGCCGATGCCGCAGTTCGGGTGGCAGCCGCAGGAGAGCTGGCCCCAGTCGCGGTCCGGTCCGTGCACCAGGTCGGCCCAGTCGGAGAAGGTGGACATGAAGCTGATGGGGAACCAGTCGCGCGTGGGCTCGCCGAGGCCGGTCTGGTCCTTCACGTCATGCGCCATATGCGAAAGGGTGTAACGCTGCGCTGCGCGGCGCTCGTCCGAAACCGCTTCATCTCTTCCGGTAAAGGAAACTGGCTGGAAACTGAGGAAGTTGATCTTCTTCGGATTGTCGAGCGCAAACTGGATGATGCGGCCCACCTGCTCATTGTTGATGCCGTTCACGATGGTGGTGACGGGGACGATGTCCACGCCGGCCTCATGCAGGTTGTGGATCGCCTGCAGCTTCACATCGAACGCGTTGCCAACCTTGCGGTGCGAGTTGGCTGCGTTGCCGATGCCGTCGAACTGCAGGTACGCATAGCGCAGGCCGGCTTCGGCTGCGGCCTTGGCAAACTCCTTCGACTTCGCAAACTCGATGCCGTTGGTGGCAGCCTGGACGGAGTTGTAACCCACCTTGCGGGCATAGGCGACTGCATCGAGGAAGTACGGCGAAAGCGTGGGCTCACCGCCGGAGAACTGGACGCTCATCTGCCGGCGCGGCTTGATAGTGATCGCGTTGTCCAGCATGGTCTTGATCTCGTCCCACGTCAGTTCGTGGACGAAGCCGACCTGATTGGCGTCCATGAAGCACGGATCGCACATCATGTTGCAGCGGTTGGTCAGGTCGATGGTCAGCACCGAGCCGCGGCCGTGGGTCACTGTGGAAGTTCCGTGGTTGTGTAGCTTGGCGTCGTTGTGCGCGCGGATGTCGCGGCCGGGGAACACCTCTTCGAGGTGCTTGAACATTGCGGGGTCGATCGACATCACGTCCTCAAAGTGGCCGTGGATGGGGCAGTCCTTCACCATCAGGATCTGGCCGTCGCGCTCGATGATCTGCGCCTTGATCTCGCCGACCTTCTCGTTCAGCAGGATCTCGTGCGGCAGCTTGCCG
>DATNEM010000302.1:0-3552 GCA_035552995.1 Acidobacteriaceae bacterium | reverse complement strand
GCCACGTTATGGCCTGTGGAGCATGCTGCATGAGGCGCGGGTGGACTTTTGCATGCTGCTCGGCGCCCTCTACCTCCTGATCGACGGTGCCGGAGCGTGGTCGGTGGACGCCCGATTGAGCCGCGGCCCTGTTTTCTCGAACCCACCGAGGGAATGACGCCGTGAACATTGATCGCCGCTCGCTGCTCAAGTATGCCGCGCTGGCGCCGTTCGTGAGTGCAGTAGCCCCGATCGGCCGGACGGCCGAGGAGGGCGCCAATGCAAAGGCTGATTACACGCTGCGCATTGGAACGGCCCTCGTCGAACTCTCGCCCGAGCATATCGCGTCAACCACCCTATATAACGGCCAGTTCCCAGGACCGCTGCTGAGGTTCAAAGAGGGACAGCGAGTCGTGGTGGATGTTCACAATGACACCGATACGCCAGAACTGGTCCATTGGCACGGACAGATGATCCCGAGCGACGTCGACGGCGCAGCCGAGGAGGGCACGCCGTTTGTACCCGCACGCGGTTCGCGGCGGATCTCATTCGTGCCCAGGCCGTCCGGCTTTCGTTTCTATCACACCCACGTCGTGGCCGGCGGTGACCTGAACCGTGGCACCTACACCGGTCAGGCCGGCCCGGTCTATATCGAACCGCAACACAATCCGGGCGCCTACGACCGCGAGGTCTTCCTCGTCATGAAAGAGTTCGCGCCAACCTTAAGCCGCGGTGGCGACATGGCGATGGATGCGCTGGCCGGCGCTCCCATCGAGGGGCTGCAACAGAGGGGACAGGCGGCGGACAAGGAAGCGAAGGAGAAAACCAAGGGTTTCGAGGTTGACTACGAGCTCTTCGCCATTAATGGCCGCATGCTGGGGCACGGCGATCCCATCCGCGTGAAGCAGGGCGAACGGGTGCTGTTCCATGTTCTCAATGCGAGTGCGACCGAAATCCGCAGCCTCGCGCTGCCCGGTCACATCTTCAGAATCGTCGCGCTCGACGGGAACCAAGTACCCGCACAAGCCGAGGTTCCGCTTCTGTGGCTGGGAACCGCGGAGCGGGTTTCCGCGCTGGTCACCATGGATCACCCTGGCGTATGGGTCATGGGCGATCTCGCCGATGACGACCGCCGGCACGGGATGGGGGTTGTTGTCGAATACGCTGGCCAGAAGGGGAAGGCGCAATGGGTCAAGCCGGAGCCGTTTCGCTGGGACTACACCCGGTTTGGCAAAACGGCCGTCGGGCCCGCTTTACCGGCGGAGACAATCGAGATCACGATCCTCAAGCACAATGCCGCACTTGGCGGATTCAACCAATGGACCTTGAACGGCGAAGCCTTCTCGATGCAGACCATGAAGCCCCGGTACTCGGTTCGCAAGGGAGCCCGGTACCGACTGAAATTTCGCAACGCCAGTGACGACATCCATCCGCTGCATCTACACCGTCATAGTTTCGAGTTGACGCGCATCGCGGGCAAGCCGACCGCCGGGGTGATCAAAGACGTGGTGATGCTGGGCGGATTCCAGGAGCTTGAGTTCGACTTCGTCGCCGACAATCCTGGGATGACACTTTTCCATTGTCACCAGCAGTTGCATATGGACTTCGGATTTATGGCCCTCTTTGACTACGCGTGATCCTTCGCAACGCACGTTGCGTGTAAATGCCATCGGGTCGACCGCTAACTTGGCAAAGACCGTCTCATGATCGAGGGTTTTGATGGAAGCAACGAAGGCCGATGCACCACGCACCCTCCTTCTTTGGAGCGCACCGATTGTGGTGGGACATTTTATCGTGGTGGTGTGGCATCTGTTGTTGGTTGTCAAAGTTCAATCGGGCTTTCCCCGATTTGCAGTTCCGGTACTGCTGCTGGTCAATTTGGTTCCGGTCGCAGGACTCGTCGCATTTGCGAAGGGATTCCCGAAATTGGCCGGAAGCGTGATTACTCTTCCTCTTGCGATCGCTCTGGTTATAGGCATCTGCGCTCACTTTCTCAGTCCGGGCACAGACAATGTATTTCGCATGTCGCCTGGAGACTTGAGGCTCCCGTTTCAGATCAGTGCCGTGCTGCTCGTGCTTCTGGAAGCACTCGGCTGTTGGGTCGGGATTCGTATATTCCTGCGTTCGTCCGTGCAGCGTGCGTTGAAGACGTGACGGAGAAAGCTTGGATTCGTCGTGGTTAAAGCCCCGCGGACCCACTCACCCCTCGAGGTTCTGCGGGCGTTCCTCAAGCTTGGGCTGAGCTCCTTCGGCGGACCGATCGCTCATCTCGGATATTTCCGGGAAGAGTTCGTTGTGCGACGCCGCTGGCTCGACGAAGAAACCTATGCCGACCTTGTGGGAATGTGCCAGTTCCTGCCCGGTCCCGCCAGCAGCCAAGTAGGATTTACCCTCGGCCTGATGCGTGCCGGCTACCGTGGGGCGCTTGCCGCGTGGGTCGGCTTTACACTGCCTTCGGCCATCGCCCTCGTACTCTTCGCGTATGGCGCGGGCGCACTCGGTGGCCCGATCGGCTTAGGCCTGCTGCACGGCCTGAAGCTCGTCGCGGTCGCGATTGTCGCGCAAGCCGTCTGGGGCATGGCGCGCACGCTCTGCCCCGACCGTGAGCGAGCGTCCATTGCCGTCGTGGCCGCGCTGATCATCCTGTTTAGCACTTCCTCAGTGGCTCAAATTGCGGCGATTCTTCTGGGAGGCCTCTTGGGATGGCAGTTCTGTGCGGGCGCTTCAGCACCATCGACGGGACACCTCGCCCTGCCGGTCTCGCGCCGCGCAGGGGTCGCAGCGCTGACGGCGTTCTTTCTCTTGCTTGCGGGCCTTCCCGCGCTGTGCGGCCTCGGACTGTGGCCGGGCATCGCTCTTTTTGAGGCGTTCTACCGCTCGGGCGCGTTGGTATTTGGCGGTGGACACGTGGTGCTGCCCCTCCTGCGCGAGGCTTTTGTGCCCCCGGGCTGGGTCACCGACGACGCCTTCCTTGCCGGCTACGGCGCCGCGCAGGCGGTTCCGGGGCCGCTTTTCACTTTCGCCGCCTATCTGGGCGCAATCGTCAGGGTGTCCCCGCACGGGCTAGCGGGCGCCGCACTCGGCCTGATCGGCATTTTCCTTCCCGGGATGCTGATCCTTCTCGGCACGCTGCCCTTTTGGGAATCATTCCGAAGGCTCACGGTCGCGCAAGCCGTCATGCGCGGTGTCAACGCGGCGGTTGTCGGTCTGCTCGCCGCGGCGCTCTATAACCCCCTTTGGACGAGTTCTGTCCGCACGCCCGGTGATTTTGGGCTTGCGCTGGTGGGCTTGGTTCTCCTCTCGGCCTGGCGCACTCCGCCGTTGCTCGTTGTCATCATAAGCGCGCTCGGGGCCATCGCTCTGGCGCTGGCCAAGACATGAAGAAGTAGGGGATCTATGGCGAATTCAGTGACGCAACGACCCTTTGCTGGGTTGTCAAAGAACACTTTCCTGCTGGCCTTTGCCAGCTTATTTGCTGATATCTCCACTGAGATGCTCTACCCCGTCTTGCCGGTCTTTCTGACGCAAACGCTGAAGGCAAGCGGCACCATCGTCGGCCTGGTGGACGGCTTC
>DATNEM010000301.1:0-5944 GCA_035552995.1 Acidobacteriaceae bacterium | reverse complement strand
ATCCGTCTGCGCGCTGACGTTCAGCGGTTGCGTGCCTTTGGAGTTGTCGCGATAGATGGCGACGGCCTTGATGCCGAGGCGCCAGGACTCGGTGTACGCGTCGGCGATGTCCTGCACGGAGCAGTCCTGCGGCAGGTTGACGGTCTTCGAGATGGCGCCCGAAAGGAACGGCTGCGTCGCGGCCATCATCTTGATGTGGCCCATGTAGTGGATGGAGCGCGTGCCCTTGGCCGGCTTGAAGGAGCAGTCGAAGACGGCGAGGTGTTCGGGCTTGATGCCGGGCGCGCCTTCGATGGTGCCGGTGGCGTCAATGTAGCTGACGATGGCGTTCACTTCGTTCTCGCTGTAGCCGAGCTTGATGAGTGCCGAGGGCACGGTGGAATTGACGATCTTGATCATGCCGCCGCCGACGAGCTTCTTGTACTTGACGAGGGCGAGATCGGGCTCGACGCCGGTGGTGTCGCAGTCCATCATGAAGCCGATGGTGCCAGTGGGCGCGAGGACGGTGACCTGCGAGTTGCGGTAGCCGTACTTCTCGCCCTGCGCGAGAGCGCCGTCCCATGCATGGCGCGAGGCGGCGATCAGCGTCTCGAGCTGCGGGACCATGAACGGCTCGGGCGTAGTGCGGGGGCTGGTCGCGGTCGGCTTACCAATATTGTTGACTTCAGCCCGGTGCATACGGATGACGTCGAGGAAGGGCTCGCGGTTGACGTAGAAGCCGGGGCACGCGCCGCCGGTAATCTCCGTCTGCTGCGTGAGCGGCGTGGCGGCGGCGAGCGGCGGGCAGGTCTCCGCGATGCGCGCGGATTGCCAGTAGGCATCGCCACAGAGGATGGAGGTGAGCGTCGCGGCGAAGTCGCGGCCGGCGTCGGAGTCATAGGGCAGACCGAAGGCCATGAGCAGCGCGCCGAGGTTGGCGTAGCCGAGGCCAAGCGGGCGATAGTCGTGCGAGTTGCGCGCGATCATCTCCGTGGGATAGCCGGCGGAGTCGACGATGATCTCCATCGCGGTGGTGACGATGGCGATGGCGTAGCGATAGGCCGCGATGTCAAACTGGCCGCCGGGGGTGAGGAACTTGAGCAGGTTGAAGCTGGCGAGATTGCAGGCGGAGTCGTCGAGGAACATGTACTCGCTGCACGGGTTCGAGGCGTTGATGCGCGCGGTGTTCTTACTGGTGTGCCAGCGGTTGATGGTGGTGTCGTACTGCATGCCGGGGTCGCCGCACTGCCAGGTGGCCTCGGAGATTTTGTGCATCAGGTCGCGCGCCTTGTACTCCTTGATGGGAGCGCCGTCCTTGACCGCACGGGTGTAGAAGGTGCCGTCGTTCTCGACCGCCTGCATGAACTCGTCGGTCACGCGGACGGAGTTGTTGGCATTCTGGAAGAAGATGGAGGTGTAGGCCTCGGAGTCGGGGCCGGAGCCGTCGTAGCCCGCCTGCACCAGATGCCAGGCCTTGGTCTCCTCCTTCACCTTGCACTCGATGAAGTCCTCGATGTCCGGGTGGTCGATGTTGAGGATGACCATCTTGGCGGCGCGGCGGGTCTTGCCGCCGGACTTGATGACGCCGGCGAAGGCGTCGAACCCGCGCATGAAGCTGAGGGGGCCGGAGGCTGTGCCGCCGCCGGAGAGCGTCTCCTTCGAGCCGCGGATGGCGGAGAGGTTGGAGCCTGCGCCCGATCCCCACTTGAAGAGCATGCCCTCGGTCTTGGCGAGGGTGAGGATGGAGTCGAGCGAGTCGCCGACGGAGTTGATGAAGCAGGCCGAGCACTGCGGCTTGGTGTAGCCGGTCACGGAAAATTCGATCTTGCCCGTGGCGGGGTTCCAGTGCCAGTTCTGCGCGTCGGAGTTCGGCTCGAGGCGGTCGCAGCCGACGTTGAACCAGACGGGGGAATTGAAGGCGACCTTCTGGTTCAGCAGCAGGTGCGAGAGCTCCGCGAAGAAGGTTGCTGCGTCCGCCGCCGTGGCGAAGTAGCCCATGTTCAGGCCCCAGTCGCGGATGGACTCGGCGACGCGGGTGATCAGCGCGCGCACGCCGGACTCGCGCTCCGGGGTGCCGATGCGGCCGTGGAGGTACTTCGACGCGACGATGTTGGTCGCCGTCATCGACCAGTCGGCGGGCACCTCTACGTTCTTCTGCTCGAAGATGGTGCGGCCTTTGTAGTCCTGGATGATGGCGTCGCGCAGCTCCCAGGTGATCTCGTCGAAGGGCGAGATTCCGGGACGCGTGAAGTAGCGCGAGAAGGATAGGCCGGGGGGGCGGCTGGCGCCTGAATGGGTGGCCGCGCGCTGGGCGGCATAGATCTCGGTCTGGGTTCCGTTCTGGGTGGCGGCGGTCGCGGTCTCGGCTGGGTTCATCGTGGAGGTTCTCCTGCTTCTACTGGATCATTCGGTGGTGCTGGTGCTGCTTCCGCCACCGGCGCGTTCCGGCCCGGTCTAGCTATTGGATTCGTTGGTTTGGGTTCCGGACGAGGCCGAAAGGCGGCTCCCGAGACCAGGTACTTAGGTGCGGCACCTTCTGTTGAGCTTTTGTGACGCAGACGTGAAAATACCGCCGTCTATGGTGGGTGTCAAGCGGAAGATACAAGATGTTGTGTTGGCATCGCAAATACTCCTGTTTCTGCGGCGTTACAGCCAAATCTTCTCAAGAACTGCGGCAAACCTCTGTGGAATTCGCGCAATAAACCAAGCCTAGCGCGACTTTTCACACCATTCACTTCCCCGCTACTGTGCAGCGATACAACTTTCCGCTCTGCGAACCGCGAAGCTACAGCCACTGAAACTGGCCTCTCCGCTGCCACTTTCGTTGTATTCAGACCTCGTTACCGCCGGGGACTTACGCGTGCCTCTGCGATGGTGCATTTCTCCGCGAACGTGGACTAACGGACGTAACCTCGCGAAAGTTTTCGCCGTCGCGAAGCCGTGAGCGACGCAACCCTCCGAGCGTAGACCTCACATGCCTCCGCAACAAGACGCACCTGCGGTGCAGTCCGTGTGGACGCGCGTGCATAAGTGGAAAAGGGCGGCGCTTCTCGTCGCGCCACCCCTCCGCGTGCGTTCACTTCATGCTTCGGCGCTCGCCCAAGCTCAAATCGCGCCCAGCAGCGTCTTCGCGAGTTCCCTGCCATTCCAATACTGCACGTGGGCATAGAAGGGAACCCACGCGCCCGGATCCACCCGGTTCACTATCGGCCGGTACCCCGGAGCGTCCTTGCAGTCGTAGTAATCCAGGCCGCCGGAGACAATGTCCATCGGCGACCACAGGTTGATCCACTCCAGCCGGCTGCGGAACGCCTTGTAGTCCAGAATCAGCGGCTGAAAGCCTGCGGCCATCTGCTCGCGCAGCGGGTCCTTAACGTGGTTCGACTGATTGCGGAAGAGAAACGCCGTCTTGTCCAGCGGTGAGCCGAAGGTGATCAGATGGCTGGTGCGCGCCACCACCTCGCGCTGCTCGTCCCTGGGTGAGGTGAGGTCGGTGTTGATCAGCGCATTCAGGGTGTCATACGCCAGCACCGACCCGAGTGAATGACCCACCACCAGCACGCGCTCATAGTGCGGCACGCCGGGAACATGGTCGAAGCCGTAGATCACGCGCCCGACCTTCAGGCCAATCTGCTGGATCTCGGTGCGGATTGCATCGAACTTCGAGTCCTTGTACGGCGAGATGTACGCCGCCACATCGCCCGCGTACTGGATCAGGAAGTAGCGGACAAAGAATGCCTGCGCGATCGTCAGCAGCCAAACCGCCGTGCGGCCCGCAGCGCCCCACCAGTCGCAGTCCATCGGCATGCGGTGCAGCCGCGCATGTTGCGGGATAAAAGGCTTGGCCAACTGCAGCAAACAATGCCACAGGAACCAGCCCACCGAACAGATCGAGCCCCACACGCCATGCAACACCGGCAGCGCGGGCCATTGTGTGCTTGCCAGCTCCTTCACACCGGCGGCAACTTTCAGCGTCACAAACGCGATCACACCAACTTCAACCAGGAGGAAGAGCGCCACAAGCACCAGCGCCACCTTCGTTCCCGCCGAGATCACAGCGGGGCGCAGGTTCCCGAACATCCAGCGCTTGAAACTGCTGCGCCGCAGAAATTTGCTGCACCAGATGCCGCGCCACGCCGCCTGAAACAGAAACTGCAGCGTATCCACGTAGGTTACTTTGCTCTCCGTTATGGGCGCCCAGTAGGCCTCGTAGACATGCGCCTCCTTCTCTACGCCCGCTGCGGTCGCCCACTTCAGCTCCGCCCGCGCCAGCAGCCCGTCCCCTTCGCGCGACAGATGCACGCCGTTGGGATGCACCCTGCATCCATTGGCCTCGGCCGCGCTCAGGATCGAAGACGCCAGCTGGCCGATCGTCTCAAACCGCACCTGCTCGCCCATTCCATGGCATACAAGGATCGCCACCGGTTGCTCGTCGCTGGCTCCGTAGCGGAATGTCGCTATTGCTGGCGTCGAATGGAAGGTGTCGGGAGAATGCTCCATCTGCGTGTGCTCTTCGTGATCGTGCGTCTTCACTGCATCGTCCGTTGGTGTCATGTCAGATCTCCAAAATTTTGGCAATTAGCAAATCGATTTCAAAACGACAGCACTCGAGACACACCACCGCCATGCGGCTTTTTTCGCCGATGCAGCCCATCAGGCTCAACAAAAGGGGGCTCTGCCGGCAGTTGGTGCGAAATCGCCATCTTCCACGGCAGAAAAAGAAAAGAAGTGCAGCCAGGCCCTGTATCGCTCTACCAGACGTAGTCTGTTTCTTCTTTTGTTGTCGCAAAAAATACTGCACGACAAGGGCCATCGCGCGCATCGGTTTGGGCCCGCGTGCACTGCATGTCATCCAATCGTGATGGCTCGGAGGTTAGAGCAGCAGCATGCAGTCGCCATAGGAGTAGAACCGGTATCGCTGGCGCACGGCATGTCCGTAAGCCGCGAGGACCACACGCCGGCCCATATCGCAATCGGCGTGGTCTGCCTTGCTCGTCGCGATGTGGTCCGCGGCAAATGCGCTTATCAGCATCAGCAGCGTCGACTCCGGCAGATGGAAGTTGGTCAGCAGCCCTGAGACAATCCGGAACTTATGTCCCGGCGCGATAAAGATCGACGTCTCTCCCGAGTGGGGCGCGATCCCTTCAATCCATTTCGGGAATTCGTTTGATTCGGGTGCGCCAGCGAAGCCCTGCCTGGGTGGGATTGAGCGAACGTCCGCTCCGGCCTCGCGCGCGATGTGCTCGAGGGTCCGCGTTGTCGTTGTCCCCACCGCAATGACACGCCGTCCCTTGCGCAGCGCGCGCTTTAGCGCATTCGCCGTCTCCTCCGGCAGAGTGTAGCGCTCGGAGTGCAGCCGAACATCCTCGACCCGTTCGACCCGTACCGGCTGAAAGGTCCCGAGGCCGACATGCAGCGTCAGATACGCAATCTCCACGCCACGGGCGCCCAGCGCATCGAGAATCTCCGGCGTGAAGTGCAGTCCTGCCGTCGGCGCTGCGGCTGAACCCGGCTCATGCGCGTACACGGTCTGGTAGCGTTCACGATCCTCTGCTTCATCCCGCCCATGCCGGATGTACGGCGGCAGCGGCATGTGCCCGATCCGCGCCAGCACCGCGTTGAAGTCCGCAACCGGCGCAAACCGCAGCGTGCGTTCGCCGCGTTCGCCGGTAGCGATCACTTCGGCGGTGAGCAGTGGCTGCACCTGCGGCTCATTCGAGGCGAAGAACTCCAGCCGCTCGCCGACGCGCACCTTGCGCCCCGGCCTCACTAGGGCGTTCCAGACATTCGCGCCCTCTTCTTCGACTTGCTCCGTCAGCAGCACTTCGATTTCGCCCGACGGCTCCTGCGTCTTCATCTTTCGGTGCCCCACATCTCGATTCTGGGATGTGGGTTTGATCGCTCTCCGCGCAAACAGCCGCGCCGGGATCACGCGCGAGTCGTTCAGCACCAGCAGGTCCCCTGC
>DATNEM010000300.1:0-5786 GCA_035552995.1 Acidobacteriaceae bacterium | reverse complement strand
CGTGTCCCGCTCGCGCTCGGCGGCGGTTTCGATCTGCGGCCGCGCGACGTATTCGACGGAGAAGCTGCCGCCGTCCTTGCGCCAGAAGATGTCCCTCGTCACCCGCGTGGTCGAGAGGTCAAGGACCGCATTCCGGATCGGGGACTCCTCCGGCCGATACGGGGTGCCATCGGGCCGCGTATGGTGGATCATCGCGTGCAAATCGCGGCCCAGCACCTCTTCCTGCTTGTAGCCCAGCATCTGCAGCGCGGCAGGGTTAATGAAAGTGCAGTTGCCGTTGAGGTCGAGTCCGAAGATGCCGTCGCCAACCGATTCCAGGATGGAGTTCGACTGGCGGCTCAGTGTGCGCAGCTTGTCCTCCGCGCGGATCTGCTCGGTGATGTCTACCCCGAAGCCGAGCACATAAGGATCTCGACCTTGCGTGGCGATCAGCTTGTTGCGGTAGGCGATGACACGCACCTCGCCGTTGATGTGGCGCAGGTGGAGCAGCCCCTGGACTTCGCCCTTCTCCAGGATGTCGCCGAGGTATTTCGTGAATCCGGCCGTGCGGTGCTCCGGCATGAACTCGGTCAGCGCGTGGCCCACCATATCGTCCCGCGTGCGGCCGATGGACTGCGCGCCGTGCGTGTTGACCGAGAGGACGACGCCGCGCATGTCGTGCGTGCAGACCATGCCCAGCGAACCTTCGACGAGTTGCCGGTAGCGGGCTTCGCTCTCGCGCAATGTGGCTTCCGCGACGCGTTGCAGCGTGACGTCGATGCCGGTGGCGATGATGAAGGTGATCTGACCTTGCTCGTCGAGCAGTGGGGAAGCCGACCATGCGATGCGGCGTAGCGATCCATCGCGATGCAGCCACTGGTTCTCGAATGCCACCGGGCGTCCTTCCGCGCGCAGGCGCTCGAAGTGCTCGATGGCGGAGGGAACATCGGTGCGCGGGATCAACTTGTCCCACAGATAGCGGCCTACCATGGACGGGAAGTCATAACCGGAGGCGGCTTCGCACGCGCGGTTGAAGCGCACGATGCGTCCCGCGGTATCGAAGACGACGACCAGCGCGTCAACGGTGTCGAGCACGGTGGACACGAAGTTGCGCTCGACGATGAGCGCGGATTCAATGCGCTGTCGCGCGCGCGCGATGCTTTCCATCTGGCGCAGCGCATGAGTCAGCTCAATGGACGTCATGGCCTGCCGTGCCAGCACGCCGAGCGCCTGCGTCTGGAAGGGAGTCAGGCGGCGCGATGCGGGATCAAGCACGAACAGCGCGCCCATGCGAATGCCTGCGGGTGTGTTCAGCGAGGCCGCTGCATAAAAGCGGAACGCGCGGCCGGAAAGGACAATGCCGTCCGGCGAGAACTCGGGGTGTTCGCGCGTGTCGGGGATTTCATAGACGTTCTGCGCGCGCAGAGGCGGATCGCCGGGGAGTGTTCCGGCTGCAAGTTCAGTTTCGCTAAGGCCATGGCGAGCATAGAGCCAGATGCGGTCCGAGCCTGCGAAAGAGATGCCCGCGGCGGCAGTTCCGCAGACCCGCGCGGCCAACTCGGCAAGGTCGTCTATTGCGGGATCGGGCGCGGCGCCGAGCACCTGGTATTTGTCCAGGGTCTCCAGGCGCAGGCCTTCGCCGCGCGGTACGTCGCTCTTGGTCGCCGTGCCGTTCATCTCATTCCTTTCATGGTAGGCGACGGTATAGACGCAAACACTGGCACTTTCGGGGAACTGGCTGGCACTTCGGGGATTCACGGTCGAAAATGGGATGCAACCTTAGGTATTTCTCCGCGCCAAAAGTGTCAGAGCCTTTTGGGTGGCCCGTATGCCTTTCAACTGAAATGGCTCAGTGACGAGAACTATGCGACCGGCCGGTCCGGATGCCCCGCCAGGATTGTTTACGAGGATGCAGGAACAGTTGGCGAAAGCGATGGCCGATGTGTTGGCGGTGGACAAGGTTGGAGCGGCAGGGGACGCGAGTTGTCAGTTGTTAGTTCTCAGTTGTCAGGTGATCCCACGGGTCAGAATCGAGACGTGGGTATCGATGACCACTATCGCTGCGACGATGCAGAGAGGCGAGCCGACATGAAGGTGGCGAGACCGTGGGTGACGGCGACCGGCTTTGAGGTCAGTGTGAGGGTTGCAGGCTTGAGGCCGTCGCGTTTGGCGGTGACGGTGATGGAGCCCGCGGTGAGGGTGGAGCGGACGGCGACGCGGTTGATGCCGCACTCGGTATTGAGGTAGAGGTTGTTGGTGGAGTCGACCTTGCCGCTGTTGTAGCCACCGCGCCAAATGCCGGCGCCGGCGCAGGTGAAGTCGATGCGGGCGTCGTCGGTGGGGCAGCGCTGGCCATTGGCGTCGACGACTTCGACATCGATGAGCGCGACGTCGTTGGCGTCGGCCTGGAGGCCGTTGGGACCGAGGATGGGCGTGAGCTTGATGGCCGCGGGAGCGCCGGCGGTGGTGAGTTCCTGTTGTGCCAGTTGCTTCGTGGCGTTGCGGCCGATGGCTTTCAGCGAGCCCGGCGCGAACTCCACCTCGGGGAAAGAGAAGATGTAGCCGGAGTCGGGCTTAGAGTTGACGCCGAGGGATTTGCCGTTGAGGAGCAGCTCGACGGACTCGGTGTTGGCGATGACGTAGATGGTCTTGACAGTCTTGTGCTGACCGGCGTCAGGGCCGCCGGTTGGGTCAGTGGGATAGCTCCAGTGACCGAGGATGTGAAGATCGGGCACGGAATTCTGAATGACGCGGTGCGCGAAGTAGATCTCCTTGGGCAGGCGCACGGCGTCCGCCTTGCCGCTGACGCGCGCGACTTCGGATGAGTCCTGGCGGCCGTCTGCATCTTCATCCCAGAAATAAATAGAGCAGTAGCCGGACCAGCGCGAGTGCGCGGCATCGGTGTTGGAGATGCGGTGCGACCAGTAGTCCCAATAGCGCTTGACGCCGGCGAGGGCGAAGCTCTCCTGCGTGTACTGGTAGGCATCGTTGGGACCTTTTTTGAAGCCGTAGTAGGGCGGGGAGTAGTCGTCCCAGAAGCGGCGTGCGCCTTCGTCGCGGAAGTCTTCGGCCTCGACGATGGGAGCGCGGTCGCGGCGCTCGGCGGAGTAGCCGCGGAAGAGGTCAGTAGGATTCTTGAGGTTGTCGGCCTGCGGCGCCTGGCCGATCATGACGCCGTAGTATTCAGCGATGGGCGTGAGCGCCTGGTTGGCTTCGACGTTGTCGTTGTCGCGATAGCCCATCACGCGGCCGCCTTCGGGGTCCCACTGCTTGCGCAGCGCGACCATCTGCTGCATCTCTTCCGGCGTGACGATAGTGTTGCCGGCCTCCCAGAAAAGGATGCTGGGGCTGTTCCGGAAGTAGATGATTGAGTTGCGCATCACCTCGGCGCGCTGGTCCCACTGGCGGCCGGTGACGAGGCGCTCCTTGTCGCCGGCGGGGCAGACCTGCACGATGCCGAAGCGGTCGCAGGAGTCGGAGTCGGCCTTCTGCGGCGAGACGTGCATCCAGCGCATGTAGTTGCCGTGGCACTCGCGGATCATGCGCAGGGTGTAGTCGTGCATCCAGTCGGGAGTGCCGGCGCCAACGGCGGCCCACTCGCCTTCGGTGCGGTCGGCGAAGCCTTTGAGGTAGGTGAACTGGTCGTTGATGTAGATGCCGCCGGTGCCGACGCCGCCTTTGAAGGCGGTCTTGCGGAAGCCAGTGACGGTGTGCGCGACATCGACAACTTTGCCGTCCACTTTGAGGATGGTGACGACGGTGTAGAGGTAGGGATCGTCGGGCGACCAGAAGCGCGCGTTGGCGAGCGCGCCGGTTGCGGTCTGCACGGACTTTTCGCCGTCGACCATGTCAACGGGGTCGCCGTCGAACTGGGCGACGGCGCGGCCGGTGCGGTCGACGATCACGGCAGTGAGTCCCACGGTGGCGCGATCGCCGGAGAGGTTGTGGACCTCGGAGTCGACGGTGACGTCGGCGGTCTTCTTCGCGATATTGAAGTTGGCGGCGTGGACGTAGATGCCCTGCGATTCGAGGCCGTAGTAGAGCGGAAGCGTCTGGTGGATTTTGCCCGCGGCGTGCAGCCAGACGTTGCGATTGATGCCGCCGTGATCGGGGTTGAAGTCATTGGCGTTCCACTCGTAGGCGGTGGGGACGCAGTCGGAGCCGTCGGCGGTCTTCGGGTTGGCGGCGCAGAAGGCGCGTCCTTTATACGTGGTTGTGTTGTCGACCTTGACGGCAAGCACGTTGGGCTGGCCCAGGGGCGCGAGGGCGTCGGTGATGTCGATACCGTAGGGGTTGATACCGTTTTCGTAGAGGCCGACCTGCTTGCCGTTGAGGTAGATATCGCCGGCCTGGCGCATGCCTTCGAACTCGAGGAAGATGCGGCGACCGGTGAGATCGGCGGGAAGGGTGAAATGTTTGCGATACCACGAAAGGCCTTTGTAGGTGCCGGTGTCTCCGCCTGAGTGGGAGATGATGCGGCGGAAGCTGTCGACGTCGTTGAAGCTGTGCGGAGTGGATATACGGGACCACTGAGCATCATCGAAGGCGGGAGCTTCAGCGCCGGGAACGTCCTCGCGGATGAAGCGCCAGTCGAGATTGAAGTTGTAGGTGGCGCGGGGAGAGGCGGGAGGAGTGTAGGCGCCGGGCGCAGCGGGCGCCGCGAAGAGGTTCGAACCGCGGAGCACCTGCGGGAGAGCGAGCGCGGCGAGTGAGGAGGTTTCAACGAACTTGCGGCGGGAGATGCGGGACATGGAGAGCGCCTTTTGAGAAGTGGAGGTCGGCGTATCCAAGGTATCGGAGCGAGGCGGGGTGAGTCTATTCGGATGGGGAATTGTTTCTGGCCGGTAAG
The DNA here is from genome assembly GCA_035552995.1 of Acidobacteriaceae bacterium. Classification (GTDB taxonomy): domain Bacteria; phylum Acidobacteriota; class Terriglobia; order Terriglobales; family Acidobacteriaceae; genus Edaphobacter. Next base: position 958 of record DATNEM010000300.1, on the reverse strand, counting down.
TGTGGACTCAATACTGCCGGGCAGAAGGCTGAGCGGAACGGAGCCAGGCCGTGTAGATCAGGTTACGGAGTTCAATGGCGCCGTCGGCGAGACGCTGCGCGGTAAAGGTGCGGCCCGCGGGCGTGCCGCGGCCGGTGAGATCTCCGGCCTTCTGGAGTTGGTAGAGATTCTCGACACGGGTGTTGGTGTCGCGCAGATAGGCGATGTAGACCTCGAACACATCGCCGGTAAGTGCCTGCGGTTTGGAGGCGGCAACGAGTGGGGCGATGTCAGCCGATTTCAGAGCGGCGCTGACGAAGTCGTTCTCGAAGGCCCAGTGGAATTGCTTCTGGGTGATGTAGCCGTGCGGGTTGGGGCCGACCCATCCGTTGATGTGAATGGAGGTGTGCATGGGCTGGGCACCGTCGCCGACGTAGTGGCCGAGCCATCCGGCGTAGAAGAGGACCTCGGCCTCGATGGGCTTGAGATCTTCGTGGGTTTTGAGCGCGGCGCGATAGTCGCGGAAGGCAGACTGCAGGCGCTCGTAGACCTCGGTGGTGACGTAAGGTTGCAGACCAACGTGCTCTGGAGTGAGGTTGAGGTCAGGGTGTTTGGACTGTGCGGCGGCAAGGGCACGTATGTAGTCGTAGCGGCGGTGCGGGAGCGGGGCGGCGAGGGCTTGATCCACCAAATCGAGAAGGATGTAGTGCTCGGGGGCCTGAGCGGCGTTCAGCTCGGGTTCGGCGGCCGAGCGCCAGCGATCCGGTTCGAGGCCGTAATACGCAAGTGAATCGAGAGCGCCGGGCGAACGGAGGAATGCCGGGACAGTTGCGGGTATGTTCTGGCCGGCGAGATAGTTGATCCACATGTGGCCGTCAGGACCCCACGCGAAAGCGGCGTGAGTGAAGAGGAGGAGGGCTGAGGCGGCGAGCGTGCGGAGTAACTTCATGGAGAGATTGTGGCACGCTTTTGCCCAGCG
>DATNEM010000299.1:0-4686 GCA_035552995.1 Acidobacteriaceae bacterium | reverse complement strand
TTCTGCGCAGGCGTCACCACGACTGCCTGTTCGCAGGCCACAGGGCCGTCGCCGGACGCGAATGGCTGGACGTCGAGACGGCGGCCCTGTGGCCTGCGGATAGACAGTCGTGGCCCCACCGCATGGAATCCAAAGCGATGGGGTGATGTCGGGAAGCGCGCAGGCTGCACCGGACAGCCTGGCAAGGAGGCCGGTCTTCCCGGCGCAGCGCACCACGTTGCGCGCCTTCCAGCATCATGCCGTCCGCGCAGAATTGATCGGAGCATTCCTAGGTGTGTCTCGGAACCGTGTGCAGGGGCGTGGAGTCGGTGAGGCCGCCTTGCGGTTGCGGTGAAGCTTCGCGGCTCGACGACGCACCGCAGCGTTCGCAGGGCTGGGATGGATCCTCCAACCATCCCCACAGCGGTCCGAGATGGTCCGGGTCGACCAGGTTGCCTGCGGCGTCCCAGATCGCCCGTTGGTCCTCACGAATCATCTTCGCCAAGGCGCACGCTTCGCATCCACATGCTCCCGTACAAGAAGCGGGACAGGTCGTTGCGCAGGTGCATGGAAGCGCGGCGGGTTCATCCGCCGAAAGCGGCCTCAGCTTCAGATAGCCGTTGCCGCTGCGCCAGCGGCGCCGCCCCTCTTCGGAGGGTTCGTTACAGTCGTTCATTCGAGTGTCCACGGGCGCGAGGCTTCGAATTTCGCCGACACTAATGACGCAGCCCGGTCGGCAGCGAAAGGCGCGGAAACCCGCGCCTTTCGCACCGTTCCGGCGATCCATCAACGATCGTTCTTGTGGCCCGGCTGGCCGGATTTCGCGTGCTGTTCGTGGCTGCCGCCACGCGAGGAACCGCTGGAGTCCTTCGAGGAGCCGGAGTCCTTGAGGCTGGAACCCTTGGAGCCGGAACCCTTCGACGAGCTCGAGTCTTCGCTCTTGTGGCTTTGCTCGGCCGACTTGACGTGCTGCCCGTGGCTGCCGCCGCGTTCGTTGCCCTGGTTGGAACTGGAATTTGCCATGGTTGATCTCCGGAGCGCGCAGGAAAAAGACGGCGCAGCCGCGCGAACTCTGCGTCGAGGCTGCAGTGTCGCGTTGCGACCATCAAGCGCACATGCATTGCCCGTGACGCCTATTTCGATGTTCCTGAAGCCCCCATGTCCATGCCGTTTTCGTGACTGGATCGCTGCACAAGTTTCACGGTGGACGCATGTTTGTCCCTATACAACTGGCCATCCCCATCCGGAGCGCCCCATCATGAAAAATGCCATCGAGCTACTCACCGACGACCATAAAAAAATCAAGGCGCTGCTCGAGGAGCTGGCGAACACCACTCCTCGCGCGGTGAAGAAACGCGCGCAGCTTCTGGACGAGATCGCCACGATGCTGAAGGTCCATACGACCATCGAAGAGGAAATCTTCTACCCGGCGTTCAAGCAGGCGGGAAACAAGGACGACGCGAAAATGTATTTCGAGGCGATGGAAGAGCACCGCGCGGCTGGTGACCTGGTGCTCCCGGATCTCATGGGCACGGAGCCCGACAGCGAACAGTTTTCCGGACGGGCAAAAGTGCTCAAGGAACTCGTCATCCACCACGCCGACGAGGAAGAGGAAGACATGTTCAAGCGCGCCAAGTCTCTCTTCGACGCGAGCGCTCTAGACGCATTGGGCGAACGTCTGCAGGCACGAAAAGCGCAGATGCTGGGCGAGTAGTCGCACCGTGCGTTCCCGCGAGTGGCGGCTGATCGCCTCCATCCCCGGACGTGACGCTCCCGGCGATTTCGACGACGAAGGTGCTGTCCGCACGATGGCGGGACCGGGAATTTGACGTGAACTCGCGCGTGGCCGTTGCTTCATTCATCATGCTGTCGACCTGCTCGGCCGGTGCGACAGCCGATGACGTGAAGTACCTGATGCCGCAGTTGATCGGTGCTCAGTACACCTTCATCGATCAGCGCCAGGACAGCCTGCACTCACCCTATGCGGGTCCATTGAGTCTTCGGGCGCAGGCCAACCAGGCACGCTCCCACACCTTTGGCCTGTACTTCGGGCTGCCGATCACCCCCCGTTGGGCAGCCTACCTGGACGTGGAGATGTTCCGTGGCGGCGGCGTCAGCCACAGCACCGGTCTGGCCGGGCTCACCAACGGCGACGTCGTCCGCGGCGGTGGCGGAGCGGTGGGACGCAGCGCCTATGTAGCGCGAGCGTTCCTGACCTACGAGATTCCGCTGGGCACGAAGACCACGACCCTCAAGCGGAAGATGGACCAACTGCCGGGTCAGCAACTCGACCGCCGCCTCAGCTTCAAGGCCGGGCTGCTCGCGGTGAACGACGATTTCGACCAGAGCCGTTACGCCGGCTCGACGCGTACGCAATTCCTCAACTGGGCCTTGCTCAACAACACTGCATGGGATTTTGCCGCCGACACGCGGGGTTACACCGTGGGCGGCGTCGTGACCTATGCAGCGGGGCCGTGGACGTGGCGCTACGGTGTGTATCAGATGCCCTACCGCGCCAACGGACAGCGACTCGACGCCATCGCGCGCGCGCGCGAACTGGACGCGCAGGCCACCTGGCAACCGAACCCGGATGGGCCTGCGTTGTGGCTGCTGCTCTACCGCAACACCGCGCGCATGGGTATCTACCGGGATGCTTTGGCCCGCGCGCGGCAAACTGGGACGTTGCCCGACATACGTCTGGATGATCACGGCGGCCGGCACAAGTACGGCGTGGCGTTGGGTGCCGACCTGCCTCTCGCCGACCACGGCGATACCGGGCTCTTCGGGCGCCTTGGCTGGAACGACGGCAAGACCGAATCGTTTGCCTTCACGGAAGCGGATCGCAGCTTGAGCATCGGAGGACAGCTCGCCGGGGTACGCTGGCACCGCCCCGACGACCGCCTTGCTCTCGCACTCGCGGTCAACGAATTGTCGCCCGACCATCGGGCTTACCTCGCCGCGGGCGGCACGGGGTTCAACCTTGGCGACGGACGCCTGAACTATCGCACCGAGCAGATCCTGGAGGCCTACTACGATCTCGCCATCGCGGGCCATGCCTGGGTGACGGCCGATCTGCAGCTGATCCACAACCCTGGCTACAACCATGATCGCGGGCCGGCGCGTTTCGTCGGTATTCGCGTGCATCTGGAGTATTGATGCCTTTCGGGGAGCCCCCGCGATAGCACGCGATGGGATATGCGTTCGGACACATCAAAGCGTCGTTCACCTCAGTTTCGCGTGCGCGATGCGTGCGCATGAGGATGCTGAGTCGGCCTGTCCTGGTGCTCTCCGTCAGGTGTCCGCGTCTTCCGGAATCTGCTCCTCATGGTCGCAAAAGCCTCTGCACTGGCTGGCAAGTCGCCCGAAACCGATGAGGGACGAAAGTCATTCTTGCGCCGCTTGAGCGCAGGTCTGATTACTGGCGCAGCGGACGACGATCCCAGCGGCATCGCGACCTACTCACAGGTGGGAGCCGCCTTCGGTTACAGCACGCTCTGGGCGATTCTGCTGACCATGCCGCTGATGATCGCCATCCAGGGAGTGAGCGCCGGCATCGGGCGAGTGACGGGGCAAGGCTTGATGGACAGCATCCGCCGCTACCATCCCAATTCCCTGGTATACGCGCTTACAGCGTGCATTCTGGTGGCGAACGTGATCAACCTCGCCGCCGACATCGGCGCCATGGGCGCAGCGCTGAAGCTGCTCGTGGGTGGACCGGCACTCGTCTACGCCGCCGTGTTCGGGCTGGGATCGCTGTTCCTGCAAATGTTCATTCCATTCTCGCGCTACTCGCCTTTCCTCAAGGTGATGACGCTGAGTTTGTTCGCCTACGTAGCCACCGTGTTGGTGATCCATGTGCCGTGGAGTGAAGTATTCAAGAATATCGTGCGTCCAACGATTACCTGGAACGCCAAATATGCGGTGGGCGTGGTGGCGTTGCTCGGTACCACCATCAGCCCCTACCTGTTCTGCTGGCAAGCCTCGCAGGAAGTGGAGGAGATCCGCGCTAGCCACGAGCGCAAACCGCTGAAGAAGGCTCCGCGGCAGGCGCCGGACGCACTGAAGCGCATCGGGGTCGACACCAGCACAGGGATGATCTTTTCCAACGTGATCGCATTCTTCATCATCCTGACCGCGGCCGTGGTGCTCCACGCACATGGCAAGACCGACATCCAGACCTCATCCGATGCCGCGCAGGCGTTGCGCCCGTTGGCCGGGAAGTTGGCATTCGCACTGTTTGCGGCCGGCATCATCGGCACTGGCCTGCTGGCCGTCCCGGTACTCGCCGGCGCGACGGCGTACGCAGCCTCCGGAGCTTTTGCGCAACGCTCGGGTCTGGAGCACAAGCCGCAACACGCGAAATTCTTCAACGGCGTCCTGATCGTCGCCACTTTGGCCGGACTGGGGCTGAACCTGACTCCGCTCGATCCGATCAAGGCGCTGTACTGGAGCGCGGTGATCAACGGCGTCGCCGCGGTCCCGCTCATGGTCGTGATGATGTGGATGGGTTCCCGCCGCAAGGTCATGGGGAAATTCACGATCCCGTGGGCCATGAAGATCCTGGGTTGGCTGGCCACTGCCGCGATGGCCGCCGCCGCCATTGTCATGTTCGCCACGTGGCGAAAGTGAGGGTTGTCTGGTCACACAGTCTGGACGACCCGTTCACGTCAACTGAGCGACGCATCGCCGATTCTTCCTTCCATGGTT
>DATNEM010000298.1:0-5606 GCA_035552995.1 Acidobacteriaceae bacterium | reverse complement strand
TCGTCGCTGTTGTATGTGACGAATACGTTGCGCGACTTCCGGCCGTCGTTGCTGGGGAAGCTGAATACGTTCGTGCAGATCGTGGGCGTGACGACGGTGCTGGTGATGCAGGTGTGGGCTGTGCCGAGCGCGGTACCTTTCAGGCGGTTCCTGATGCATTCGATTGCTGTGCTGGCGCCGGCATCGGCTGCGCACTATGCGTGGCTGGTGCTGCGGAGGATCCAGTCGCCGCAGACGCAGGAAAATGCTTAAACCACGGATCGACACGGATGAGCACGGATCCACCAATGCACGGAACGAAGCAATTTAAGAAACGATTTTTAATCCGTGTGGATCCGTGAAATCCGTGGTTGCTTTTAGCTTTACGCTTCGGCCAGGGCTTCGCCGTCGTCTTCTTCCAGGATGTCCTTGAACTCGGAGGAGTCGAAGACCTCGCCGCACCTCTGACATTCGACAAACTCCACGTCGTCCTCGCGGGCGACGACGCGGACCTGCGGATGTTTGCACGGCGCTGGCATAGGGGAGATGCTTTACGCTACCTGGGGCGTCTGGCTTGCCAAAAAGTCTGCACTGCCCTTCGGCGCTTGTCAATTCAGTTTTTGGTAAAAATTTCCGGTAAAACCACTCTCGGGAAGCCCTTACGGCGCCCTTGCCACAGCCTCATTCTCGCCGTACACTATATAGGACCAATACGGTCGGAGTATGCTGCGGGTGGTTTGCCTTCGGCGTGTTTCGTTGTCTCTGAACCTATGCTGCGGTTGACGAAAAAAGCCGACTACGCGCTGATGGCGCTGAAGTATCTGGCCGAGCAGCCGGGCAGTGCTGTGTCTGCTGCGGGAGAGGGTTCACCGGCGGTGAGTGCGAAAGACATCGCGCAGGCGTATCACATTCCTCCGCCGCTGCTGGCGAAGATTTTGCAGACGCTGGCCCGCGCGGGACTGCTGGTGTCTCATGCGGGGACGAATGGTGGCTATGCGCTGGCGCGCCCAGCGAACGAAATCTCCGCCTTCGAGGTAATCCGCGCCATCGACGGCCCGCTGTTTATCACCAGCTGCATTACGATCCACGGGGCGTGCGACCTGGCCGGCACCTGCACCATCAAAGAACCACTGCGTAAGGTGAACGATTCGATCAAGGACCTGTTGAGCGGCCTGCACATCAGCGACCTGATCGAAGCGCATGACGGACACAACGAAGGCACCGCGGTAGGCGGCGGGCTGGTCAGCATTCTGGGGTAACGGAAACTTGGGCGCGAAGCTCGCTGCCCGCAAACGAAGAAGCTTGACTCACGAGATTCGATCCGAGAAGAAGGAGCAACACCGATGAGCACAGAGGTCAGCAGCAACGGCAACGGCACAAATGGTTCGGTAGCGGGCATTCCCTCCACCGGAGTCGTTATCACCAACTCCGCAAAGCCGCTGCCCGAGGGCGTGCATCTGCCGCTTTATATGGATAACCACGCCACCACGCCGCTCGATCCCCGGGTGCTGGAGGCGATGATGCCGTATTTCACCGGCAAGTTTGGCAACGCGGCCAGCCGCAACCACCAGTTTGGATGGGAGGCGGAGAAGGCGGTCGAGGACGCGCGTGCGCAGATTGCGAAGCTGATTGGCGCGACGGCGAAAGAGATCATCTTCACCTCCGGCGCGACCGAGAGCGACAATCTGGCCATCAAGGGCATTGCGGAGATGTATCGCGAGCGCGGCAACCACATCATCACGCAGGTGACGGAACACAAGGCGGTGCTGGACACCTGCAAGAAGCTGGAGAAGCAGGGCTACCGCGTGACGTATCTGCCGGTGCAGGCTGATGGGCTGATCGACCTGGAGGACCTGAAGCGCGCCATTGTGACGGAAGGGCCGGAGAAGACGATCCTCGTGACCATCATGTACGCCAATAACGAAATCGGCGTGGTGCAGCCCATTCGCGAGATCGGCAAGATCTGCCATGAGAAGGGTGTGCTCTTCCATACGGACGCCGTGCAGGCCGTGGGCAAGATTCCGGTCGACGTGCAAGCAGACAACATCGACGTGCTTTCGCTCTCCGCGCACAAGATTTATGGGCCGAAGGGCGTGGGCGCGCTGTACGTTCGCCGCCGCAACCCGCGCGTGCAGATCACCGAGCAGATCAACGGCGGCGGTCACGAGCGCGGCATGAGGTCCGGCACGTTGAATGTGCCGGGCATTGTTGGGCTGGGCAAGGCCTGCGAGATTTGCGGCGAGGAGATGGCGAAAGAAGCCGCCCGCGAGATTGAGCTGCGCGATTACCTGAAGAACAAGCTCGAGACGGCGCTCGATTACACGCAGGTGAACGGCAACATGGACCACCATCTACCCGGCAACCTGAACATGAGCTTTGTCTACGTGGAAGGCGAGTCCCTGCTGATGGGCATCAACGACATCGCTGTCTCGTCCGGCTCTGCCTGCACCTCGGCCACGCTGGAGCCGAGCTACGTGCTGAAGGCGCTGGGCCTGGGCGATGAGATTGCGCACTCGTCCATTCGATTTGGCCTGGGCCGCTTCAACACGAAAGCCGAGGTCGATTACGTCGCCGACAAGATCATCGATGTGGTGCAGAAGCTCCGCGAGCTTTCGCCGCTGTACGAGATGGTGAAGGAAGGCATCGACCTGAGCAAGATTGAGTGGGCCGCACACTAAGGAGATTGCAATGACGATCCGGATTATCAACGAGAAGAGGATCATCCCGAACGCGATCGTTGGGGCACTCATATTCTTTGTTGTTGAAACGGGACTCTATTGGGACGAGTTCGCAACCCGCGGGCTCTGGCCGTCCATCATGAGGCGATTGATGGCAGCGGTTTTCTTCTTTGTATTCATTGTGGCCATAAACGGCCGGGAATATGCGAAACGCCAAAGGAAAGAGCAACAGCCAACATAGGCATTTCCCGCCGCACCAATTGCGGCGGCGCAACATCTAAAATAGGAAGGGGAGACACAACATGGCATACAGCGAGAAGGTACTTAGCCACTACGAGAATCCGCGCAACGTCGGCACGTTGGACAAGGCATCGACCGAGGTAGGCACGGGCCTGGTGGGCGCGCCGGAGTGCGGCGACGTGATGCGCCTGCAGATCAAGGTGAACCCCGAGACGCGGGTCATCGAAGACGCCAAGTTCAAGACCTTCGGCTGCGGCTCGGCCATCGCCAGCTCGTCGCTCGCGACGGAGTGGGTGAAGGGCAAGACGGTTGCGGAGGCCCTGACGATCTCGAACACGGACATCGTGAAGGAGCTGGCCCTGCCGCCGGTGAAGATCCACTGCTCGGTGCTGGCCGAGGACGCCATCCGCGCCGCCATCGGCGACTGGAAGAAGAAGAACGGCGTGGCGGAAGAGGCCCCGGCGGCCGTTGCGGCGCACTAAGAGCAAGCGTTCCCTCAGGGGCTAAAGCCCCGGAGTAGCATTGCTCTCGATTGTGCCGGGACTCAAGTCCCGGCCTATCTCAGACGCAAAGGCCAATTCTCTGAGGTGAATGCAGGCCGCATCGATCTTTATGGCAACGACACTTCTCCAACCCGGAACCCCGGCACCCCCGCCAGCAGCCAACAAAGACCCGCTGGCTGGGATGGTGCTGCTGACTGCTGAAGGCCAGCAGCCGCGGGCGAAGGCAGCGGTGGAGATTACGAAGAATGCGCTCAAGCGCATCCGCGTGGCCATGGCGAAGGAAGGCATATCGCCGGAGCAGGGCGGCCTGCGGCTGGGCATTACGGGCGGCGGCTGCTCCGGGTTGAGCTACAACATCCGGTTCGATACGCAGCCACGCGAGCGCGACCGCGTCTTCGTCTTCGGCGAAGGCGTCCAGACGCCGGGCGACCCCTCGGGCGGCAAGCCGGTGCGCCTCTTCGTCGACCCCAAGAGCTTTCTCTACCTCGCCGGCATGGTCCTCGATTTCGAAGAGACGCTCATGCGCCAGGGCTTCAACTTCATCAATCCCAACTCCACGAAGTCCTGCGGCTGCGGCTCATCGTTTTCGGCTTAGGTGTTTCTAAATTACTTTAGTTGGAAAGTATTGACAAAGGATCGTGATCGCCTTATGGTGTCTTTGGAGGCGTAAAGTCCCTATGCGGCTAACCTGCCAAAATTGTGGTCAACATCCTGCACTCTGCTCTATCCAAAATCGGCGGATTGCCCGACTACGGCATCATGATCTTTGTTTCTGATGCTATCGGTCACTGCGAAGTTCCTTTTTAGCCGATTCACACGCCATAGGGAGATCGCGATGAGCATTGCTGCTTCCCCCATGATTACCCAACACGTGCCCCCCCTGGACGATGCGGATTTAACTGTCGCTAATGCAGTCTGGATCGCAACCGCACTCCTTCAACGTGAAGCTGGTGACAGCCGAGTTTTCTCTACCGAGAAGATAGTGCAGTCTGTGGAGGAGCTTCGGCTCACAAAGGGTGTGTCAAAGAGTATTTGGCAACATGTCAATCAACACTGCGTTGCAAATCGGCCGCCTCAGCCAAATCGTGCGTGCATGCTAACTGCGACCGGCAGGGGAAATCGTCGATTGTTTCGCGAGGGGGACAAAGTGGATGACGGCCGCCGCGGAGGCAGAACGCATCCTGACTGGGAAAAGCTGCCGACGCAGTTTCAATCTCTGAAGGATTGGTACGAAAAAGTGTGGAACGCTCCAAGCTCTGAAGAAGATCCGTTGCTCGCTGCCATCGGCGCCGGTCGGGAGATATGGGCCGACCAGCACGCTGATGAATACATCGCTGAGCTTCGTGATTGGCGGATGGAATGAGCCGGATATTCTGGGACACGAACCCCTACATCTACTTGTTTGAAGCTCATCCTCAATTCGAGCCGCCGACCAGAGCACTCCGCCAGCGTATGTTGCAACGAAAAGACACTCTCTTGACCTCCGCCATGACCTTAGCCGAAGTGCAGGTCAAGCCCTTGCGCTCCGGCAACACGGCCTTGGCCCAGCGACTGCGCGATCTGGTTCGTCAATCCAGCGATGTCCTCCCATTTAACGAAAGTGCCGCGGATATTTTTGCACGGTTACGTTTGAATCCGTCGATCCGGCCGGCAGATGCAATGCAACTCAGTACCGCTGCAGCCGCTGGGGTCGAACTCTTTATCACCAACGACACATCGCTGCACAAACTAACGATTCCTGGAATTCATTTCATCTGCTCGGTCGAACGCGCACCCATCTAACAAGAACAAGCCAATGGACACCTGCTTCTCCATCTTCTCGCTCCCGCAGCATTTGGTTATCGACACCGCTGCGTTGGAGAAATCCTTCTACGCGCTCAGCCGCAAACTGCATCCGGACCGCTTTGCCGCGCGTCCCGCGGCCGAGCAGGAGGCTGCGCTTGCTGAATCTTCGCGGCTGAACGATGCGTATCGCACCCTGCGCGACCCCATCGCCCGCACCGAGTATCTTCTGAAGCTCGAAGGCATCGAGCTTGAAGAGCAGTCCCGTGCGGCAACCGACGCGGCCAAAGCCGCTGGCACGACAAAGAAGCAGGTCGTCCCCGAAGACCTGCTCGAAGAGGCCTTTGAGCTGAACATGCAGCTCGAAGAAATGCGCGCCGCAAAGAAGATGGGTGAGGATGATCCGCAGTTGCGTGGGGACCTG
>DATNEM010000297.1:0-18435 GCA_035552995.1 Acidobacteriaceae bacterium | reverse complement strand
GACGGCCGTGTCGTTTACACGCTGCAGCCGATCAGCGGGAAGGCTGAGATCGGCGATGTGCTCGCGGTGCATGAGGCGATCAACGGTTCGCCGATGCGCTATCTGATGCTCGAAGATCCGATCCCGGCGGGCACGGAATTTGTCCAGAACGAAGGCAGCTATGAGATCGACCATCGCCCGGGCGGGTGGTATGACTGGTTCACACGCCGCGAGTTCCGCGATGACAAGGCAGTTTTCTTCGCCGACGACTTCACGGGCAGGCAGGAGATCTTTTATCTGGTGCGGGTGGTGAACCCGGGAAGCTTCCAGATCAGTCCGGCGCGTGTGGAACCGATGTATCAACACGGCGTGCAGGCGACCAGCGACGCGTTGCACCTCGATGTGCCTGAACCTGTGGCGGCGGGAGGTGCGCAATGAGCGATCGCAGGAAGGCGGGCTGGCGGGAAACGTTCGCACTCTTCAACGTGCGTTCGGTCGTGGGGCAGATCGAGGTTGCTATCTGTGTGTTTGTGCTGTTCGTGGTGTGGCTGCGAGTGCCGGATGCAAGCGCGCTTGAAGTGGCGGCCAGCGTCGTGCTCGCATTGCTGACGATTGGTGTCGCGGGCATTGGAGAGAGCGCAATTTTTCTACGGCTCTGCGGACGCCGGGGTACGCTGCGACGATTGCTGCTGGCGACGGGGCTTCTAGTTGGTGGTGCGGCGTTATGGTTTGGATGGAGCGCCGTGTTGGATCATTTGCGCAGCGACGACGCAACGCGAGCTGGATATTACAACTCACGCCTGCCTCATCAGCTTCGATACTTCTTCACCTATGAGCGCATCGCGTTGTGGCTGGGCTGGATGTGGGACACGCTGACGTGGGTTGGCACAGGCCTGCTTGCAGCAGGCATTGTGTGTGGCGCGGGAAGCGCGCGACCGCTGGGCGCCATTGGACGCGTGCTGCGGTCCGGGGTTTATTGGATCGTTCTGATTGCGGGCGCATTCGCGGCTTCGACTGTTACCGCTTCCTTAATCAACTGGACGCCCGGACATGGCCTGCGCCGCGAGATGGCGAGCTTGATTCTGCGGTTGGGTACAGCGATCCTGTTCGACGCGGTGGTGTTGTGCCTTCTGCTTTGCGCCATTGCAGCGTGCTGCAGGGACGTCGTGAGCGACGAGGCTCAGGCAGCGCGGGCGGGAATTCCAGAGGAGAGCCAGCCGCGTACGGCGGGCAATCCATAACGCGCGAGCAGCGCACGGACGCGGTCTCCTGCTGCGCGATGAGCGCGATTTGCTTCGGCGAGCGAGGCGGCATTCTGGAGCGAACGATCGATGTCGCGTGGTCTGAGTACTGCTGCGCGTTCACTCGCGGTGGGAATGGTTTGGGGTTGGGCCAAAGCCTCGACCATCCCTTCGCGCAGCCATAGTGGTGTGCGTGCGTTGCACTCGGATTCAACAAGTACGTGCAGCATCTCATGCAGCAACGTTGTGTGCAGGTCGCGGCCGTTTGCGAATAAAACGCTATCCGGCTGCAGGACGATCGTTTTGTCGCGTGTGCTGGCGAGGGCCCATCCGGGCTGCGCAGTCATCTGGCGAAAGATCTCCGTGCTCGGCGCGAATATGACTTCGGGTGCGATGGGCTGTCGAGCGGCAAAACGGCTCTGAGCTTCGATCCATGTTTGCGGAATGGCGCTTTGAAGTTGTGCGGGCAGAGGGTGTGTGGCGCGGACCGCGATTGTGCCGACGCGAGTCTCTTGCCACCCATTGTCGCCGGGAACGATTCGCGTCGCCGTTCCGGGAAAATAAAACGCAAGAATTTCGCTTGCGGTGTGGCCTTCCGTCGCCATCTCTGCCGCGCCGGCCTGGCAGAGGCCTACGCCATGCCCATGGCCACGGCCCTCGAAGATCAGCGCGTCGTTGCGTACGGCGAGGTCGAAGGCGTCGCTGCGCACCTCATCCCATCCGACGGCGCGGCCGATGCCGAAGCGAAGGGCATTCGCGGAGACTACGGCTGACTCGCCGCCAGCGCCGCGGAAGGTGATGCGCAGCGCGCGCTGTGAGGTGCCGCGCGTGCTTACGCTTGCGGCAATCACATCCGTAGGAAGTTTCCATCCTTCTATGCGCGCGATTGCCTGAAGCGTGGTGAGCGGGACCTCAGCATGCCAGGCAGCAGAACCGCGTTTCAGGCAGTAGAGATCGGAATGACTGCGCAGATAAGGTACCGCCGGATGTCCGGGCCATGCTGCGCTCGCATCTTCGGTCATGCCTCCGCAGTGCTGGCTGAAGAAGACCTCGGCGCGGCGGTCGCCAAACCAAAGCGTCTCGCCCGCAGTAGAGGCGACTGCATCTTCTACTGCCTGCGATGGCGGCAGGAGGCGGATCGCCTGGCATTGGGTGCTGTCGCACAGGTCCGCGGCAAGATGTCCCGGCGCTGGGCTGTAGTGCCTGCCGTTGAGTGCATAGGTACGCACCAGGATTGCGAGGGCACGCAGGGATTCGCGCGGTTCACGGGCAGAGGCCTCGGCATTCAGCACGGCTGAGACATAGCGCTCGCTCGGCATGGTGAGGACGATATCTATTTGGGAGGCAGCGGATCTGACCCGCCATCGTCCTGTCGCAGTGCGGGAATCGCCGGCATCGTCCGTGATTCGCAGCGTTCCGCCGACAAAGATGTCGACGGCGTCCGCGAAGTGCAAGGGCGCGGTCAATGGCTGATGGGCGCAGGTTGCGCAGTGCGCAGTCCATGCATTTCCCCCGAGCGGAGTCAGCGTGACGGAATGCACACTGTGCGTAGAGAACAGTGCTACGGCTATATCGCGGCCTCCGCCATCTTCGGCGGCAGCGACATGAATGGGAGCCATGCCGATCAACGCGACAAGAAATATTTGTCGGATCACGGCGCCGGTCTTTCTTTGTGAGGTTGCTGGGCGATCATGCGAAAAAACGTCTGTGCCAGGCGGGCGGATGTTCCTCCGTCGCCATGTGGAACATAGATGACCAGAACAAGTTGTCCGCGAATTGCGCCGGCGAACCAGCCGTGTGTCCATGTTTCACCGGTGTCGCTCGCCGTGCCGGTCTTGCCCAGTATCGCGACGCCGGGCACGGCCGCGGGGTTCGCCATGCCGTAGTCGACGGATTCTTTCAGCCCGCGTGCGACGACGCCGTCCGGCGGGCTGCGCGCCAACATTTCGCGGTAGGCTTGCGCGAGCTCCAACGGCGTTACGGTTACGCCGCCCAGGCCCAGCACGGCGATCTGCCGCTGTTCTACCGATGCATCGTTCATCGGCGCATGTTGCAGGTGTGAGCGTTCGAGTGCGGCCTCGAGTTGTGGCCCGGTGAACCGCTGCGCCATGGCGGCAAACCAGGTGTTGCAGGATTCTGCCAGCGCGCGCTCTGCGTTGAATACGGGTTGGTCCGCGGGATGAGTGCAGCGCAGTACGCGGTTGCCTACACGCAGATTCCGCGCGCAGTAGACCTGTGTCTCAGGATGGACGATCTGGTGCTCCAGGGCATACTCCAGCAGCAATGGTTTGAGCGCTGAGCCGGGTGTGGAGCGCGGGTTTGTGCGGGATGATGCCAGGATCGCGCCAGTCCGAGCGTCGAGGACTACTCCTGAAGCCCGTGTCCCATGAAGCGCCTGCGCGAGGGCACGAGGAATCAGAACATTGTCCGGCGCGGCGCGTGCTGACGGGCAGAAGCAGACGAGCGCCAGCACGGGAAGAAAGCGTCCGTGGGCGACAGTGCGAATTAGAGGGCCGGGTGCGATCCGTGGGACAGCCATGGCAGAGCCACGATCATTCTATGCATGGCAGCGATCCAGAGGCTTGGATTTCGGGGCTTAGGCGCGTAGCTTTTTGACGGCAATTATTCCGGCGACGAAGCCGCAGGCAGCGGCGATGCGGCAGAAGTTGCGGGTGACGGTAGCCTCCAGGCTGAAGGGTAGCGACCTGCTGTCAAACGGGCCGTGCGCCCCGTAGCCGCTGTTGACCGCTTGGCACAGGTTGTTCGGGCGATCTGGAGGATCGGGTGCGTCGAGCAGCTGAGACTCGTAGCCATTTCTTGCGAGGTAGCGATCGAGCAGTCCGGGGATAAGTTTCTGCGCGACGATTGCCTTGACGGTCGATCCGCCGACCCAGTACTCGCGGTGCGGTGAACGCGTCAGTGCGGCTTGCGCGACCATGCGTGCGCCGACCTCAGGTTGGTAGATCGGCGGCACCGGCTGCGGTTTTCTGCCGAGATGATTTTTTACCCAGGTGAACTGCGGCGTGTTCATCGCGGGCATGTGCACGACGGACACCTTGACATCGCTTTTGTCGTGCAGCAGTTCACAACGCAGCGAGTCCGTGAAGCCAACGATGGCATGTTTGGTGGCGCAATAGGCGGACTGGAGGGGGATGCTGCGATATGCCAGCGCGGAACCGACCTGGATGATGCATCCCCGGTTGCGTGGCAGCATACGCTTCAGCGCGGAGAGAGTTCCATGAACATAACCGAGATAGTTGACCTCCGTGACGCGGCGAAAGTCCTGGGCATTCATTTGCGCGATGGGTGAAAAGACGGAGACCATCGCGTTGTTGACCCAGATGTCGATCGGGCCGAGTTGTTCTTCGAAGAAGGCGGCTGCGGATTCGACCGCAGCAGACTCGCTCACATCTGCGACGAAGGAAGCGGCGCGACCGCCCAAACGGTCGACTTCTGCCGCGGTCGCCTCGAGGGCAAGGCGATCGCGCGAGATAAGCCCGACGGCCATTCCCGCAGTTGCAAATTCATGAGCGATCGCGCGGCCAAGTCCTGCGGAAGCTCCTGTGATGACGACTACCTTCGCGTGTTGCATTCTCATCTCCCCGAGGACTCCCGCGCCTCGCCTGTTTAGCTATAGAGATGCCGGGCCGCGCCGGGGAGTCGATCGCCAACCATGTAGACAAACCCACACGTGTGAACAGGCGTCCTAGGAGATGTCGCGAAAAACGGGACGGGTGCCGTGCGCGAGAGGGTTTCCATAATGGATGCATCGGATGTTCTGGTAGAGCGTTTGCTCGCGTGGGGCGTGGACACGATCTTTGGGTTGCCCGGGGACGGGATTAACGGAGTGTTCGAAGCTCTGCGCAAGCGCAAAGAGAAGATCCGATTCATCCATGTCCGCCATGAAGAAGCCGCAGCTTTTATGGCGTGCGCGTATGCCAAGTTCACAGGCCGGCTGGGCGTGTGCATCGCCACCTCCGGCCCGGGCGGCATCCATCTTTTGAATGGGCTGTACGACGCGAAGATGGACCACGCGCCGGTTCTGGCGATCACTGGGCTCCAGCACAGCGACCTGATCGGGACATTTACGCAGCAGGACGTGGAGCTGGACAAGCTTTTTATGGACGTGGCCCAGTTCAATGAACGCGTGATGAACGGGGCGCACATGGAGAGCTTGGTTGATCTTGCCGTCCGCTGTGCGCTGACTTCGCGCAGCGTGTCTCACATTACGATTCCCGTGGATGTCCAGACGCAGGAGATTAAGAAGGGACGAACGGAGCGCAATCCGATCCATCACACCTCTGCGGTGCCCGCATATTTTGAGCAGTTGCCTTCGCGTGTTGAACTGGAGCACGCGGCGGACATTCTGAATCGCGGAAAGAAAATCGCCATTCTCGCGGGACAAGGCGCTCTCCATGCGACCCAGGAACTGGAAGAGGTTGCAGAAATTCTTGGAGCGCCCATCATAAAGGCACTGCTGGGCAAGGCCGCGGTTCCGGATGACAGTCCATATACAACGGGCGGCATCGGGTTGCTGGGAACGGAGCCTTCGCAGGACGCCTTGGAGGATTGCGACACGTTCTTCATGATCGGGACCTCGTTCCCCTACATCGAGTTCCTGCCGGAACCCGGCTCCGTGAAATGCGTGCAGATCGACATCGACCCCCAGCGGATCAGCCTGCGGCATCCCGCGGATGTGGGCCTGGTTGGCGACTCCAAGTGTTGCCTGCGTTCTTTGATCCCGCTGTTGGAGAAGCACGACAAGGCGTTTCTGGAAAAGGCGCAAAAGGGCAAAGCAGAGTGGCAGAAGCTGATGGAGGAACGCGGCACGCGCGATGACAAGCCGATGAAGCCCCAGGTGGTTGGGTGGGAGCTGGGCAAGCGAATTCCCACGAACGCCATTGTTACTTCGGACTCGGGAACGATCACCACGTGGTGGGCGCGTTATGTTCCTGCGCTGCGGGGCCAGAAACACAGCTGCTCCGGCAATCTCGCCACCATGGCGTGCGGCCTGCCCTATGCCATCGCTGCTGCAGTTGCTTATCCGGACCGTCCGGTCTTCTGCATCATCGGCGACGGCGGCCTGAGTATGCTGCTGGGCGAACTGATTACGGTTGCTGCTTACAAATTGAATATCAAGATCATCGTCATCAAGAACAACACGCTTGGCCAGATTAAGTGGGAGCAGATGGTCTTTCTCGGCAATCCTGAGTTTGCCTGCGATCTTTATCCCGCGGATTTCGTGACGATTGCCAGAGGAGCGGGGATCGACGCGATCCAGATTGACGATGCTGCCACCTGCGGTGCGCAGTTGGATAGCGTCATCGGGCGCCGTGAGCCGGTGCTGATTGAGGCAGTCGTCGATCAGTTCACGCCGCCGATGCCTGCGAAGGTCAAGGTGGGACAGGCGCTCAAGCTGGCAGAAGCGTTGGCGCGCGGCGAGCCGAACCGCTCGAAGATCATCCTGACAAACGCCCATGACAAGGTACGCGAACTGGTTTGAGCGCATGGCTCCAGAAGGATGGGCAGCACATGGGAACCACCGAGGCCGCGATTCGCGACGTGGATGTACGGGCCTACACCATTCCGACGGACGCGCCTGAGGCGGACGGCACTTTCAGCTGGAATTCGACGACACTCATCGTTGCGGAGCTGCATTGCGGTGACGAGTGCGGCCTGGGTTATACGTATGGCAACGCTGCGACTGCGGTTGTGGCGAAGCGGCTGGTGGAACAATGCCTCCTGACGCACTCCCCCTTCGATATCCCGCGGCTGCATCAATCGATGGTGGCGGCGGTACGCAATGACGGGAGTCGCGGAATTTGCGCGATGGCAATTTCCGCGCTGGATATTGCACTGTGGGATGCGAAGGCGAAGTTGCTCAATTGCTCCGTGGTGCAGCTTCTCGGTGCCGCTCGGACGGCAGTCGAAGCGTACGGCAGTGGCGGGTTCACTTCTTACAGCGATGATCAGATGACGAAGCAATTGTCGCAGTGGGCGGAGGCCGGGCTCAGGTCCGTAAAGATCAAAATTGGATCGCATCCGAATGCGGACCCGCGGCGGGTTCACATCGCGCGCGAAGCCATCGGAGGTGACGTTGCGCTTTTCGTCGATGCTAACGGCGCCTTTACGCCCAGGCAGGCGATCACTTTCGCGGCGCAATTTGCGGAAGATCGCGTGAGCTGGTTCGAGGAGCCGGTGAGTTCAGACCGGCTCGCGGACATGCGCCGCGTGCGCGACACGGCTCCTTTGGGGATGGACATTGCAGCAGGCGAGTATGGCTACGATCCCCTCTATTTCCGGAGGATGCTGGATGCCGAAGCGGTGGATGTCCTGCAGATGGATGCGACGCGGTGCCGGGGATTCACGGGGTTTTTGCAGGGTGCAGCGGTTGCGTCGAGCTTTGGAATGCCGCTCTCGGCGCACTGCGCGCCTTCGCTGCACATGCACGTTGGTTGCGCCGTTCCGGGGCTGCGGAATATCGAATATTTCCATGACCACGCGCGCATCGAACAGATGCTGTTCGATGGGTTTATCGCACCCGGCAAGAATGGAAAGCTCCAGCCGGACAGATCGCGCGTCGGACTAGGGCTTTGCTTCAAGCGCAGCGACGCTGGGAGGTTTGCGGCATGAATTGGATTGCGCACAAGCCGATAGGAAGACGATGAGCTTCAACCTTGCTGCAACAATTCGAGGTGCTTCCAAGCAAAACCTGCCGGCGCTTTTGGGCGATGCAGCCGCCTTGACTGTCGATCGGATTCAGCAGGGCAGGTTCCAGCGCAGCTTGTCCTTAGTGGTCGCCGCGACGAGTGTGGCGAGCGGTCTGGAGGTTGGCTACGAGCATTACAAAGGCAGCTACAGCAACCCTGTGATGTACACGCCGGTGGTGCTGAGCGGGCTACTCGCGGGAGCCGGCTTGCTCGGCTTCTTCAACCGCTGGGCCGGGCGCGTGCTGCTGCGTTGGGTGAGTATCATCACACTCGCCGATGGTGTGATCGGCTTCTTCTTCCATGTGCGCGGCATCGCGCGCAAGCCGGGCGGATGGAGCTTACCGGTAACCAACATCGTGATGGGGCCACCTATCTTTGCGCCACTGCTGTTTGGCACCAGCGCATATCTCGGCCTGATGGCCTCGTATCTGCGGCGCGAGGATGAGCCTGCACTGGCGCGCGTGGCCGAGGCCCTGAAGTCCGCTGCGCAAAAGCGAGGGGGATGGCGCAACCATCTTCGGCACGGACGATTTCAGAAGCATCTTTCCGCCGTGACTGCGCTGTGGGCGTTCGTCAGCGGGTTTGAAGCGCTGTACTCCCACTACAAATCGAACTTTCGTTACATGGCGCAATGGACTCCGGTTGCTCTGGCGCCGCTGCAGATGACTGCGGCTCTCGGCGCCATCGCCAGTGAGAGCATTGCCAACACCGCTCTACCCGCAGTCTCGGCGCTGTGTCTTGCGGATGGCGCGGTTGGGTTTTACTACCATGCACGCGGGATCGCACGCAGGCCGGGTGGGATGAAAAAGCCGCTGTACAACACGCTCTATGGGCCGCCCGTCTTCGCGCCACTGCTCTTTGCCGCGTGCGGTTTTTTGGGCCTGCTGGCAAGCGTGTTGCGCAGGGAGAACAAAGCATGAAACGGTCCTTCCCGTACCGCGCGACGGGCGGCGAGATAAGTGGGCTTGCTCAACCCGGTTATTATCCGGACTTCAGCACGCTTGCGCAGAAGAAGACATGGGATGAGGCCACACGTCAGGTCGTAACCGAGCGCGTCGAGCGTCCACCTGCAGTGCGCTTTTTCTCACAGCAGGAAGCGGCTCTGCTGCAAACCATCATCGACCGCGTAATGCCGCAGGATGATCGCGATGAAGATCACACGATCCCAGTCCTTCCTGCAATCGACGAACGGTTGTTCAACAAATCGATCAACGGATACCGCTATGAAGATATGCCCTCGGATCAGGAGGCGTACCGGCTCGGTCTAGCCGCTATCGCCGAGATGGCGCAACAGAGATTCGGACAGAGCTTCGTCGCGTTGAGCGTGCACAGGCAAGAGCTACTTCTCAAATCGCTCCACGATGAAAAGCCCGACCCGGAGCACACTGTGTGGGGACGGATGCCGGTCAAGCGGTTCTGGGCCATGTTGCTGGGCGATTGCGTTGCCGCGTACTACTCCCATCCATGGGCGTGGGATGAGGTTGGCTTTGGAGGACCTGCATATCCGCGTGGCTATATGCGTCTGGAAAATGGGATGCCCGAGCCGTGGGAGAGCGACGAAACGCGCTATGAATGGAGCGCTCCGGCGGATTCCGTATCCGACTTTACTGAAGACGACCGGCGCGAGTGGAGCAAGAAGTGGTGATGTTCCACGGCCACGACGAACACCGGCTTGGAGCGATGCAAACGCTCCCACGGCCTATGCGGAAGTTTCGCGACGATGAAGTCGTGGATTACTGCGTCGTGGGTGTGGGCTCCGCGGGCGGGGTGCTGGTGCAGCGGCTGGCGCGGGCAGGCTTCCGCGTGGTTGGGCTTGAGGCCGGTCCGTTCTGGGACACAGAGAAAGACTGGGTGAGCGACGAAAAGGGATCTCACGAACTCTATTGGAACGACCTTCGCATCATCGGCGGCACGGACCCTCTTGCGCTGGGCGAAAACAACAGCGGCAAAGGCGTTGGCGGCGGGTCCGTACACTGGGCGGCGTTCACTCCGCGATTTCATCCGTCGGATTTTCGGGTCTACTCGGAGGATGGCGTCGGCGCGGACTGGCCTATCTCGTATTGGGACCTGAAGCCTTACTACGAGCTGCTGGAACGGGAGATTCCAGTTGCGGGGCCCGCGTGGTTTCCGTGGGGCGATCCGCACGGACATCCCTACGGCCCGCATCCGCTCGGGGGAGTGGGAGACATTCTTGTCCGCGGCTGCACGAAACTGGGAATCCGCACGGTTGCGGGCGGCCCCGTCGCGATCCTTTCCGCTTCTCATGGCGATCGCCCGCACTGCATTTACCGTGGGTTCTGCATTCAGGGCTGCAAAGTGGGCGCGAAGGCAAGCACCCTCATCACGCATGTCCCCGATGCCATTACACACGGCGCGGAGATTCGCGCGCATTCCATGGCCGCGCGCGTCAGTCTGCGGGATGACGGGCGTGTGGATGGCGTAACTTATTTTGATAGAGAAGGGAACGAGCATTTTCAGCGCGCGCGCGCCGTCATCGTCTCCGGTTATGCGATCGAGACGCCGCGGCTGCTCCTGAACTCTGCGTGCCCCGGTCATCGCCATGGCTTGGCGAACTCCAGCGGAACATTGGGGAAATATCTGATGGCACAGGCCGGAAACGTTGTTGCAGGCAGGTTTGACGAACTGATCCGGCTCTACAAGGCTCCCCCTGCGCATGCGCTTTCGGAAGAGTTCTATGAGACGGACAGGCGGCGTGACTTCGCCCGCGGCTTCGCAATCCAGACGGTCGGTCCGCTGCCTGTCGCATTTGCCAAGCAGATGATGGCCGCGATGGGTGCATGGGGATGGGGGATGCGCCGCGTAATGATGGACTACAACCACTGGGCCACGCTGGGCGTGCTGGGCGAGATTCTTCCATGGGAAGACAATCGTGTGGAACTGGCCGAGGAGAAAGACAGGTTCGGCCTGCGCGTCGCGAAGGTGACGTTCAACCTGCATGAAAATGACAGGAAGCTGATCGAGTTCGGGAAACGAAAGGTGATGAATGTCCTGTGGGCCGCGGGCGCGACGCAGGTGGTGCAGGAATCGCGCTTCGCTCACCTGGTGGGCGCGGCGCGCATGGGCAACGATCCCGCGACGTCGGTGGTCGACCGTTTTGGCCGCACCCACGACATTCCAAACCTTTTCATCTGTGACGGGAGCATTCTGCCCACGCAGGGGTCCGCGAATCCCGGACTCACCATTCAAGCGCTGGCTGCGCGGACGGCGGACTATCTCATCCAGCAGGGCGACGCCATCTTCTCTTCGAGCCGTCGCGACCTCTCTGAGCCGTCGATCCGCTATGACTTTAGCCCTCCATATACGAAATGGAAGGGAAACCCGCGGATCGCATGAAGATTGAAATTCCAAGGAGGGCCGGATAATTTACCGAGGGCAACAAGTAGCTTCATCGGATCGACGACGCATTTCAAGCTTAAGCCTTTGTTAAGTTTCTGCGAATAGGCTGGTTGCTGACACATGACGCGCACTCTCGCTGACCAGGGATACAAAAAGATGAACCCGATAGCCAAGGCCTTTTCCTGCGCGGGACGCTGCAAGACCGTGGGGTCGCCAATTTTGGCCTCAGCCGTGATGTTTTCAGGCCTCTTGATATGTGCACCCTCACTTCGGGGACAAGACGCGCCAGCACAAAACCCGGCCCAGAGCTCAACGCAGCCGGAGACGCCTGCCAAGCCGCAGGAGGCGCCGCAAGTGCAGACGAACCCTGCCACGCAGGCCAATCTGCCCAACGCGCCTTCGTCTGTCATTACAGCCAAGCCGCATGGCCAGGGGCAGATCCCACTCGAAGATATTCCGCACCCGCAGGTCGCACTCAAACAGATGCCGCTGAACATTGTCGGCGACACGTATCGCATGTTTACGTCGCCGGTCTACATCCGTCGCGGGGAACTGCGATGGATGCCTCCACTCGCGCTTGCGGCCGGGGTCGCATTGTCGCAGGACACGCACGTTGCCAAGGACATCGTCAGTCACAATCCCGGCTTCAACAATGCGAACGACAACGTTTCGTACGATCTGCTCTACAGCTATGTCGCCGGATCGGTGACGATGTATGGAGCGGGCCTCTTTGGCCACAACGACCATCTCCGCGAAACCGGCCTGCTCTCCGGCGAATCGCAGGTGGATGCTGAGATATTCGACACCATCGTAAAGCTCGCGACGTTCCGTCAACGGCCAACCCCGCCGGATTACTCCGGCAAGTTCTATCAGACCTCGGCTGGCACGGACTCCGCGTTTATCTCCGGTCATTGCATTCTGGCGTGGTCCGCAGCGGCGGCTATGGCTGCCGAGTATCCGTCACCCTGGAAGCAGGCTGGCCTTTACACCGGCGCGACCGCGACCGCGTTGACCCGCGTTCTCGCGGAACGGCATTTCCCCACCGACGCTCTTCTGGGCTCAGCCGCCGGATGGATGATCGGGCATTACGTCGTCCGGGCCCACCATTTTCATCCCATCTACCGAAGGCATGGCAACCAACCCGAAAGATGAAGCGATCAGGAGATGATTCGTCGGCCCTGTGTCGCGGACCATTTACCTACCCATTGACGAGTCAATTCTTGGGAGACTACGCTTTTATCCGAAAAGGCTGCGAAAGGATTGCGACGGCAGGCTATCCCCTGCACTTCCATGCTTAACTGACCGTCCAAGTAAACGCTGTGTGAGGGTCGCTCCTGGAATGAACTTTCGACCTTTTCTGCTCGGTTTTTCGCTTTTGGGCCCGGGTATCGCGGCTGCCGCTCCCCCTGCTGCCAATGTCGATCGGCAATTCGACCAAACGGTCAAGCCGTTTGTAGGGAAGTACTGCGTGAGCTGCCATAGCGGCAAAAACGCTCCAGCGCAGTTCGACCTCAAATCGTACCTGACCGTCGACATGGTGAAAGACGATTTTGCCCGGTGGGCACTGCTCTCCGAAAGGCTGCAAAAGCAGGAGATGCCGCCTAAGCCAATGCCTGCTCCGTCAGCTGCGGAGGTGCAGCAGATCGTCGATTGGGTTGGCGCCGTGCGCGCCGAAGAGATCAGGCGAACCGCCGGCGACCCCGGCATCGTGTTGACTCGCAGGCTCAGCAACGCCGAATACGATTACACGATTCGCGACCTGACCGGAACGGACATGAAGGTCGCAAGGGAGTTTCCCGTCGATCCGGCGAACCAGGCCGGTTTTGCCAATTCGGGCGAATCCCTCACCATGTCGCCGGTACTGCTTAACAAATACCTGAAGGCGGCTCGCGAGGTGGCGGACCATGCTGTGCTCAAGCCGGATGGGATCGATTTCGCGCCTTACCCAATGCTGGTCGAGACCGATCGGGATAAATACGCGATTCAGCGCATTCTGAGCTTTTACCAGGCGCAGCCAACTGACTACGCTGCCTACTTCGAGGCTGCCTGGCGCTACCGCTTCCACGCGGCCCTCAAGAAGAGCAACTCGACGTTGGCCACGACCGCGGCGGGCGCGAAATTGAGCCCAAAATACCTGGCGATGGTGTGGGAGATCCTGCACGATAAAGACCCGGTGGGTCCTGTGCTCAAGCTGCAGAAGATGTTCCTGGCGCTACCCAATCCTGGAAAGGCCACTCCGGCACAAGCGGACGCCGTGCGAGCACAGTGCGTCGCAATGCGGGATTTTGTCGTGAAAATCCGCACGCACACCGCCATGCAGTTTGCCGCGCCAATTGTCGCAGGATTGCCCGGACAATCTGAGCCGTTGCACAACTACAAACTCCAGGAGTTCGTCGAGCACAGGCGTGAAAGCGATCCCAAAGATCTGCGCAATGACAACGATCCGCCGCCTGTCGTTCCCATGATTCCGAGATATCCTCCGCTGCACGCGGATGCGGCTCCCCGTTGGGCTGCGCTCTCGGCCAGGGCGCGCGCTGAGGACACGGACCTGATCGTGCCCCATGCCGAGCGCGCATGTTACGAAGCCGCGTTTTCGCGCTTTGCATCCGTTTTTCCCGACGGGTTTTATGTGACCGAACGCGGCCGCTACTTCCCCGACGACTCTACCGATAAGGGCCGGTTCCTAAGCGCCGGATACCACAACACCATGGGCTATTACCGCGACGACCTCGCGTTGCAACAACTCATTCTCGACGACAAGGGCAAGAAGGAACTCGACCGCCTCTGGAATGAGTTCGACTACATTGCCGATTACACCGCGCGCACGTGGGAGCAGTTCTACTTTAACCAGAGCGGCGAAGTCTTCGGCAAAGGTGTGGAGGAGGGCAACCCGCGCCCAACCGACCACGCGCTCACGGACGCGGAAGTGATCTTCAAGATGCGTGACGCGTATCTGGCCAAGGCAGCGGCAAACCCCAATAACGATCCCGTTGCCGCCGAAGCCATCCGATGGCACTTCGATGGTATCAACGCGACCCTGCGCAACCTTGAGAAAGAGCGGGCGGCCGCGGAGCCGAAGCAACTGGAAGCTCTCGTCAACTTTGCTGCCAGGGCTTACCGTCGGCCACTTGCGCCGGCCGAGCGAGAAGATTTGCTCGCTTACTACCACCGTCTCCGCTCGCAAAACCAGTTGAGTGAAGAAGACGCGATGCGCGACGCGATTGCCAGCGTGCTGATGGAACCGGACTTCCTCTACCGGCTCGACACGACCGGCGGCTTTGTGACTTCCTCTTCCAAACCAGTCGTCCGCAGGGTCTCGACCGCGGTCCCCTCGAAGCCTCTGTCGAGCTATGCGCTGGCAAGCCGTTTGAGCTACCTCCTCTGGGAAAGCATGCCCGATGATGAATTACTGCGGCACGCAGCTTCAAACGATCTTCAAAATCCTGCAGTTCTGCTGGCGCAGACACAACGCGTGATGAAAGATCCGCGAATACGCGGTCTGGCGACGGAATTCACCGGCCATTGGCTGAACTTCAGCCTGTTTGAGACGAACAACTCGGTGGATCGTATGCGCTTCCCGCAATTCACCAACGACCTGCGAGAAGCCATGTTTCATGAGCCGGTCCGTTTCGTCGAAGACATTATTCAGCACAATCGTTCCGCGCTCGATCTGCTCTACGGCAACTACACCTTCGTCAATCCGACGCTCGCGAAGCACTACGGCATAGCGGGTATCGACGGCGGCACGGACCACTGGGTGCGTGTCGACGATGCCGGACAGTACGGCCGCGGCGGCATTTTGCCGATGGCGGTATTCATGACGCAGAACTCGCCTGGAATGCGCACCAGCCCGGTGAAGCGCGGCAACTGGGTGGTGCAAAAGGTCCTGGGGATTCCCGTTCCTCCGCCTCCTCCAGTGGTCCCCGAACTGCCGAGCGATGAGTCGAAATCCGATCTTCCCGTGCGCGAGATGCTGGCCAAACATCGCGAAGTTCCCTTTTGCGCCAACTGCCACCAGCGGTTTGACTCCTTCGGTCTGGCTTACGAAGGGTACGGTCCGATTGGCGATGTGCGCACCAAGGACCTTGCCGGGCGGCCGGTGGATACGGCAGTCGTCTATCCCGGCGGCGTGAACGGTGTCGGCTTTGAAGGCCTCCGAAGCTTCATCAAGGACCATCGGCAGGACCAGTTCATCGACAACCTTTGCCGCAAGCTCCTCAGTTATTCGCTCGATCGCTCCCTGCAGCTGTCAGACGAAGGGCTCATCGATGCCATGAAGACCCATCTCGCCGCGAACGGCGATCGTTTCGATTCAATGATTGAAACTATCGTCCTGAGCCCGCAATTCCGCAACACGCGGGCGCCCGCACCACCGCAGCGGCCCTCAACGCAGATTGCATCCCGAAAGGCGGACGAACATGTCTCGATTCACCAATAGATTCGCGCGCCCCATCTCCCGCCGCGCTGTGCTTCGCGGCGCCGGCTGCACCGTCGCGCTGCCTTTCCTCGAGTCGCTGCACGCGTGGGCGGATATGCCATCTGCGTCCGCATTTCCGAAGCGCTTTGGTGTCGTGTTCCTGGGTTGCGGCATCAACGAAGACCATTGGAGCGCCGAAGGCCAGGGCGCCGATATGAAGCTGTCGAAAACCCTGTCACCGTTAGAGCCGCTGAAGCAAAAGATCAACGTGATCGACGGTCTCTATGTGAGTGCGCTGACTGGCCAAGGAATCCATCCTGGGCAGACGGGCAGTCTCCTCTCAGGAGCACACATTTCAAAGGGCGCGATCATTCATTCCGGCATCAGCATTGACCAGGTGATTGCGAACCACGTGGGTGAGGAGACGCCGCAATCGAGCATCGTGCTGGCCTGCGACCAGCCTATGACGGGCTATCACGAGTCGAACTTTTCGCTCGCCTACAGTTCGCATCTTTCCTGGCAAAGCCCTGAGTCGCCGGTGCCGATCGAAGTGTATCCCTCGCTTGCGTGGGACAATCTCTTTGACAATCGTGGCAACCTGCAGAATCTCAGCATCCTCGACCGCGTGAAGGAACGCGCCCAGGACCTCTCCAAGAGCATCAGCTCCACCGACAAAGGCAAACTCGACGAGTACCTGACCAGCGTGCGCGAAGTGGAAAAGCGTGTCGAAAGCATGCGCAAAGACAAGGCCAATGCAGACGATACGGCGAAAGGCAAAAACACCGCGGCTTTTACCGTGATGGACCGGCCCGCCAACGGACTGCCGGAAGATCTGCGGGAGCACTCCCGGATGATGTGCGACATCATTGCCCTTGCCTTTCAAACCAACAAAACCCGCGTGGCTTCGTTCATCATCTCGCACGACCTGTCGGCGTTGTACTACCCCTTCCTGAATGTGAAGGACGGGCATCACTCCGCGTCACACAACAACAACTCGGACGATTACGAGCGGATCTCGCGCTTCCACGTCGAGCAGTACGCCTACCTGGCCTCGAAGCTCGACAGTATGAAAGAAGGCGACGGAACAGTGCTCGACAATACCTGCCTGATGTTCCTGTCGAACATGTGGATCGGACGCAAGCATGACAACTTCCGCTTGCCGGTGGTGCTGGCCGGCGGATTGGGCGGCACGCTCGAAACCGGCCGCACGCTCAACTACCTGAAAGACAGCGAAGACAACCGCAAGATGTGCAGCCTGTATCTCTCGCTGATGGATCGCTACGGTGTAAAGCGGGACCAGTTTGGCGATTCTTCGACGCGGCTGGAGCGGCTCTAGGACTTCCAATCTGCCTCCACGATTTGCCCTCGCAACTCTGTCACCCTACAATCGAAGAAACTCCCGCCATCCGGCGTTCCTTTCAACCCGCAGTCCACAACCGGCCGCATCGTCCAGGCAGTCAAGGCCCAGCCGTATACCAAAACCGGCCAACTCACAACGCATAACGTACAACGACGAACGGACAACAATGATCACCACGCCGCTCCCCGAAGCATTGACCTTCGACGATGTCCTCCTCGTGCCTGCCTACTCCGAGGTGGTTCCCACCCAGGTCGGCACGCAGACCCGGCTCACGCGCAACATTACGCTGAACACGCCGCTGATGTCCGCTGCCATGGACACCGTCACCGAGTCGCGCCTCGCCATCGCCATGGCGCAGCAGGGCGGCATGGGAGTCGTCCATCGCAACCTCACCATTGATCAACAGGCCGGCGAGATCGACAAGGTCAAGCGCTCGGAATCCGGCATGATCGTCGACCCCGTCACCATCTCGCCGGATCAGCCCATCGCCGCCGCGCTCGAGCTCATGCGCCGCTACAAGATCTCCGGAGTCCCTGTCACCCGCAACCAGAAACTCGTCGGCATCCTGACCAATCGCGATCTCCGCTTCGTCTCCCGCACCGACATTCCCATCGACGACGTGATGACCAAGAAGAACCTCATCACCGTCCCCGTCGGCACGACGCTTGAGCAGGCTGAAGAAATTCTCCATCAACACCGCGTCGAAAAGCTTCTCGTCGTCAACGATGCCTACGAGCTCAAGGGCCTCATCACCGTCAAGGACATCCAGAAGAAGCTGAAGTATCCCAACGCGAGCAAGGACTCGCAGGGCCGCCTTCGCGTCGCAGGAGCCATCGGAGCGACCGGCGACTACCTGGAGCGCGCCGCCGAGCTGATCAAAGCCCGCGTCGACGCCCTTGCCATCGACTCAGCGCACGGCCACTCTTCGCGCGTGCTCGAAGCAGTCAGCGACGTGAAAAAGCGCTTCCCGGAGGTCGATCTGCTCGCCGGCAACGTCGCCAGCTACGACGGCGCAATGGCACTGATCGACGCCGGCGCCGACGCCGTCAAGGTCGGCATCGGTCCCGGTTCGATCTGCACCACGCGCATGGTCACCGGCGCGGGCATGCCGCAGATCACCGCCATCGCGGAGGCCTCGCGCGCCGCATCCAAGCGCGGCATCCCCATCATCGCCGACGGCGGCATCAAGTACTCCGGCGATCTCACCAAGGCCATCGCCGCCGGCGCATCCATCGTCATGATCGGCTCGCTCTTCGCCGGCGTGGATGAATCGCCCGGTGAGACCATCCTGTACCAGGGCCGCAGCTTCAAGGCCTATCGCGGCATGGGCTCGCTCTCCGCAATGGCCCAGGGAAGCGGCGAGCGCTACTT
>DATNEM010000296.1:0-4178 GCA_035552995.1 Acidobacteriaceae bacterium | reverse complement strand
TGTAGAGTCCAGATAGCCGTTTGTTTCCAGCAATTGCCCAACGGTCATTTTCAGTTGCCAGTCTTGCCTACTGGAATACTCGCGACCTTCCCTGCCATGCAAGCCGTCCTGCAGTTTGTCTGCAAGTTGGTCAGGCGCGCCGGAGATCATGACCTTGTCCACGACAATCTCAGGGGAAAGAATTCGGAAGACGATAGCCGGTGCCGGTGCTTCCGGAACTCGTTGGGCGGTAAATGCAAACTGCGATGGGTCCTGAACCTGGACTTCCGCGACGATTCCTCTTTCCCTCAATAGAGATGTGAGCGCATGACTGATTCGAGTTTCAGCGGCGACCGTGGGCGGAATCTCATCCGCCAACCCCGGCAGCTTCTTCGCCAAGTCCGTCCTTAACTCAGCATCACTCCACCAGACAAAATTGCTGAATGCGTATGGAAGGCGGTCAGGATATGCCGCGCTCGCATCCTGCGCAATGATGATTGGGGAAAAGCAAATTCCTTTGCACCCGGCCAACAGAAAATAAAGAACTGCCATTCGCTTCAGTTTCATCTTGCGTGCTCCCCTCTTGCTAGATAGTCGCCATCAGTCCCGCCAGCAGGGCTGTGCGCGGGAGCAGATGCTCGGCCACGATGTGCTCGTGCGCGGCGTGCGCGCCTTCGCCGACTGCGCCCAGGCCGTCGAGCGTGGGCACGCCGAGAGCAGCGGTGAAGTTGCCGTCGGAGCCGCCGCCGGTAGCGGCCTCGTCGAGCGTGAAGCCGAGGTCGTGTGCGATGGCGCGCGCCTGTTGGTAAAGCCGCGCGGTTCCGGCGCTGCGCTCCATGGGCGGGCGGTTGATGCCGCCGGTGATCTTCACGGAGCACCGTTTGTCCGAGCACCGGAGCGCGCGAAACATGCGATCTACCTTGGCTGCGTCGCTCGCCTTTGCGATACGCACGTCGACCTCCGCCCAGGCATGTTCGGCGATTACGTTGGAGCGCGTGCCGCCGCCGATCACGCCGGGGTTGACGGTGCGGCCAATGCGCAGATCGGTGAACGCGGCGATCTTGTGGAGCAGCCGCGCCAGCTCCAGTACCGCCGAGTGCCCTCGCTCGAAGTCCACACCAGCGTGCGATGCGACACCTGTAACCTCGATCCGATAATTTCCCACGCCCTTGCGCGACGTCTTGCAGGCGAGGCGCTGTGCCGGCTCCAGCACCAGCACCGCGTCGCTTTCGCGCGCCAGCTTTTCCGTGATCGTGCGCGAGATGGGGCTGCCGATCTCCTCCTCGCTGTTCAGCAGCAGTGTGACTGTCTGTCGCACGCCAAGCTCACCGAGCACGCGCATCGCGGTGAAAGCCATCGCCACGCCGGCCTTCATGTCGAGCACGCCAGGGCCGTAGATTTTGCCACGCTGCTCGCGCCAAGGCATCTTCTGAAGCGTGCCGAGCGGCCACACCGTATCGAGATGCCCAAGCATCAACACTCGTCCAGTCTTTCCGGATCGCCCGCGCGAGGCGTCACCCCACCGCACCTCCAGCACGTCGCCGAACGCGCGCTGGCGATGGCGCTTTACCTTGCCGCCGCACTGCTCAGCGAGCTCGGCGGCCATTTCTCCGCAGGCATCGACGGCAGCTTTGTTGTCGCTGGGCGACTCGGCTTCCACCAGTCGCCGAATCGCCGCCAGCATCCAGCCGGCATGATCTTCGACCGCGCGCCCTAGCGGCTTCCGGTTGTCCGTCATCGTGCTCCTCTTCACTGCCGAATCGTACCTCAGGCTGGCCGATCACGGGTCCCCCGCCACCAGTTGCTGGCGTAATTTCCAGAAAACACGGGTGATAGGGTGATCCATACTGTGGCAAATTTGCCACACTACAGCTGTCGTGAACTGGTCGTACCCTTATGCTTACACTCCCCGGATCGGAGATCTTCCAGCCTGTCCCAGACTGCCCACCCCGAACAGACCATCCGTGACGCAGTGGACTTTCGCGGCATCGGCCTGCACTCCGGAGCGCCTGTCTCCATGCGTCTGGTTCCGGCGCCCGCTGGTTCGGGCATCGTCTTTCGCCGGACGGACCTTGAGAACTTCGAGATTCCGGCCAACGGCCGCAATGTCGCTAAGGTGAGCTATGCCACCAGCCTCATGCGCGGCTCCGTGCTCATCTCGACGACCGAACATCTGCTCTCGGCACTCATCGGCTACGGCGTCGACAACGTCATCGTCGAGATCGATAACCTTGAGCTGCCTATACTCGACGGCTCCGCGCTACCCTACGTCGAGGCATTTGCGCAGGTGGGCCTGAAGCAGCAGCGCCGCCGCCGCGAGTACCTGCGCATTCTCAAGCCGGTCGAAGTACGCGAAGGCACCAAGTTCATCGGAGTCTATCCGGGCAAGGGCTACGGCGTCGACTACACCATCGACTTTCCGCCCCCCATCGGCTACGAGGCTTTCTCCACCGACCTGGAAGCCGCCGGCGATTATGCGCGCCTGATCGCGCCGGCACGCACCTTCGGCTTCCGCGAGGACGAGGCGAAGCTTCGCGATATGGGCCTCATCCGCGGCGCGTCCGCGGACTGCGCCATCATCCTCACGGCGCAGGGCGTACAAAACCCGCCGCTGCGTTTTGCGGATGAGTTCGTGCGCCACAAAGTGCTCGATCTGATTGGCGACCTTGCACTCGCCGGCCGGCGCATCCAGGGACGCGTCATCGCTGAGCGCGCAGGACACGCGATGCACACTGCTCTGGTGCAGCGTCTGCTGAAAGACCGCTCCGCCTGGGAGCTTGCCCCTGGCTACGATTCCACTGTGGAGACCGCTGGAGCGCATTCAGCCGTATCGTCGCTGCGTACCACGATTCCCGCGCACGCATAGTCGTCCGGCGCCGGCGCGAGATTTGCAGATCCTAGGCGTTCTTCCCGCGTGGTGGCATCTGCAGCCATGGCAATGTGCAGAGGGTGAGTACAGACTGCACTGCCAGCAACAACGCGATCAGCAGGATGTACCCCTCAAAGTCATATCCGCGCAGCAGCCCGATGAGCGCTCTTCCAGACAGGTAGAATATCCCGGCGCAGCCGACCAGTGACAGATACCGCAGCCATCGATAGCGAAGCCGCAGTGCAGCAACCGTGACCAGCGCCTGAGACAGGATCGCGGTCGCGATGGCAACCTGACTTGCGGGATGATGCAGCCGCAGGTCCATCGCACCGAGCCACAGGCCGCAAAGCCCGGTGAAAGCGCACAGCAGAGGCAATGCGAAGCCGCCGCCCAACGCGATGCCGACGCCGCGCGGCGCAAAGCTGAGGGCCTGCCGCAGATACCAAAATTTTGCACCGCCTGCGCCGTGCGATGCAGCGCGGTCATGAAATTCCTCGCGCAGATCGCCGGCGACAGCATCGCGGTCATGTGCAGGCAACAATCTGCGCAGCAGATGCTCCATCCATGCCGGCGGATGGATTCGATTGCTTCCATTCTCTTGATTCATGCCATCACCTCCAGTGGCCAGCGCTTTCCCTTCCAGGCCTTCTCCATCGTCAAGCGGGCTTCGGTCAGCGCGGAGGCACCGGCGGCGGTCAGCCGGTAGAAGCGCCGCGGAAGGCCACCGCGCTCCGGCGTTCCGCGCTCGAGCCGCGACGAGAGCAGCCCCTTCGCCTCCAGGCGATCCAGCGTCGCATAGACGGCTCCGGCGGAGATCGTGCGTCCCTTCGAGGAGTTCTCCTGCACATCGCGCAGCACGGCGCGGCCGTAAGCCTCCTTCTCCAAACCGAGCACGGCGAGGAGCACAATCTGTTCAAAGGTCCCGAGCAGGTCCGCCATGCCTACAAACTAGACATGAACCGCGGACGTGTCAAGCCAAATTTCAGAGCCCACATTCGCGCGGAGGAATGGGATTCGCCCAAGGGCAATTCCTCCGATCTGCCAGCGATAATCGATGTCATGCCTCTGGCAGCCATCGCGCTTGGATCAAACCTTGGTGATCGCGAGGCAAACCTGCGCCAGGCCATCGCCCGCATCCGCCAGCTCGGCACAGTTCGCGCCGTCTCGTCCTTTCACGACACCGCGCCCGTCGGCTACACCGATCAGCCGCGCTTTCTGAACGCTGCGTTGCTGCTGGGGACAGAACTTGCGCCTGTTGATCTGATGGCTGCACTGCTCTCGATCGAGCGCGCACTGGGTCGGGACCGCAATGCATCTGTACCGAAGGGGC
>DATNEM010000295.1:0-24500 GCA_035552995.1 Acidobacteriaceae bacterium | reverse complement strand
GGTCCCAGACCGGGAAGTCGCGGTGATGACGCGCGCGCGGCTGCGCCGGGGCATAATCCTGCGCAGACGCGGGCGAAAGAACTTCGCCCTCGGTACTTTGTGCAGCGGAAGACATCGGGTGGTAGCTCTACGCTAACAGATAGCTGCTGGCTCTTGGCTTCTAGCCGTTAGCTAAGACAAAAAGCAAATTGGAAACGGGGATTGCCAGTCGCTGTTGCAGCGTGACTTCGAGGTAAAAGCTAGTGGCCAAGCGCTAAAAGCTGCTTACGCGGCGTCCTTCATCCAGCGTTCACGCACCGACTGCGGAAGGCGCTGCTGTACTGCATCCGTGAGGATCGCCTGGACCGGAGTAATAGATGCGATCACCACCCAAAGAAGGATCGATACCGCGAGGCCGGCAATCGCAACCGCTTCGAGCGAAATCGTGACCGGCGTGTGATACACGTGGCCGTGGAACTTGCTGCCAAAGTGGGCCAGCACCTCAACCTTGTGCAGGACAGCGGTTGCCAGAAGGAAGGCGACGATGGAGAGCGTTGAAACCGACAGCAGCAGGAAATCGATGGTCCGGGCGACGTGCTGGCGGCGGCGGCAATGCGCGCAGTCGGTGAGGTGCTGGTCGTAGTCGGCGCGCATGGCAGGCGAAAGGTGCGAGATATCGTAGCGCCAGCCGGCGAGAATGTTACCGATGAGCGGATCGGTGCAGTGCGCGCTCATGCGGCCCTTCGCGGCTTGTGCGGGAAATTCGAGCATCTTGGTATAGACATCATTCTACAAGATTTGATCGCCGCAAAGCAGGAAAAGATGCTGCCGGAACCCCCTGTCGCACAGGCGACGAAATGGCAAAGGTTGCCTGCGCCATAGAACACCGAAGCTACAGACATCGCGGCAGTTACAGCGAGATCGGCGCGAGCGGCGCGTCCTGCCGGGCCAGCAGAATGCGGTTGCCAAGCAGGGACATCCGGTTGCCGACTGCCTGTTCGGCCGACATCATGGCAAGTTCGGGAGCATTGTTCTGCTCTGAAAGGTGTCCGAGCACGATGTATTGCGCGCCGCCATCGTAGTCGCGGGAGAGGAACTCGGCGGCTGCGTGGTTGGAGAGATGGCCGACGCGCGAGAGCACACGCTGCTTGACTGACCATGGATACGGACCGTCGCGCAGCATCTCCAGGTCGTGGTTCGATTCGAGCAGGATCACATCCATGCGGCGCAGCGCTGCCTTCACGTTCGGCGGAACGTAGCCGAGATCGGTCGCGACCGCCATGCGGATGTTTTCCGTGCGCGACTCGAAGACGAATCCGCAGGGATCGGCTGCGTCGTGCGGAATGGTGAACGGCGTGACGGCGATGTCGCCGATGGTGAACGGTGCGCCGGCGGAGAAGTACTGGACCGCGGGAAGGAAGCTCGGATCGGGTTTGGCGGCTTCCGGTTCGGTCTCCGCGATTTCGTCTTCGTCGGGATCGGAGGCAGCGGCATTCAAGGTGACTGTGGTCTTCACCTCTGGGAGAACGGTCCGATCCCCTGAGGCGGCGTGAACGCCCTCGGGGTCCTTCGACTGCGCAGTCCCGCTGGGCGGGACTACTTCGCTCAGGATGACGCTTTCCTGAGAGTGTGGAGTGGTGCATTCACTTGCTGCGGTCTGCGCGGCGCGGAGTTCCTTCTCGCGCTGCACGTGCGCGAGCCATTCGGCGTACGTCATGGTCGAGCGGGGCGTAACCATGCGTACCCAGGCGCGGTGCGTGGGCTCGGTGAAGTACACCGGGATGCGCAGGCGGCGCGCCATGGTGGCGAGGCCGGCGACGTGGTCCTGGTGCTCATGCGTGATGAGGATGGCGGACAGCGCGCACGGATCTTCGCCCGCGGCAGCCATGCGCTTGCGCAGCTCGCGGCAGGAGAGGCCCGCATCGACCAGGATGCGCGTATCCGCAGTGGCAACGACCGTCGAGTTGCCCTTGGAGCCGGAGGCGAGAACGGTCATGCGCATGAATTAAGAGAATACGCCGCAAAGTTGTGGGTTTCGCGGCTGGAAGTGGCGAGCGTGGTACGTTTTTCCCGCTTACGTGCGATACGGCTCCACATAAATGCGACACCGCGCCAGAAAGTGAGGAATGCGGACCATCGTCAATTCGCTGTTGGACGCTCTACATGATCAACATCGATATAGTCTGCCGTTCCCTTCTGCGACTCGAGCTTGAGTCCCAGCTGCTCCTTCAGCGCTTCGATGAACGTCGGCCCTTCGCGGTCGGACGGAGAGTTGCCGGCGGCCTCGCCGGCTGCGCTCTCAGGCTCGAATTCGAGGACGAAATCGAAGTTGCCAGTGAGTCCCGTCCGGTCCACCACAGGGCGGTCGAGTCTGCCAAGTCCGTTCATGGAGCTGGCAAACGATTCCATGCTCAGGTTGCGCCCGCCGGCACGAATGACGTCAGGCGAAAGGGCCAAGTTGGCTCGATTGACTCCACCACAACTTGCCGGCCATACGCCGAGAAGGTTGGCCAGCGGCGCCGATGTCGCGTCCGGGACAGGGACGGCCGGGGCTGTCGTCGAGCAGGATTGTTCCGCCACATGTGGTTTGAGTTGCGGCCCAGTGATGCCAGGCTTGACGAGAACCAGGGCGGAGATGGAGACTCGGCGGGTCTCTGTGTGGACCGCCAGCTTGAACCGGTCCGCGAGCAGAGATTGCATCATCAGCCGCATCTGGTCTTTGGTCGGATCGTGGTTCTCCGCCTTCGCTTCGATGTCGTACCCATCCGAAACCGCCCACGCCGGCAACTTCGATATCAGGTCCTGCCGTTCGCTGTCCGTCATCTTGTACGCGAAGACGATGTAGTCGAGCAGCGGCCGATTGATGGACGAAAAGATGCCCCGGGTTGGGTTGTACATGGTTCCCGCATTGATGGGAAAGTTGGAGTAAGGCGATGCGCCGGACTTGCTCAACCGGATGGATGCGACATCGAACTCCAGTTTTTCTGCCGGCGCGGATAGCCGCTGTGCGGGCGGCGTTTGGGGATCAGGCGCCGTCTGCCCGTACAGCCCAGCCGCCACGGGCAGTGCGATCGCGCCCAGCCCCACAGTCAGCAGCAACGGCCTGCTGCAAGGCCCAAGCTTCATTTTGCAAACCCGCACGAATCTGCTCATAAGCGTCAATACGCCGCCTTTGAGAGCCGGAAACGCAAAATTTCATGGAAGGCTCGCGAGGAAGTTCGACGGCGGAGCGCTGCCGGCCTTTATTTCTTCACCGCGGTCCAGGCGCCGGA
The DNA here is from genome assembly GCA_035552995.1 of Acidobacteriaceae bacterium. Classification (GTDB taxonomy): domain Bacteria; phylum Acidobacteriota; class Terriglobia; order Terriglobales; family Acidobacteriaceae; genus Edaphobacter. The sequence goes on along the minus strand of DATNEM010000295.1, from coordinate 21,249 downwards.
GTGTTTGCAGTTGCCCTGGCTCTTGCCGTCTTTCACCTGATTGCCAGTGAGCGTTCCCGTCATCATGCACGAGTCGGCGACGATGACGACCGTGCCGTCTCCCGTCGTCATGATCTTCGCGGTTGGGCCGCCGGATGAGGTGAATGTGGGCAACTCACCTGGATCAGCAGGTTGTGCGGTGAAGACTTCGGTGGCTCCATCGCTGTGGCGAACAGTCCACTGGGTGCCGAGGCCGGCCATATAAGCGGTAGCTTTGGCCTGCGCGGCGGCGCCTTCCTGCGCACTTTTCTGCTGTTGCTCCGCCTCGGTCAGCTCGACGACGACATAGGTTCCCGTCTTCTTTGCGCCCTTGTGGACGTCAAGGAAACAGCCGTCGTCTTTGGCGTCGATGGTGATATCGCCTTCGATCGTCATGCGAATCTCGGTATCGGAGACGACCTTGTAGGACTTCAGAGTGCAGGCGCCGGTGGCGGTGACGGTTGTGCCGAGAAGGTGAAAGCCAGGCAGCGTGACGGCGGTGACGGCATGGTTGGGAATGGTGGACGGCTGCGGGCCTCCTGCGTGGAGATCGGGCGCGAGCGTGGTTTGCGCCGCGTGGGGATTGCGAGCGCGAGTGTCCAAAGCAACCCACCTTTCGCCGCGCAAAGGAGGGGCAACCCGGTTTCACGGCTTCCGATCGTGCGCATGATGGTTCAGGCGGGCCGAAGCGGCGCGAGGAAGTTGACCGTGGAGCGCACGACGACCTTGTTGTCCTGGTTGTAGGCCAGCGTGCGCGTGCGCACGATGCCGTAGTCGGGCCGGCGCTGCGACTGGCGGACGCCGATGACTTCAATCTCGGTGCGGATGGTGTCGCCGGGACGGACAGGCTCGGTCCAGCGCATCTCTTCCACGCCCGCGCCGATCATGCCGCCGGCAACCTGGATCGAGAGCACGCGCAGGCGCATGACGATCGCCGCGGTCAGCCAACCGGAGGCGGCCAGGCCGTGGAAGAAGGATGCTTCGCCGGCAGCCTCATCGAGATGAAATGGCTGCGGATCGTACTTCTCACCGAACTCCTTGATCTCGGCCGCAGTGACCTTGTAGGTGCCGATGGAATCGAAGCGCTGGCCGACATAGAAATCTTCAAAGTAGAGGTCCTTCGCCATTCGCTCTCCCAAGGGGTTGATCTTCCGCTGCGTTTCCGATGCTACGGCGTGAGGGAGGATGGAGGCAAGGAAGGGGGACGTGCAGTTCCGAACTGCGGATGACTCGCCAACGATAGACCGACCGAGACCATTGGAGATAGCCCGAATCCAGGCTTGAGCCCGCGAAGTGTTTATCCACGGCAATATGCCGCACCCAAAATACGTCATTCACTCGATTGGATGGACGAACCTTGCTTTGTATAGTTCTGCTCAGCGGCCCAAAGTGCCGCAACAGCAAAAGGGAGGAATTCATCATGGCCATGGGCCAATTGGATACAACGCTCGGTTCGGGAGCAGCTGTCGTCGTTCGATCCGGTCAGGGGCAAACGCTCGGATGGGGGCGGGGCGGTAAAGTCCGCATCATCGCCGGGGCCGGCTCGACTGACGCGTGCTTCAGCCTCGTTGAGGTAACGGACGCCCCGGGAGTCGGCGCTCCGCTGCACGTGCACCACGGCGAGGCGGAAGCGTTCTACATTCTGGATGGAACGATTGAGTTGACCTGCGGCAACGAAATGGTCGTCGGACATGCGGGCGATTTCCTCTACGCGCCGAAAGACGTGCCGCACAAGTATTTGGTGGTGGGAGATAAGCCGGCCCGCTTACTGCTGTTGTTCTCCCGGCCGGGGTTCGAGAAGTTCTTCGCCGAGGGCGGCACTCCGCTCGATCAGGCACCCTCGCGGCCGCCGGATGCAGAAGCGTTTCGACGTCTCGTGGAGAAGTACGATATGGAACTGCTTGAGACGGCGCCCTGCCATTGACGGCATGCGCGGCAGCCTCCTATCGCGAGTTCGGGCCGGTCTTGTGCACGAAAGGCCCGAACTCCCGCTTCAAGCCGCCGCGCAGGGCCGCTTCGACGATCCGGTCTGTGGCGCGGACGATGGCGGCCAGTTCGGCGCGTGAGTGGACGTTCAGCTTTTCATAAACGTTCACCAGATGCGTCGACACCGTACGTTCGCTGATGCAGAGCCGGTGTGCGATCTCGCGGTTGGGAAAACCGTGGACAACGTAACTGACAATCTCGCGCTCGCGATCGCATAGCTTCTCGTCGAGGACCGTTTTCACCTGTCCTTCCGGAATCAGGTGGGCGATACGGGCCCAGTAGGATTTGTTCTCGCGCCTCACCAGCGCGCGGAGTTCATCGCGCCCATGCTGATCGACCAGGTCGATATCGTGGAACTTGCGCGCATGTTCCACAGCCATGGCCATCAGGCTGTCCTCGTCTGCGGCCGTAAAGACCTCCCCGCAGGGTGGACAGGTCAGCCGCAGCTTGGGTCTCTGAAGTTCTTCGGGCATGCCTGAGCTCTCTCTCTGGTCGTCGCAGTCGCTTCGGTCGAGCAATTCCGCGATCACATTGTAAAGACAAGACAATAAACCTTCTGGCGAACACTTCCTCAGCCTCACTCCTGACGACGAACCGTTCTGACTTGCGCGCGAGAAATGCGCGCCAAAGGCACGCGCTACCACTAGCCTGGCGCCCAGCCCCACGTTCAGTCCCCCAGGAGGCAGGATCCTGCTGTAAGCCCGCGATAGAAAGAGGTCGCGTCCGGGTCGCCGGTGCCCTAAAGGCGGAGAAGCCGCTTAAGAAATTCAACACGAGCGGGGCGGCCGCGTGTAGACTGGCCCCGAAACTGAGAAGCCAAAATGGAGGTCCCGCGGATGACTCGGACCGCAGCCGAGGTCCAAGACGAACCATTCTGCTTTTGTTCGCGCGGAATGGAACGTCGTATTGCCCTGTCTGCGCTGATCGTCTGCGTGGTGGCGCTCCCATTGCTTCGCTATGCCTTCCTGCGCGCCAACAGCACAACCTTCGACGAACTCACTCACCTGCAAGCGGGCTACCGTTATTGGCAATGTGGGGAGTTCGCTAACAATCCAGAGCATCCGCCCCTGGTGAAACTGCTGGCAGCCTTCCCCGTCCGGCAATGGAAAATCTCCGGCTATCCATGCCAGTGCGGCGCGCAGATTATCCAGAGCCGCCAAATGGACCTGCCGATCGCCATCGCCATCTACCGGTCGCCTTACGGATCGGAGATTCTTTGGAAGGCGCGGTCCGTGCTGATCCTAATCCCCCTCCTGCTGCTGCTTGCCGTCTTCTTTGCCGCTCGCGGCTGGTTCGGCGATCTAGCGGCGGCCGTTGGGGTTCTGCTCTTCACCTTCGAGCCCAATCTGCTGTCCCACGGCTCTTTGGTTACCACCGACATGGCGGCCAGCGCCTTCATGTTCATCAGCGTCTGGGCCGCGATTGAATTTACCCGGCGTCCTTCCTGGCTGCGCATGCTAGGCGTGTCGCTGGCCATGGGGCTGGCCCTCGCTTCCAAGCACTCCGCTGTGCTGCTTCCTGCGATCCTGCTGGCGACTATGCTGGTCGCGCGGATCGTGCCGGGCAGCCGATCACGGGCTTCATACTGGAGAATCGCCGGCTCGTGGGTGCTGATGTGCGTGATCGGCTTGGGAATCCTGTGGGCGTTTTACGGCTTCCGTTATGGCGCTCTACCGCATGAACAGCGGCCTTCCTATGATCTTGCCGCCACCTTCGCCGCGGTGCATATGGACCATTCTGTCAAAGCAAGTGCGGTTTTATTCGCTGCGCATCATCGGCTGCTTCCCGAGGCTTACCTCGCAGGTCTTACCGATATCCTCAGTAGCGACTCCCGTCCCACGTATTTCTTTGGACAACTGCACCCCACCGGTTTCTGGTATTACTTCCCGATGGCGCTGGCTATCAAGTTGGCCATCGCCATGATGGTGCTGTGCGTGGCGGCGCTTTGCATTCCGGCAGTCTGGAAGAGGTACGGCGGCATCGTAGCGCCGCTTCTTGTGTTTCCTGCGATCTACCTTGCAGTTGCGATGATGGGGAAGTTGAATATCGGTGTGCGCCATGTGCTGCCGGTCATTCCGTTTCTGGTCGTTCTCGCCGGATTGGGAGGTGCGGTTCTATTGAGGAAATCCCGCATATCCGCTCTTGTGGCTGTGGCGCTGATCGCCTTTTTACTGGTCTCGATGCTGAGCGCGGCTCCCCATCAGCTCTCCTATGCCAATGAAATCTTCGGCGGGCCCAATCATCTCCACCATTACCTCGGCGATTCCAATGTGGATTGGGGACAATCAAGCGATGCCCTGCTGTCCTATTTGCAGGCGCAGCATTTAGGAGGCGGGTGCGCCGTCGCTTTGGGAATTCCTGAACACAAGCCATTTCCGTGCCTGGAACTGCCCACTTTTATCGGGGACATGCTCTCTCCCGACCTTTCCCCCATTCTTCCGGATGCGTTTACGGGTACCTTGATCGTGCAACCGCTCACAGTCTCATGGAGCGATGCTTACATTCCGCTTGTCGCTGGCAAGCCGGATGAGGTCCGCGGCGCCGGGACCTTCCTCATCTATCACGGGAGCTTCGACCTGAAGAAGTTTGCCGCTCTTCGCCGCCTGTATCGCGGCACGTACATTCTTAGGCGGATGCACGATCCCCGTCATGCATTGGACGAGTTCACGGCAGCCAGGCAAAACTGCCCAGACTCCGCCCTGGTGCTGCTGAACGCGATGTCTGCAGCCGCTCGCGCGCAATTGCAGGGAGTGGGCGCAAAGTAAGCTGGCGACCCGGCCGCTGCAAAGGCGGCACTCATTTTTTTCGACAAACACGCTTCTCATATTGTCGGCAACTTGCGAAACCGGCACACATTCGATGGTGGTGCCCCATCCAGGCTGGCTTCGCTTGGGTGGGCGGGACCAGCCACAAAACCTGTCGTCGGCCACCGGATGATCCTGACAAGTTCGAACTGGGCGCGCCCTTCACCCAGGGCATTGGTCGACATCCAGCGCAACCCATTTAAACCGGTTGACCCCAACAGCTTCTTCGCATACCCCGGCGATCTGTTACCCAAAGACGGCAAAGGCACTTACCGCCCACGCGGCGGCTTCAGTTGCACGCGAGCAGCAGCACCGTGATGTTGTCACGGCCGCCGTGTGTGTTCGCGGCGTCGATCAGAGCGCGGGCCCCCGCTTCGAGGGAGGCGGCGGTCGGGCAGATCGCGGCGCCTGCGGTCAGGATGCGCGCGATAGCGAGATCGGTGAGTTCGCGGGTGAGGCCGTCGGAGGCGAGCAGGTAGAGATCGCCGGGCTGAATCTCGTGTGCCGCGATCTCCGGCTCGACGGAAGGCGCGGCGCCGATGGCGCGTGTGATGACGTTGCGCACGGGAGAGCGGAGCGCGTCATGCCGGCTGAGGAGGCCGGCGCGGACCTGCTCCTCGACGAGGGAGTGGTCGCAGGTGAGCTGGCGGAGAGTGGCGGGCTGGCCATCGGCCTCTGCGCGGAAGAGATAGGCGCGGCTGTCGCCGGCGTGCGCGAGCCAGAGGATGGGGCAGGAGTTGTTCGCCGTCCGTGGTCCGTTGTTCGTTGAGGTCCCATGCTCCAGCAACGCGGCGACCAGCGTGGTGGCCATGCCGCGCAGAGTGCGCACTTTTTGCGCGCGCTGAAAGACCGCATTGTTCGCGGCGGTGATTGCCTGGTGCAGTCGGGCGTGCGGGTGTTCCGCAGGCAGATTTGCCGCGGAGTGCTGTAGCGCTTCGAGGAACGTTTCGGCGGCGAGCTGGCTGGCGACTTCGCCGCCGGCGGCTCCGCCCACACCATCGCAGACGACAAAGGCGGCGTGGTCGGGCGCGGCGGCGCAGGCGTCCTGATTGCCGTGGCGGACGCGGCCGGGGTCGGTAAGCATGGCGTAGGCGAAGGCGGAAGCGGATGCGTCCGCGGAAGGCAGATGGGGCGCTGGGTGCGAGGTTGGGGTCTTTGCGGTGGCTGCGTTCGCCATTCTGGCACCGGCGGCCGCACGAGTGATCGGCCAAAGGCAACAATACTCTTGGACGCGCGCGAGGCAAAGCGCCATGTGCCGCGGGTTACTCTGGTTTGTAAATGCATGAGCGGAAGAAGCAGATTCCTTCGCATTCGTCCCGCGAGCGGAACGAACGCTGCGGAATGACAATGAGGTTGTGTTGAAAGAGGAAGTCCTGGGTCGCATTCTGCACGGCGACAATCTGGCGGCCCTGCGCGCGATGGCGAGCGGTTCGGCCGAGTTGATCTACATCGACCCACCGTTCAATACCGGCAAGCGGCAGACGCGCGTCCAGCTGAAGACGGTGCGCGATGCGGCTGGCGACCGCGTGGGCTTTGGCGGCAACACATATCGCACGGAGAAGCTCGGCCAGAGCGGCTACGCGGACCGCTTCGACGACTTCATTGGCTTCCTGCGGCCGCGTGTGGAGGAAGCGTATCGTGTGCTCGCGCCGGCAGGTTCGTTCTTCCTGCATCTCGACTATCGCGAGGCGCACTACGCGAAGGTGATGCTGGACGAGGTGTTCTCGTATGCCGGGCCGGGTTCGGGACGGGCGTGCTTCCAGAACGAGATCATCTGGGCGTACGACTATGGCGCGCGGGCGACGCGGCGCTGGCCCGCGAAGCACGACACGATCCTCTGGTACACGCGCGATCCCGAGCGCTACACGTTCCACCTTGGCGAGAGCGACCGCATTCCATATATGGCTCCGGGGCTGGTGGGAGCGGAGAAGGCAGCGCGCGGCAAGACGCCGACGGATGTGTGGTGGCACACCATCGTGTCACCCACCGGCAAGGAGAAGACGGGCTACGCCACGCAGAAGCCGCTGTGGATTCTGGAGCGGATTGTGCGCGTGCATTCCAACCCTGATGACCTGGTGTTGGACTTTTTCGCCGGCAGCGGGACGACGGGTGCGGCGGCGGCGAAGCATGGGCGGCGCTTTGTGATGGTGGACGCGAGCGCGGAGGCGGTGCGCGTGATGGAAAAGAGGTTGCATTTGCGGGCGGAAACGGTATGATGCGGCCAACCACAGATCAAGGACGAGTGCGATGGTGCAGACAGGAAGAGTTGCTGCGGGTCTTTTATCGGGCTTGCTGGGCCTGGCGATTTCTGGAGTAAAGACCATAGCGCAGGGCGCGGCGCCGGCAGCTGCGGTGACCAAGCGTTGTGCGGTGGACTCCACGCCGCCGACGGCGGGCGAGACGACACTGAACAAGCGCGACGCCGCAGGAGCGGAGAAGATCTTCCGCGATGTGCTGGCGAAGAGCCCTGCGAGCGACACCATTCATGAGGCGTTGGTGCGGGCGCTGCTGGAGCAGAACAAGGTGGACGATGCTGCGAAGGAGGCCGATCCATGGGTGACGGCGGCCCCGAACGATTCCATGGCGCTGGTGGCGGAGGGCGATGTGCGGCTGCGGCAGGGCGACCCGCGCGGCGCGCTTGAGCAGTTCAGCAAGGCAAGAACGATAGAGCCTTGCAATCCGCGGGCGCTCTACGGCGTTGCCGAGGTTTACAGCCTGGCCGGGTTTCACGCGACAGCGCAGCGGGAGATTGAACAGGCATATCTGCTGCACCCTACGGACGACGACATCCATGGCTGGTGGATCAGCACCCGGCAGCGCAAGGAGCGGCTGGCGCTGCTGGCCGACTATGCGGAGCACAGCGACCAGCAGACCGACGAGCAGCGCAAGAGGTTGAAAGAGCAGTTGGCGAAGGAGTCTGTATCGCACACGGGCGACTGCCGGATCGCGGAAAACTCCCCCAAGGAGACGACGGTGCCGATGGCGATGCTGCTGGACGGCCCCACGAAGTTCGATGGCTGGGGGCTGGACGTTCAGCTGAACGGCAAGCGGCGGCGGCTGCAGATCGACACGGGAGCGAGTGGAATTACGATCTCGCGTTCGGCAGCGATGTTCCTTGGGATTGTGCGGGACGACACAGCGAAGATGAGCGGCATTGGGGATGACGGGAGCGTACGGACCTCGATCGCGCATGTTCCCAGCATCCGCATCGGCAGCGTTGAGTTCAAGAACTGTCCGGTGGAGATTCTGGAGAAGTGGAACGCCTTGAACACGGACGGCCTGATCGGCACGGACGTCTTCACCTCTTCGCAGGTGACGCTGGACTTTCCCAAACATGAACTGCGTCTGGCGCCGCTGCCGGAGCGGCCTGGCGACAAGAAGCCCGACGCAAAGGCCGACGGGGACGACGACGCCGTGGTGGCGCACGATCCGTATGTTGCGCCGGAGATGTCGAAGTGGCTGCGCATCTACCGCAGCGGGCATGAGCTGCTGATGCCGACCGGGATCGTGGAGACGAAGCAACTCAAGGATGAGAAGGCGTGGAAGGACAAAATTTTTCTGCTGGACACCGGAGCGGGGGACAATCTTATCTCGCCGAAGGCGGCGCGCGAGGTGGCCAAAGTATCGCGCGACTACGACGACAACATCCGCGGCGTCTCGGGTGAAGTGAAGAAGGTCTTTGAGGCGGGCACGTTCACTCTGGCATTTGCGGGGCTGCGCCTGGATGCGTCCCGCATGACCGCCATTGACCTCACCGACCTCTCTAAGGACTCCGGGATGGAGGTGTCGGGGCTGATCGGAGCGCCGGCGCTGTTTCAGCTGGTGATGCACATCGACTACCGCGACAACCTGGTGATGTTCGAGTACACGCCGCCGAAGTGAGGTAAGGGGTGGCGCGTGGCACTCGCTGCGCGGACTGCGCGGGTAAGATGGTTGGCATGAAGGCTATGAAATATGTGATTGCCCTGCTGGCCGTGGCGGGCCTGGATGTCAGCTCGCGCGCGCTCGAGATCCACTATCTGCCGCCTGGCGCGGCGCTGCCGTGCGCGGTGACTGCGCGCTGGGACTGCGGCGAGGTGAACCATGGCAATTATTCGGTGTTCCCGCCGAAGTCGATCGATGAGTACGACGAGAATGGCGTGTACCATCCGGCGAAGCTGCATGTGCCCGTAGCGCTGGTGGGGATCATCGGCTATGCGCTGATCCTGATTGCGGCGCTGCTGGGGCGGCTGAGGATCGTGCTGGAGCTTTCGCGGATCGGCTTTTTCTGCGCGGCGTTTTTGAGTTACATCGAGGCATACATCATTACCAAGTGGTGCATCTATTGCGTGTGGTCGCTGTGCATCATCACGACCATCCTCGTGCTTTCGACTGTGTCGGTGCTGGTGCGGCGCAGGCGGCGCGCGGAGTCGATGATCGCCGTGCTGACGGCTGAGGACTAGCTAGATGTGGCCGAAGATTCTGCTGGAACTGCTGCCGCACTTCACGCGCGTGTTGCCGCTGGCGGACAGGTATTTCTCCAGCCGCGGCGATCAGGACAAGGCGCACGCTGCTGCGTTGACTTCGCTGGGCGACGAGGTGCGCGGCGGCCTGGGTCGCGTGGATGAGGTCCATGCCGGGTTGAAGGATGCGCTGAAGGCGCAGGGTGAGCAGATCGCCGAGGTGGGCGTGGAGGCGACACGGGCGAGGATGGCGGTGGAGTCCGTTGAGGCGCGCGTGGCGAAGCTGGAGCGGACGGCGGGGATCGCGATGAGGGCGGCTGTTGCGGCGGTGGTGCTGCTGTTCTTGGTCGGATCGATGGTGGCGATTGTGCTTCTGGAGTTGAGGCGCCGGTAGGCGGCATTTTTCATCCCATCCAGCCGCGGGCTGACGTCCGCGTATGGATGGGGCACCCGGATATTTTCGATTGGCACGACGGTAAAATCAAAGTATGGGAATCAGCAGGGAACAGGCGCTGGAGTGCCTGCAGAGCGACGACCTGATTGGCCTGGGCATGGAGGCCGATGCGGTGCGGCGGCGGCTGCATCCAGAGGGCGTGGCGACGTATGTCGTGGAGTGCGAGGCGGAGTGCGGACCGGAGCTGATCGGGCCGGGAACGATTGACGAGTGCATTGCAGCGCATCGCGCGGCGCACCGGGAGGGGAAGCAGACCACAGCGCGGATGCTCTTCGGCGCGGGGGAGACGCTGGAGCAACGCATGGATTTTCTGGAGACGGTGCGCGCCTTGCAGGAAGAGACCGGTGGCTTCGTGGCGTTTGTGCCGGTCGCGGCTGCGGCGGCGAATAGCCGCCAACTGGATTCCGTGACCGCAGTGGAGCGCCTGAAGATGCTGGCGGTGGCGCGGATGTTCCTGGACAACATCGAGAATGTGCAGGCGGATGGCGTGGCCAGCGGCATCGATGGGCTGAAGGTGCTGCAGACGGCGTTGCGGTTTGGGGCGAACGATCTGGGAGCGGTCGAGGCGGGATCCGGCAGGAGTGAGGAAGACCTTCGTCGGATTATCCGCGACTCGGGCTTGAGGCCCGCGGAGCGCGATGCGGCGTATCGGATGATGATGATCGCTTAGGGAAGCTCTGATCAAGCCTAAAGAGCTAATGCTGTCCCAGAAGAAACGCAGATTCCCTTCGGGAATGACAAACAAAAGGCAGTCCGCTCGTCCGAGACTTAATCAGACCTTCCGTAGGACTACGCTGTCTTCAAGCCGGCCTCTGCGATGGCGGTGGAGATGGTCTCGTCGGCGACGCCGTGTTTGCGGAGGCTTTCGGTGAGGGCCTGCACCTGCGAGCCGTCGAGGCGTTCGAGGTCCTTGCGCAATCCCTGGCTGATGTAGGAACGGATGAGAGGCTGGTAGCCGGAGAAACCAAGCGCGGGTGCGATCTCCTTCATGTCGTCGATGACGTCTTCCGGCATGCGGATGCTGATGGTGGTCATGGGTCGATCTTTGCGCATTCTTGTGCGCAGGCGTTCACGCATAGTCTTCATAGTCGCTCCTTTCCCACGGTGTTGCGGCACGCGCTGAGATGATCCGGACTGCGTAATTCTCGATCTCGATATGAACTACGAAGAGAAGACTGCCATTGGCTGTTTCGCCGATCACTGCGTTGCGTGCTTCTTCCTGATCGCTCGCATTGAGGAGACGTAGCAAAGGGTCAAAGAAAACCTCGCAAGCATCCTCGAATCGAATGCCGTGTTTCGCGAAATTTGCGACGGCCTTGTCCTGATCCCACACGAATTGCAGGCTGCCAAACTCAACTTGCCTGTCCACAAACGACGTATATACGTTGTATATAACGCTGTCAAACGCTCTTTGAGCGCAAGTTCCATCGCGTAGAATCGGAAGACGTTGACTGGTTGAACCTCTGGAGCTGCTTTCCTGCGCAACTTTGCGGAAAATCTGCGCTCGGGCCTGCTGAGCGGACTGCCCATGCTGTCCCTCGCGCGGCCGCACGCGCCGATGGCGATGTTCCTGGCGAAGGTGGGCTTCTGGCAGAGCACAGAGCACGGCGTCTACGCGCGCTATGCGCGTGCCAGTGTGTTCCAGCATATGTATCGGTGGAACACCTTCGACCTGTGCATGCTGGTGCCGTACTTCGTGGTGATGATCATCCTGGCGTTTTACGGGATCCATCGCTACCAGCTGGTGTGGCTCTATTACCGCAACAAGAAGAACGCCGCGAAGTGGGACGAGCCGGGTGGCCATTATGGCGAGGGCGAGCTGCCGTTCGTCACGGTGCAACTGCCGATCTTCAACGAGCAGTTTGTGGTGGACCGGCTGATCGATGCAGTGTGCCGGCTGGACTATCCGCGCGACCGGTTTGAGATCCAGCTTCTGGATGACTCGACCGACGAGACGGTGGATGTGGCGCGCGAGGTAGTGGAGCGCTATGCGCGCGGTTTTGCGGGGCTCGATGGACAACCGGTCGTGCATCTGCACCGGACGAACCGGCACGGATACAAGGCGGGTGCGCTCGATGAGGGCCTGCGGACGGCGAAGGGCGAGCTGATCGCGATCTTCGATGCGGACTTTGTGCCGCCGCCCGACTGGCTGATGAAAGTGGTCAATCATTTCGCCGAGCCTGGCATCGGCATGGTGCAGACGCGGTGGACGCACCTGAACCGCAACTACAACTTCATGACGCAGGTGGAGGCGATCCTTCTGGACGGGCACTTTGTGCTGGAGCACGGCGGACGCTCGCGCTGCGGCGTCTTCTTCAACTTCAACGGTACCGCGGGAATGTGGCGGCGCACGGCGATCGATGAGGCGGGCGGCTGGCAGCACGACACGCTGACGGAAGACACCGACCTGAGCTATCGCGCGCAGCTGAAGGGCTGGAAGTTCAAATACCTGCAGGATGTGGAGTGTCCGGCGGAGCTGCCGATCGAGATGACGGCCTTCAAGACGCAGCAGGCGCGCTGGGCGAAGGGCCTGATCCAGACAGGAAAGAAGATTCTGCCGCGCGTGCTGAAGAGCGATGCGCCATGGCACACCAAGCTGGAGGCGTGGTATCACCTGACCGCGAATATCAGTTACCCACTCATGATTGTGCTGAGCGTGCTGCTGATGCCCGCGATGATCATCCGCAGTTGGCAGGGCTATCTGCAGATGGCGTTGATCGACCTGCCGCTGTTCATCGCGAGCACGATGTCAGTTTCGACCTTTTACCTGGTCAGCCAGAAGGAGCTTTATCCGAAGAGCTGGTACCGGACGTTTCTGTATGTGCCGGTGCTGATGGCGATTGGCGGCGTGGGCCTGACGTTTTCCAATGCGCTGGCGGTGATCGAGGCGCTGATCGGGAAGAAGAGCGCGTTTGCGCGCACCCCGAAGTACCGCGTGAGCAAGAAGGGCGAGAAGGCGCAGGCCAAGAAGTATCGCAAGCGGCTGGGCTTTATGCCGTGGCTGGAGATTGCGGTCGGCGCCTATTTCTTCTGGACCATCTGGTACGCGATCTCGACGGAAAACTACTTTACGGTGCCGTTCCTGGTGCTGTTCGTGTTCGGCTACTGGTGCACGGGCTTCCTGAGCCTTCTACAGGGCCGGTTTGAGCGCGGCGCCAAACAGAGCGCGAGTGAAGGCGCGCATGAGAAGCCGTATCCAGTGGGGATTTAGACGAGGACTGAGCCATGAACGAGTTCGGGCAACAGAATCCGACGCTATTTGTAATCGCGCTTGTGGGCATGATTGCCGGCATGTGGCTCGTCACCGGCTGGCTCATAAGTTTTCTGAGTGGATGGGCGGCGCTGGCGGAGCAGTATCGAACTGACCGTAGCTTTCCCGAGCACAAGCGTTGGATGCAGGGAGCAATGATGCGCTGGGGCTGCCACTACAACGGCATCCTGACCCTTGCATCGGACGATGACGGCCTTTACATGGGCGTGACGGTACCAATATTTATGGGCCATCCGCGGCTCTTCATTCCCTGGCGAGATGTGAAAGCAGAGGAGCCGGCACGCTGGTTCTTTATCATGACGCAGAGACTACGCCTTGGACCTGACGCAGTCCCATTTCGTTTGCGTGAGCCGCTGGCCTATTTCTTGTTGTATCCGGGGGGAGGGGGAACGCCTCCTGCGGGTGCACTGAGACAACCGTATTAGTCGGTCACAAAAGCGAACCTTATTTTGCACAGCATGGATGCGGGTGCGGAGCGTTCTTATGCGCAAATCCCGCTTATACTGCGGGTATGAGTACCGCAGAAGCAGTGAGTGTGGATGAGTTTCAGGCGCTGGAACAGAAGGTGCTGCGCGCCGTGGAGATCGTAAAGAAGGAACGCGAGGCGCGAACGGCGGCGGAAGCCGAAGCAGCGCATCTGCGTGCGGAGTTGAAGGCGCAGTCGGCTGCGGCCGAGGAGCGGGCGCGGGATTCGCATCGCGAACGCGAGGCTGCCGAAAGCCAGATTGCCGCGCTGGCGAAAGAGCGCGAGGCGGTAAAGCAGCGTGTGGAGAAGATGCTGGAGCAGATGGACGAGCTGATGTAACTCAAGAGGAGGTCGGCATGGCGAGAAACGCGGCAAGCGAAGAATCGACCACGCGGCAAGTCTCAGGCGGACCCCAGTCCGTGGCCACTGCAGTCAGTGTTGATATCTACGATCAGGTCTACCACCTGCGCGGGACGGACCCGAAGCATATCGAGAAGCTGGCATCGCTGGTGGACTCGAAGATGCGCGCCGTCGCGGCCCATGGCAGCACAGTGGATTCGCTGCGTGTTGCGGTGCTGGCGTCGCTGAACATTGCCGACGAGCTGCTGGCCCTGCGTGCGCGGTTCGATGCGATGGCCGGCAATGCGGGCACGGCGGAGACGGCGATGCGGTCGCGTGCAGGCACACTCTCCGACATGCTGGATGAGGTGCTCGAGCAGTGCGGGTGAAGCGCCTCTCTGCGCGTTGACGGCGACACCGGTGTTTGCTTCAGCGAAAGGGAAGGAGCGCACCGCCGTGAGCCGGATGACGAGGCGATCGCTTCTGAGCAGCGCAGCAGCGGCGGGGGTGATAGCCGCCGGTCGACCTTTCGCGGCGATGTTCCAGATGCAGGTTGAGAATGGCCGGCCTGCGCCGCAGGACCGGCGCTTCCGAAGCGCCGCGGTGGATGCGGCCATCCTGCGCGTGAAGCGGCAGATCGCCGATCCGATGCTGGCTTCGATGTTCGAGCGCTGCCTGCCGAACACGCTCGACACTACGATTACTTTCTCCACCGCCGATCGTATGCCGGACACCGTCGTGATCACGGGCGACATCGATGCGATGTGGCTGCGCGACTCTTCCGCGCAGGTGTGGCCGTATCTTCAGTTTGCGCGCGAGGACACGCATCTCGCGGAGATGCTGGAAGGCGTGATCCGCCGGCAGGCGCGGTGCCTGCTGATCGATTCTTACGCCAACGCATTTACGCGGAAAACTTCCGACCCGGCGCTGAGCTGGGCGCGCAACGATGCGACCGCCATGGTGCCGGGCGTCGCCGAGCGGAAGTGGGAGGTGGACTCGCTTTGCCATGTTCTGCGGCTTGCGCATGGCTATTGGAAGGCGACGGGGAGCGCACGGCCATTCGACAGCACATGGAAGGCGGCGGCACACAAGATTGTGGCAACCCTCACGGAACAGCAGCGGATGAACGGGCCGGGGCCGTATTCATTTCAGCGCAAGGCTCAGGCGCCGACCGATTCGTTGCCGCTGAAAGGTTATGGCAATCCGGCGCGGCCGGTGGGGATGATTTTCTCCGGCTTTCGCCCGTCGGATGATGCGTGCATTTATCCGTTCCTGATACCGGCGAACCTCTTTGCGGTGCACGCGCTCACCGGGCTGCGCGAGATGGCGGCGGCGGTGTTGAACGACGCTGAGCTGGCGCAGAGCTGCGATGTGCTGGTCAAGACGGTGCCGGCTGCGCTGGCGCGCTATGGGACGGTGCAACATTCTGAGGCGGGCAGGATCTGGGCGTATGAGGTGGATGGATATGGCAACGCGCTGATGATGGACGATGCGAATATTCCGAGCCTGCTGGGCCTGCCGTATCTGGGCGCGTGTGCGGTGGACGATCCTCTGTATCAGAGGACGCGCGGCTTTGCGTTGAGTCCCGCCAATCCTTACTTCTTCGAGGGGACTGCGGCGGAGGGAATTGGCGGGCCGCATGTTGGACTGAATTCCATCTGGCCGATGTCGATCATTGTGCGAGCCATGACCAGCGACGACGATCGCGAGATCCTGAAATGCCTGCGCTGGCTGCGCGATACTACGGCCGGAACGGGCTTCATGCATGAATCTTTCTTCAAGGACGACGCGACGAAGTTCACGAGATCGTGGTTTGCGTGGGCGAACAGCCTGTTTGGTGAGCTGATTTTGACGCTGGCGGAGAAACGGCCACAATTGCTGCGAGCTGATCTTCGGGGCTAGCCGGGTGCGCCGGCAGGTTACGGCGGTTTGATCGCGTGAGTGACTGGTAAGCGCGTCTGAGTGACTTAGGTCGTTACACTTAAGTCGCAGAAGCAGCCGATTGACGTTGGGTTTCGCTCAAAATACGCTTAAATCCAGCATTTCGAGTGGCTTGCGGAGTGTTTAAGCCTGTCCTCCCCAGCGGCCAGGTTCCCCGAACCTGGCGCGGCGCGGGCGTTCGATGAAGGCAGGACTTCCATGAGCCCACGCGGTACCGAGATTGACGACAGCACGCCAGAGGATGTGGCGGCGCTATATGCGTGGGCAAACCTGACGGGCGCGCGATACCGGGATTTTTCCGCCGTCAGGCGTGAGCAGCGGGCGCGGCTGCGGCTTCGGGCGGCGAAGCAATCGCTGGAACAGGAACTGGAAATACAAGGCAAAACAATCGGCGAAGGCGCGCACGTTGTGGGAGCGCGTGTGGCGGAGGCCCGGCGCTCGGAGGCCGCGGCGTTCGCGGCGCTGCGGGCGATCGAGGAGGAGCGCGAGATTGCGGAGGCGCGGGAGTCCGGGCGGCGAAAGCAACTCGCGTTTCAAGAGGCGGAGCAACGAAGGCGCGAGCGCATAGGGCCGCAGCCAAGCGTGGCAGAGAAGATTGCAGTGGTGGGCGGCGAGAGTACTGCGAAAGCTGCGGGCTCCGCTGGGGCAGCCCAGACGATTGCTTCGACGGGAGATGTGAAAACCGCAGTGCCGCGACCGGCAATGAATAATTTAGAAGCACCGGTAAGTGAAGCCTCATCGGCCGCAGCGATCCGCCCGGCATGGCTGGAGCCAGCGACGGAGTTGCAAGGACCGGACGCTCCCGCTACGGGTGCAACGGCGGGTGCGCCGCCTTTGGTGCCAGCGAGCAAGGGCATGGCCCAGCCGGTGCGGACGACTTCCGTTGGCGCAACACTACTTGATTCGAGGGCGCAGGTGGCGTCGCGATGGCCAGTGCTGCAGGCGTTGGTGGCGGAGGCTGCGGCGCAGGCTTCTGCTGCTACCGTGCGCATGAGCTGGCCGCGCGGGCCGGTGGTGGCGATCGTTTCACCGGCGGGAGGAGCGGGCAAAACAAGTCTCGCCACGGCACTGGCGCGCGCACTGGCTGCGGCGGGAGAGCGCGTGCTGCTGGCGGACACCGCTGCGGAGGGACTGCTGCCGCTTTATTTCGGAATGGGCGGCCTTGTGGCGGGCATGGCGCAAACAGCGCCTACGCGCGCCTGCGAACCCGGAGCGATCTCCGTGGTTGCGTTGGACATTGCAGGCGCGAGTGTTGAGAAGCGGAAGCAGGAGCGCACGATCGAATCGCTGCTCGCGATCGCGCAGGGTTCGGACCGCGTCGTGATCGATTTAGCGCGGGATGCGATGTGGATGGTGGAGCGGCTGGCGCTGTTGCGGCCGATGGTGCTGGCGGCGATGGCGCCGGACATGAACTCGGTGGCGGGCATGCGCGCGATGGAGCATACGTTTTCGTCGATTGCAGACCGCGAAGGCAGGCCGCTGCTGCCGTTCTATGTGCTTAACCGGCTGGATGCTGGGCTGCCGCTGCATCTGGACATTCGCGAGGTGCTGCGCAGTGAGTTGGGCGAGCGGCTGATCGCGGTTGCCGTGCGGCGCTCCGCTGCGGTGAGCGAGGCGCTGGCGCAGGGAATGACGGCCGTGGACTATGCTCCGGATGCGCCAGTGGCGCGGGACTATACAGACGTAGCGGCGTGGCTCCGGAGTGTGTCGCCGGCGTCGGCCGAGGCCCTCGCAGAGGGGGCGCGGGGCGAACGCCGGGGTGAGCGGTGACGGCCCGCTCAAATCTGTGCCGCGAGTTTGAATCGGGTGGCGGGCTACTGCTGCGGGCACTGCGCTGCGCGGTGGTCGCGGGGGGCGGAGCATTTCTTTGCCTCGCGGTGTTTCTTCCGATGAGATGGCCGTCGCAGGCTGCGCTGGCACTCGCCGTACTGCTGGCGGCGCTGTGGACGCATCGCAGTTCGCGCTCGCGACTGGCGACGTTGGCTGTCGTGCTGCTGTCGGTTTTTTCGACTGCGCGATATGCGGTGTGGCGTGTATCTGCTGTAACCGCGTTCTTTCGCGACCCAGGATCTCATGCTGCGCCGCTGGATGTGTTCTTTTCCCTGGCGCTGCTTGCGGGGGAGGGCTACGCCTTTACGGTGTTGGTGCTGGGATACATGCAGACGGCGTGGCCGTTGCAGCGCCCGCCCGCTCCGCTGCCTGACGATCCCGATGAGTGGCCCGCGGTCGATGTGCTGATCCCCACGCTGAATGAGCCGCTGGAGCTGGTGCGATACACGGCGCTGGCGGCGATCGCCATGGACTGGCCAGTCGAGAAGCTGAAGGTGTGGCTGCTGGACGATGGGGGCCGTGAGGATTTCCGTGCGTTTGCGGAGGCGGCGGGGATCGGCTACCTCGCGCGCGGTGAAAGCGAGGGCGCGAAGGCCGGGAACATCAATCACGCGCTCAAGAGCACGAGCGCGCCTCTTGTGGCGGTGTTCGACTGCGATCATGCGCCGACACGCAGCTTCCTGCAGATGACGGTTGGCTGGTTTCTGCGGGACGAGAAGATGGCGCTGGTGCAGACGCCGCATCGGTTCTACTCGCAGAGTCCGTTTGAGCGCAATCTGGCGGGCTTTCGCGCGGTGCCGGGCGAAGAGCAGTTGTTCCATGGCGCGATCCAGGATGGCAACGATTTGTGGAACGCGGCGAGCTTCGCGGGCTCGTGCGCGGTGCTGCGGCGCAGCGCGCTCGATGAGGTGGGCGGGCTGGCGACTGAGACGGTGACGGAAGATGTGCATACTTCGTTGCGGCTGCAGAAGCGCGGATGGAACACGGCGTACATCAATATCCCGCAGGCGGCGGGGCTTTCGACGGAGCGGTTGAGCGACCATGTGCAGCAGCGGGTGCGGTGGGCGCGCGGCATGATGCAGGCGCTGCGGCTCGAGGACCCGCTATTTGGTGGAACGCTGGGCTGGCAGCAGAGGCTCTGCTATTTGAATGAGGCGGCGTACTTTCTGAGCGCGCTGCCGCGGTTGATCTTTTTGATGGCGCCGGCGGTGTATCTGATCTTTGGCAGGACGGCGCTGCCGGGCGTGTGGGCCGCGATCATCGCTTACGCAACGCCGCATCTGCTGCTGGCGAGCCTGGCGCACACACGCATCTACGGGCGGCAGCGGCAGAGCTTCTGGAATGAGATCTACGAGACGGTGATGGCGCCTTACATTCTGCTGCCGACGCTGGCGGCGCTGGTGAATCCACGGCAGGCGCGCTTTCGCGTGACGGCGAAGGGCGGGGTGGTGGATCGCGAGTTCTACGACTGGCGTACAGCGTGGCCGTACCTGCTGCTGCTGGTGTGGAATTTCGCAGCGCTGGCTTGCGCCGGTGTGCGGCTGGCTCCTGCGCGGCTTGCAGCGGTTGCGGGATTTCGATGGATCGGCTTGATCTCCGCCGCAATGCCGTGGCTTCATTCTGGCGGCGGAGCGGGCGCGGTGTGGGTAAATGTTGCGTGGGCGCTGTTCAACCTGGCGGTGCTGGCTGTGGCCGCAGGTGCGGCGCGCGAGAGCACGCAACGGCGGCGCAGCGTTCGTCTGACGGTGGCTGTGCCGGCGGACGTGGTCCTTGCAGACGGCGCGATGGTGCAGGGCGTGACGTGCGATCTTTCGGCCGGCGGTGCGCGCGTGAAGATTGCAGAGGCGCAGGCAAAGGCCGGCGACGCGATCGAGTTCATCCTGCCGCTGCTGGACGGGGCAGTGACGCTTCCGGCCGCCGTGGTTTCCTTTGACGATGGCGAACTGCGCGCGCGGTTCGGCGCGCTGGGGTTGAAGGAAGCGGACGCGTTGACGACGCTGCTCTATTCGCGCGCGGACGCGTGGCTGGGCTGGGGCGAAGCGGAGCAGCTTGATTCGCCGATGCGCGGTTTGGGCCGTCTGCTGCGGCTGGCTGCGGGCGCGGCGTGGCGCGTCGTGGGCCGCGGGCGCAGGAAGGAGCCCGCTGCGCTCTTGACGAACATTGCGCCGCTCATTGCGGTCGCGGCGTTGCTGAGCGGTGTGGGCCTAAGCGCACGGGCCGCGCAAGTGGCGAACGGTGCCGCCGCAACTGGCGCCGCGCATGTACAGGCAGGCGGGGCCGGGAAAGCTCCGCAGATAAAGGTGACGGCAGCAAATGATCTTGCATTGCTGCCGCAGCCTTTTTTCGATGCTGGCGCGAAGGAACGCAAGCCCGTCCCGATTGTGTTTCTGTCCGCGCCATCGAGGAAGGCGATCCAGGCGGCGGGCATCGTCGCGTCATGGCTGGGCGTGGAGAGTGGGGAGACGCCGGTACGGTTTGCAGTCTCGGTGGGAACGATTCCCTCAAGCGGCAATGCGATCGTGTTCGCAGAGAGCGCGGCTCAACTGCCTCCATTGCAGGTCGGCGCAATCTCGGGGCCGATGGTGGCTGTTCGTGTGAATCCAGGCGATCCTGGATCGAGTGTGCTGTTGATTGCAGGCAATGACGCCGACGAATTGTTGAGCGCGGCGACTGCGCTTGCGCTCAATGCAGGGATGTGGCAAGGGCGGCAGGAACTGATCAAGGACTTCCGAAGACCTGGGCCGCGCGCGCCGGACGACGCTCCGCATTGGCTGAGCACGGACCGCGTCGCCACCTTTGCGCAGGCGCGCATCGAGACTGCGAGCGGCGAGTTGCAGGGCGATGGATCGCAACCGCTGGCTGCGACGCTGCGGCTTCCGCCGGACCTTGACTATCGAGGGCGAGGCGAGGCCAGCGACAAGAACCTCGCGTTGCATCTTGACTATCGCTATAACGCAGTGCCGCTGGGCGAGGGAAGCACGCTGCAGGTGTATGTGAATGGCGCGTACGTGAGTTCGACGCCGATGCCGCACAACGACCGTGCGTCCGAGGTGCTTGAGACAGTGGTGCCCGTACCTGTTGTCGATCTACGTCCCGGTGAGAACGAGTTCACATTTCGGTTTGCGTTCCATACAGCCGAGAGCGGCAGCAAGAAGCCAAACAACAACAACGCGATTGGCGCGGTGCTGCGGGATTCTTATCTCGACATCGCCGGAATTCCGCACTGGACCCAGCTGCCTGAGCTGAGCCTGTTTGCGCGTGCGGGCTATCCGTTTACGCGACGCGCGGACTTGGCCGATACGGCAGTTGTGCTTCCGGATACGCCGAGCACACACGAGGTTGAGGCCTTCCTTGCGCTGATGGCGCGGTTCGGCGCGCAGACTGGGCTGCCCGGAGTGAACGTGACGGTGACGGATGCGTCGGCGATTGACGCCGGGGCAGGGAAGGACCTGCTGATCCTGGGCACGCCGCAGGGCCAGCCGGCGATCGCGAAGTTGAATGCGACGCTGCCCGTGGGCATTGGCGCGGCAGGTCTTCATGTGCGGGCTGCAGAAGGAATCTTCGGTGGGTTTGGCGGTGGGTTCCTGGAGCGCATCAACCGATGGCGGGGTGGCGTGCCGGACGCGCAGCGGTTCGGCGAGATTGAGACGGCGGGTGAGCTGCCGGACGCGACGGTGGAGGAGATCGAGTGGCCGCGC
>DATNEM010000294.1:0-2208 GCA_035552995.1 Acidobacteriaceae bacterium | reverse complement strand
GCGCCCGGCGTGCTCTACACATGCCAGTTCGGCGGCAGCTTTACGGAGTTGCAGCCGGCGATCCTGCGCGAGGTCATGTCGCGGTATGACATTGACGGTCTTTACATGAACGGCTGGCCGACCGAGCAGAGCTGCTGGTGCGAGAACTGCCGCAAAATCGGCGAGCCCCGCTCGGCGGAATACCGCGCAGCGCTGCTGAACGGCGCTTTAAAGCTAATCGAAACCTTCAAGCAGATTGCCACCGACAAACACCCGAACAACTTTTACTCCTGCAATCTCGGCGGGGGCCTGACTGAATCCGGGCTCGACCAGTGGAAGCTCACGCGGGGCGCGCTCTGGTACACCGCCGACAACCAGGCACGCGAAGGCGTCGTGGCGCCGGTGTGGGGCGATGCGCAGCAAGTAAAGGTGGCGCGTGCGCTGATGGGTGATCATCCTGTCGCAGCGGTGACCGCAAGCTACTCACGCAGCGGGCACTATATGTACCGCAATGTGACCGGCGAAGCAGCTGAGGCGGAATGCCGCATGGCGCAGACCTCCGCTACCGGCGGCGTGATCTGGTATCACCACCTCGGCATGGAGCAGGGCTTCAAAGAAGATCGCCGCTGGCAGAAACTCGGCCGCGAGTTCCTCGGCTGGCACGCCAAGCACGATCGCCACTTTCACAACGTGCGCTCGCTGGCGAAGGTCGCGATCGTAGCCGCGCCACACTCGAACACCACCTATCCCGCACCGGCGAACGAGCCTGTGACCGATGCTGTCGAGGGTTTTTATGCGACGCTGGTCGAAGCGCGCATTCCGTTCGAGTTCGTTCACGAGCGCAATCTCACAAAGGAAAGCCTCAACGGCTTTGCGATGGTGATCCTGCCGAATGTTGCCTGTCTCAGCGATGCCCAGGCGCAGGCATTGCGCGACTATGCGAATGCCGGTGGTTCCCTAATTGCGACCTTCGAGACAGGACTCTACGACGAGGCTGGCAAAGCGCGTGCCGACTTCGCGTTAGGCGAGGTCTTCGCCATCAAGCGCGCTGGTCCGCGCGAGAAGGCGCAACTGGGAACGAGCGGCCAGTCCATGCTTCCGGTCTTTTTGCAGAGCCTGCGCACAAAACATGCGGTGAATGCCGGCTTTGAGGACACTACATGGATCGCCGGGCCGATCTGGCGCGTGCCCCTCACGCCGGTCGCGGATGCGCCGATGACATTCATCAATCCATATCCTGGTTACCCGACGGAGACGGTCTACCAGCGCGAACCGCCGACGAACCTCCCGACGATCATCCCTCGCGAAGCCGGCAGATCGCGATTCTGCTATCTCGCTGGCGACACCGACGCATCCTTCTATCACCTCGACAATGGCGATCTCGCCCGCCAGATGCTGAACGCTGTCGAATGGACGCTGAACGGCAAAGCTGGAGTCAGCATTGCGGGTGATGGCCTGATGGAGGTTACCGCGTGGGAGACCGAGCCGGGCTTCGCCCTGCACATGGTCAACTACAACGGCCCGAACGCCTATCGCGGCAAGATGCGCAAGCTGCTGCCGCTGGGGCCGCAGACCGTGCGCATGGAGTTGCCGCGCGATGTCCGCATCCGGCATGCCTCGCTGCTGCGCGCGGAGAAACCGCTTCCCTTTCGCCAGAGTGGCCGCACGGTCGAGTTCACCGTACCGTCGGTCGGCGCCTACGAGGTTGCTGCGCTGGAGGTCCGATAATTTTTGCTGCTCACATGCCTTGGTCCGGCGGAACGCATATTTAGGTAAAAGGTCATTGAAAATATTTAAGATCATGGGACTGCAACCGAGAGATTCGCATCGCACAGGTCTTGAAATTTGCATAACACCTATCGCGAACAAGGAGCGAGCATGGCAAAGCAATCTGTTGCACTTTTGGGCCTTGGCACCATGGGCATCGGTATGGCCGCGAACCTTCTGAAGGCCGGCTTCCCGCTCGCGGTCTGGAACCGCACGGCTGCCAAAGCGCAGCCGCTCGCCGAAAAAGGCGCACGCATCGCGCCAACCCCTGCGGACGCCGCGAAGGGAGCGAAGATCATCGTCGCCATGCTTGCCGACGATGCCGCCTCCCGTCATGTCTGGCTGGGCGAGAACGGCGCGCTCGCGGCCGCGCAGGAAGGCGCGATCCTCATCGATTGCGGCACGGTTTCGCCCGCATGGATCTCTGAGCTTTCCAGCCACGCCGCGCAGCGCGGCCTGCAG
>DATNEM010000293.1:0-20724 GCA_035552995.1 Acidobacteriaceae bacterium | reverse complement strand
CGCCGCGCCGCTCGGTACCGACACGGCCGTGCTCGCCATGAGCCATCGCGGCCGCCTCAACGTGATGACCAACACCGTCGGCCGCTCGCCGGCGGAGATTTTCGCGCGCTTCGAAGATGTCAGTCCGCGCAGCGTGCTCGGCGGCGGCGACGTGAAGTACCACATGGGCGCGACGGGCGACTACAAGACTCCCGATGGGCACACCATCGCGCTTCATCTCGTCTCCAACCCCAGCCATCTTGAGGCCGTCGATCCCGTCGCGCTGGGCCGTGCGCGAGCGAAACAAATCCGCGCTGCTATCACAAGCAACGAAGAATCGGCACACGAACAGGTTCTGCCCATCACCATGCACGGCGACGCCGCCTTCGCCGGCCAGGGCATCCTTGCAGAATGCCTTGTCCTGGGCGCGCTGCCCGGCTTTGATGTCGGCGGTACTGTCCACGTCGTGGTGAACAACCTCCTCGGCTTCACTGCGTTGCCCGGCGAGTCGAATGCATCGCGGTTTGCTTCCGACATCGCCAAGCGTCTGCCCATCCCTATCTTCCACGTCAATGCGGAAGATCCCGACGCCGTTGTGCGCGTCGCGCGCATCGCGGCCGAGTATCGCCATCGTTTCCACACCGATGTTGTTATCGACCTGATCGGCTATCGCCGCCACGGCCACAGCGAGGTCGACGATCCCACCGTCACCCAGCCCATCCGCTACGCCGCCATCCAGAAGCACCCGCAGCTCTACAAGCTCTATGCGGAGCGCATCGGCGTCGACCCTGAGCCGGAAGCAAAAGCCGTCCAGACCGAATTCCTTGAAGCGCAGAAGCTCGCAGCGAAGTCCCGCACCAAGGTCCGCCTCGTCACCCTGCCCGACTACTGGGCGGCCTACCACGGCGGCTGCGCGCTGCCTGAAGACGACATCGAGACGGGACTGCCTGCCGAGCGTGTGGCCGAACTCGTGCGCGCGACCACAAAATATCCCGCTGACTTCCGTATTCATCCCAAGGTCAAGAAGCTCTTCGACCAGCGCAACGAGATGGCCGCCGGCTCCCGTCCCTTCGACTACGGCATGGCGGAGCTCACCGCCTTCGCCTCACTCGTCAGCACCGGAACGCCCGTCCGCCTCAGCGGACAGGATTCACAGCGAGGGACCTTCAACCAGCGCCACTCCGTCCTCATCGACGTTGAATCCGAGGCCCGGTACTTCCCTCTCGCGCACATCGCGCCCGATCAGGCCCGCTTCGAGATCTACAACTCCATGCTGTCGGAGGCCGCTGTGCTCGGCTTTGAGTACGGCTACTCCCGCGACTACCCCGAGGCCCTCGTCCTCTGGGAAGCGCAGTTCGGCGACTTCGCCAACGGCGCGCAGATCATCATTGACCAGTTCGTCGCCGCCGGCGAGGCCAAGTGGAACCTGCTCTCCGGCGTCACGCTGCTGCTCCCCCACGGCTACGAAGGCCAGGGCCCCGAGCATTCCTCCGCGCGCATCGAGCGCTACCTCCACCTCTGCGCCAAGGACAACATGCAGGTCACGCAGCCCTCCACCGCCGCGCAGTACTTCCATCTGCTGCGCCGCCAAGCCCTGCGCAAGTGGCGCAAGCCGCTCATCGTGTTCACGCCGAAGTCGATGCTGCGCCACCCCGACGCATCCTCTTCACTCGCGGACTTCGCCGCCCCGCGATTCCTCAACGTCATTCCCGACTCGTCCGTCACCGACCCGCGCCGCATCCTCGTCTGCTCCGGCAAGATCGGTCACAACCTCCACGTTGAGCGCGAGAAGCGCCGCAAAGAATCGCCGGAATCGGACTCCAACGTCGCCATCGTCTTCCTCGAGCAGCTCTACCCGTGGCCCGAGGCCGAGATGCAGGCCGCACTCGACCAGCACCCCAATGCCAAGGAAGTCGTATGGGTGCAGGAGGAACCGTCCAACATGGGCGCGCGCTTCCACGTCCTGCCGCACCTGCGCCGCATGGCCCGCGGCCGCGCAGTGCTCGCCGTCAAACGCGCCTCCAGCCCCAGCCCCGCCACCGGCTCCGCCAAAGCGCACGAGGTCGAAGAGAAGACCCTCATCGACCTGGCGCTGGGAGCGTAGTGTATCGATCAACTCACGCTTAGTTTTCCGATGGCTTCTCGATGTGGTCGATGACGAGATTCCAGAAAGGAATCGTCACAGGTTCAAGGCGAAGGCCAATTTTGCCGAGGTCATAGTGTGCTGCCGGAACATTGGCGAGGTCGTAATCATAGGGCAGAACGATGTCGAAGTGGCCCGCCAGGCCGGTCTTGTCGACAATAGGATGGGCGTCCACGCCTGGGTTCAGGACACCGGCGAGATCGGCCATAGTGGCGTTGTAAAGGCGGATCTCCTGCGGACCGGTCCGCTGACGGGGGACGTTGACGCCGCCGTCCGGCAGCTTCATGCCGACAGGCAGCGTAGCACCTGGTGTCGACGGAGTGAGATGCGGGCCTCGCTTCTCCACAACCAGAGCAAAGCCGGAGATGGTAGCAGGAACACGATGAGCGACCAGCTTGCAACGGTCGGCGAGCATCGACTGAAGCATCTGCTGTAGGAGAACTCGCTGCTCCGGCTTCAGATCTTTCTGCCGTGTCCACTCGGGTAAATCCGTGTCCGAGACCTTGGCTGTGATGTCGTATCGATCCCGCATGAGCCACGCTGGACCACCCTGAATCCGATCCATCCAATTCCACTGGTTCGGGTAATAGGCCATTTGGATGACCGTCCAGATTGGAATGCTGATGCGGTAGCCATCCGCGAGCATCGCTGGGCCGCTTAGGTGCGGTCCATCGGGCTGACTGGAGCGGATGGAGACGACCTCGAACGCCGGGCGCGCCGTACGTGCCACGGGGGTGGGGGTCTGCGGTTGACGTAAGGGCTGAGGCGTACTTTGAGACTGCGCTAATGAGGCAAAGGTCAGTACGGTACTTAAGATGGCGACGGCGGGGAGATTCAGGAGCATTCTCAGAAAGCCTCGGGACTACTTTAGCTCAAAGAAATATGCCCGGTCGCGCCCGCGGTCTCCTCCCCGTGGTCCACGGCTCGCTATTCTGACGCCCACGCTAGCGCCTAAGAAATTGAGGACTGCTCATCTTCCCAGTTGCTGGTCGCTCAGCATAGAATGCTTGCCACATGCGAACCCTAGCCATCTTCGCCGCGCTCCTGCTTGCCCAGTCTTTACCCCAACCGCTTCACGCCCAGGCCTCGCCGCAACCGCCTGCGGCACAGACATCACCCCAGCCGCCTCAGGACAAGACCTACGCACAACCGTTTGAACGCGAAGGCTCAACCAAGGTGATGGAGAACAACCGCGTCATCGTCTGGGACGTCTCCTGGCTACAGCGCGCCTATCCCACGCACCGCCACATGTACGATTACACCGGCGTGTATTACGCCAGCGGTGACCGGGTCATCGTCAATCTGGATGGCTCGCGCAGGCCTACCCACACCAACGCCTGGGACACCTTCTTCCTCCGCAAGGGCATTACGCACAGTGAAGAAGGGGCGAGCGCGGAGCCACTGCGGGCGATAATGCTTGAATTGAAGGAACCCGCCGCAGAGGGCGCCCCGGCAACCGCCTCCACTGGCCTCGGCAAAAACGTCCGCGAGAGCGACCGCATCATCATCTGGCAGGACTTTCCCCCGCAGGATCCTCAGCCGTTGGCGCACCACCATGAGATGGATTGCGTGGCCGTTGCCTTCATCGGCGGAAAACCCAAGGTCACCTGGGTTCCGAAAGGTACCGTGGACCACGGCGAAGAGACCGCCGGCGCGGACCGGGCCTACTTCTTCGAGCTGAAGTAAGGACGCGGTTCGTCAAGCTGGTATCCAGTTCAAGGAGGAGACGGCCCAGCGCGACCTGACCCTCGGCGCCTAGTCCGTTAGTGCCCCGTTCAGCTCTATCGGGCGTACCAACCTCTCACTGCGCGGCCGAGGGGTCTTTCTTCGTGGTGATGAGATTACGAAGAGCCACCCCCGGCTGGAGATACTCCGACGTGTGCGGCTCGTGGACGATGTCGATTACCTCCAGCGGGGTAGGACTCGGCTTGAAGTCTGGAAAGCTCTCGTTAAGGTTGCGCATGTGGGTGCCCAGACGATAGTGAAGGATGAGTACGGACTGAGCGAGCAGGATCTCATTGTCCAACTGGGCGGCTGAAAGGTGAGCGGGGTTACTGTCCTGCACCATAAAACGGCGCACGTCAGTAATCGCGCGGTTGCGATCGACCGAGGCCGCCTCAACGATCCCGAGCTCGTGGTACAAACCCTGTTGCTCTCGAACCTCCTGCTGGGGCATAAGGGCAGTCACGTTGTCCTGTTGCGCCGTGGTCCATGCGCTGTCACTGAATGAGACCTCGACGGTATGCCAATTAATCTCGCCGGGCCAGCTCACGGGCAACGACGCCGGATGAGCTTTTATATAGAGCAGCACAGCTAGGTTGGTCTGATAGCGAATCGTTTGGGCGTGAAAAGCTGCGGTACCGTGCGCGAATCGCTTGATGTTCTGCTGGCGCTCCTCCTTGAGCGCTCCCATCGTCTCGGCGACCTGATGTCGATGGTGGAAGAACTCCACCGCTTGCTCAAGCCCAATGGCAATCAGGATGCCTGCTACAACGATGGCCAGGTGGGTAAGAACTTCGCGTCGTGTCATAACGCCCTGATGCGGCGGGTGGATGTCGATCATGGCAGGCTCCGTGCGGGAAGGGTCAGGTTGGGGCATTAGTTCCGGAGCAGGCTGCGTGCGTTGGGGTTCGGTCGCGGCAGTTTCCTGTTGCGCGGGCGCGGCAGTGCTGGCATCGGGCGACGGGTCTGGCATAGGACTGAGGGGAGGCGTCACGCAATATTACCAGCGATGGACGCATGAACCTAGAAACAGAGCTACCCAGCACCAATTGGGGGCTGGGTTCTCCTCTGGTATGCATAGTCGGCTGTCCGGAAACTGCACTCCTGCTCCCTGCTACCATCATCTCCGCTGAAACATCTTCGAAACCTCCGTCGTAAATCCATCAGGAGAACCAATGAACTTCCGCCGACTCGCCCTCGCGCTCGCCGCGCTCTGCATCACCGCTGCTCCCGCGCTCCGCGCCGCCACCGTCACCTCTGAGCCATGGGGCAAGACCCAGGACGGCACCGCCGTCGACCTCTACACCATCACCGACAAAAACATTGAGGTGAAGATCGCCACCTATGGCGCGCGCATCATCTCGCTCAGCGTCCCGGACAAGGACGGCAAGATGGCCGACGTCGTTCTTGGGGCGCCCGACCTCAACGGATACGTCCGATTCGGCGCACCGCCGTACGCCGGCGCCAGCATTGGCCGCTTCGCCAACCGCATCGCCGGCGGGCAGTTCACCCTGAACGGCAAGACCTACACCACGCCAAAGAACAACGGCCCCAACACCCTGCACGGCGGCAACGGAGGCTTCGATCGCAAGGTCTGGACTGCCAAGCCCACCAAGGACGGCGTCACCATGTCGCTCACCTCCCCCGACGGCGACATGGGCTTCCCCGGCAACCTTGCCGTCTCCGTCGACTTCGCCGTCCATGAGCAGAAGGGCTCGCCCGCGCTCACCATCACCTACACCGCGTCCACGGACAAGCCGACGGTCATCAACTTCACCAACCACTCTTACTTCAACCTCGGCGATCCCGCCACACCCGTCTTCGACGACATCGCACGCATCGACGCCGACAAGTACACGCCCGTCAACGCCAGCGCCATCCCAACCGGTACGAATGATCCCGTTGCCGGCACGCCGTTCGACTTCCGCACGGCGCACGCTATCGGCCAGAACATCCCCGACCGCGGCTATGACCACAACTGGGTGCTCAACGCACACAAGCCCAACGTCGCCGTCGCCGAGGTCTCCGATCCTCACACAGGCCGCGATGTGCAGGTCTTCACCGACCAACCGGGCCTGCAGTTCTACGTCCCAAAATCTCCCGCGCCTCCGCCGCAGGCCGCCGCCAACCCCAACTTCCGCCCGCGTCCATCTACCAACGCCTTCACTCTGGAGACGCAGCACTTCCCCGACTCACCCAACCAGCCCAGCTTCCCTTCCACCGAACTCGATCCTGGCAAGCCCTTCCACTCCACCACCACCTTCCTCTTCACCGTCAAAAAATAATGGGTGCCCCATCCTCGCGAGCATAGCGAGCTAAGGTGGGAAGAAGAATCGGGTGGCCCGTCCTTTCGCAGCCCCATCGCGAAAGGACGGGTTGCCTTTTATGTGTGTCTCTGTGCAATCGCGTCCCACGGAACCATCTCCGCCCTCCCCGCGTATCCTCTCCCCATGAACGCAATCCAAATCTGCGGCTGGCTCTGGATCGCATGGCTCGCCGTCTGGCTTGCATGGGCCTTTCAGTCCAAGCAGACCCGCGAAAAAGAAAGCGTCCTCTCGCGCTTCTCCTATGCCCTTCCCGTGTGGCTTGCTGCGTACCTGCTCTTTTGGGCTCGCACACTCCCCGGCTGGTGGAACGCTCCAATCGTTGCCAACCGTCCGTGGTTCGGCTGGCTCGCAGTCGTCATCACTGCTCTCGGCTTCGCACTCGCCATCTGGGCGCGGGCCTATCTCGGCTCCAACTGGTCCGGCTCCGTCACTATCAAGGTCGGCCACGAACTCATCCGCACCGGCCCCTACCGCCTCGTGCGCCATCCCATCTACACCGGCATCCTCATCGCGATGTTTGGCACCGCGCTGGCCTATGACCGCTGGCGCGTCCTCGTCGCACTGCCCATCCTTTGGCTCGCATTCACCATCAAGCGCCTCAAGGAGGAGCAGTTCATGCGCCAGACCTTCGGCGCGCAGTATGACGAGTACGCCCGCACCACCGGCGCAATCTTTCCGCTGCCGCGGCGGACCGCCTAGCGCAGCTTATACCGTTCCATGCGGTGGCCGCCGCTGCCGCGGAAGAAGAAGTAAATGATCACGCTCACTAACGCCGCGTACGCGCACCATACTGAGGTGAAGGCGTAGCGCTTCATCACCGACACGGTGAGCAGACCGATCAGGTTGGCTCCGCCCAGTTCCACCAGTTTGCGGAACCCGGAGAAGAACAGCGCGCCGCATGTCGCAATCACGT
Organism: Acidobacteriaceae bacterium; assembly: GCA_035552995.1. GTDB lineage: Bacteria > Acidobacteriota > Terriglobia > Terriglobales > Acidobacteriaceae > Edaphobacter. Next base: position 13,640 of record DATNEM010000293.1, on the reverse strand, counting down.
AGAGGACCGCGACGAGTGTGGTTGTCGTGATTCGGTTGACATAGAGAATGCTGTGCGCACGCATGGAAATCTCCGTTGGATACGCGATCAATCCCCACATCAGATACAGCGCCAACAGGCCGCCCAATAGGACGAAGGCCAGCATTCGCGTTCGCTGCCGCCTCGTCGGCTCAATCTGATATACGCTCAACGGCAGCAGGAAGGGCAGCAGGCCCTGCGCGTAAAGCACGTAGGCAGAACCGGCGTCGTGAGCGACCCACGTCGGCAGTCTGCCGTCGAGCCCCATCCACACGAAGCCTTCGATGAACTCGTGCGCGGCAAAGAGGCATGGCATCGCTGCCAGCAGCACCTCGCGCCGGTCCTTCACCTCGCGCAGCGTGGCTACGCCCACTGCGCCGAGCACCGCACTCCCAACAAAGTCCGCTGTCGCGGAAAAGCACATTGGCGTTCCCTCTACGCGCTTCGTTGGCGGCGCGCCGCCTATATTCCGCGCATCACCTGTTCCGTAACCCAGTCCGTCCGGATCGCCTCATCGATCGGGCACAGGAGCGACTTCCCATCCAGCACTGCGCTCACGAAGTTCTCCACAACGGGATAGTGCACGTTGCCATGCTGCGGAAGTTGCTCCTCGCGCACCTTGCCGTCAGCGGTCTTCACGCGCAGCGTCGGGCCGCCCATCGGCGTCAGGTCGATCTCCCCTTCGACGCCCACGATGCGAAATTCGTCGCGAGTGATCCGCGAGTTCCACCGCACATCCACCATGGCGTGAATACCGCCCGGGTACTGGATCAATGCCGTGGCGGAATCTTCCACCTTCAGATCGTGCAGGGCGTTGGACCGCATTCCCATGGCACGCTCAGGCTCGCCGAAAAGGAGATTGCACGCATCGATGCGGTGCGATGCCACGTCATACAACGGTCCACCGCCGGCCAGCGCCGGATCGCGCAGCCATCCGCGCTCTTCGCTCTCCAGCCAACTGTGAAAAGCCGCATGGACGAACGTCGGCTTGCCGATCATGCCCTGGGCGATAAGTTCTTTTGCCCGAATGAGCTTGGGAAAGCCCCGCCGAAAATATGCCACGCCCAGAAGCTTTCCCGTTTCGCGCGCGACATCCTCCATGGAGCAGGCCTGGGCATAGTCCATTGCAACAGGCTTCTCGCACAGCACCTGTTTACCAGCGCGCAGGCACGCGATCGTCTGCTCCGCGTGGAGGGCCACGGGAGATGCCACATAGACTGCGTCTACTTTCTCATCCGCCAACGCAGCGCTTAACTCTGTGTATACCGCAGCATCCGCATACGTCTCCGCCTTGCACGGATCGCGCGTGAGCACGGCATACAGCCGGCTACGCGGCTCCGCCTCAATCGCGGGAATCACACGCTTGCGGGTGATGTCTCCAATGCCAATCACCAGCCAGTTCAGCATGGCAGCAGTAGATCACACGTGCGCATTCGAGCAGAACAAGTATTGAACGGACTACTGAGGCGCCACGGGATTGGCGATCTCTTTGGCGTAGACCTGATAGGTTACCTGCGGCGGCTCGGCGTCCTTATGCAGTTCCCACACTTTCTGCCGGATCGCATCGTCCGACGCTGTGACCCGCTCGCGGGAGCGCAGGTAATCGAGCCATGACTCGGTGATGAAGGTCTCGTTCAGGCGTTCAGGGTTGATCGCGTCCCGGTAAATGCCCCAGCGCAGTGCGCCGCCGCGCAGCCGCACGCCGCGCAGTTTATGGATGAGCCGCGTGAACTCCGCGTAATTCTCCATCGGAATCCGATACACAATGGAGATGCGCACTGGGCCGGCCTCCGCCGGGTCCGCTTCTTCTCCGTCGGGAAACGGCGCCAGTTGTGGCGCCGCCCGCTTGAACCGGTGCGGCGTCGTATCGGGAATACCGCCGCGAAGCACATGGAACCTGCGCACGGCCGGATAGGTGACTGCGAATCCGCCGGCGGCGCACAGCAGCGCAAACGGCGCGCCCTTGGCCTGCGCAATTCCTCCCCAGACGACTGATCCCAGCGCGAGACCGCCCTGAAACGCCATCAGGTACGTTCCCAAAGCACGCGCCTGCACCCATGCGGGTACGCTGACCTGTACCGAGGTATTCAGCGATGCCATCGTGCTCGTCCAGCAAAACCCGGCCGCGATGAGCACGGGAAGAATGATCGCAAGCTGGTGGAAACGCGCCATCACCACGAGGGTGCCCACGCTGTAAGCTGTCCCGATTGCGATGATGGTGTCCGTTGAGAGCTTCGTCCGCACTCGGGCTAGTGTGAACGCAGCCATCACTGCACCCAATCCCAGCGATCCGTTCAGGATGCCGTAGCCCAAGGCGCCTGAGTGCATGTCATTGTGAGCGACCACCGCGAGGAGCGACCATATCGCGGAAAAGAAAAATGTGAAGGTGAATGCTCGCCACAGCGATGCCTGAAGATTCGGCGAGTAACGCACATACCGCAATCCCGTCCGAATAGATGCGGGCAGGCGTTCCGATGGCAGCGCCGACTTGAACAGCGGCACACGCTTCCAGTTCATCAGCACCCAGATCACGCCCGCGAACGAAAGCGAATTCAGCAGGAAGACCCAGGCCGATCCTGTGTCCACGCGTGCGAACGCCGCCACCATCAGGCCGCCCAGCGCTGGACCGACGGCCCGCGCCAGATTGTTCGAGCCGGAGTTCAACGATACCGCGTCGGGGATCAGCTCGCGCGGGACCAGCTCGGGAACGATCGCCTGCCACGCCGGATTGTTCATCGCGGAACCGAAGTTAAGCAGGAAGGTGAAGGCCAGCAGCGACCACGGTGAGATGTGACCCAGGAATGTCAGCACCGCCAGCACCGCTACGGAACCAAGCATCCAGCTCTGCCAGAAGATCAGCAGCCTGCGGCGGTCGAACAGGTCGGCGGTCGCCCCCGCCAGCAGGCCCAGTGCGAGTACCGGCAGGCTCGCGGCAGTCTGCATCAGCGCGATCAGCAGAGGCGATGCCGTCAGCGTCGTCATCAGCCAAGTGCCTGCGGTGTCCTGCATCCAGGTGCCGACGCTGGAGACGGTGGATGCGATCCAGCGGTCGCGGAAGACGGCGATCCTGAGCGGCGCAGTCCCGCTCGTCACCGGGACTTCTGTTCGCGCCGAGAATGGAGTCTCCAGAGGCACTATCGCTAGTCTATCGATGCCGAAATGTGCAGCTGTGCCAGAAAATTCAGTTGGGAGACGAGCGCGCCACCCCAATCACGCCCATCATCCTGCCGGCGAAGCCCGCTTCGCCGCGATGCGAGTAGTACTTGAGCCGGCCGCCTTTCGCCCGCGTGCACGCCGTGCATTCACCGATGACAGTTACGCGCTGCGGCAGCAGGCCTGCGTCGATGAGCTGCCGCCGGTTGGCCTCCCACAGGTTGAGATGGATCTGCGGCCCGATGTTCGAGTGGCCGGGCGCCCGCGCCGTGAGGAACAGCAGCGGATACTTCTCCTTCACTGGGTCGGAGTCATAGACCTCGCTGAAAAGCGCGGGCGCATACGCAAACTGCGACTCGAACTCGTGCCGCACCTCCTCACCGACGGAGTAGCAGCACGCACCGATGGACGGCCCGACAACCGCGAGCAGGTCCTCCGGACGCGAGCCGTAGCGCAACCGCATACGCCCGATGCCGCCCTCGACAATACGCCGGAGCGTCCCGCGCCAGCCGGCATGAAATGCTGCCACGGCCTTGCGCTTCACATCGGCGACCAGCACCGGGACGCAGTCCGCTACCTGTACCCCCAGCAGGAGACCGGGCAGGTCAGTCATCATGCCGTCGCCGCGCAGGATCGCCTTGCCCTCAGCGGTCTCGAGGTTCCCGTCCAGCGCGCCTGCGTCCTGTTCGATGATCCGCACCACGCTGGAGTGGATCTGCCGCAGCGTTACGAGCTGTGCTCGGCTCTTCGCTCCGGCAATCCCTTTGACCAGCCGGCGGCGATTCTCCGCGACCTTCGCAGGATCGTCCGAGGCTGTCCATCCCAGGTTCACTTCGCCCGGCCCGTAGACCTCGCTCACTCCGCCGAGCCGCGTGCTGAATCCGTGCCGCAGCCAGGCATGCTGCTTCCACTCCGGGGCTTGGACAATCGAGGCCGGTCTGATGTTCGACCGTCTCTGACTGGCCCTGAAGACCTTCTTCCGCTCGCCGGCCTCCCAGGCTCCGTCCCGGGTCTTTCGGGAGCCATGGGTCAGCCCAACTCCGGCAAGGATCGAATCCACCTGGGCGATTGCTTCTTTACTTTCAGTCCAGTCCATAGGTTGAACAATTCGCAATGGTTAGATCTACGCACCAAAGCCAATGGAAGCTTGGCGTACTCTGATACAGGACCTGCACGGCTCCATTTTTCCGCGTCAAGGGCGTACCTTTCTTTCATCAGACACAGAAACGTGACGTTCAGATTTGCATCCTGACCGGCCCCTCTGTAAGATACGCGATTGCGTCCATGAGTACGACTGTGCCCACTCTCGCTCCGCAACTCCTGCGCTCCCGGCTGTCCAAGGTGTGCGTCGCCATCATTGGCTCAACACCGGCCGAGATGATCGAAAAGGCAACTGTCGCCCTCAAAGAGTTCAATTTCCTCGAGTTCCGGCTCGACTACCTTGAGAAGCCGCTGGCCGCGTTGCCCAAGTTCAAGCAGTTCTTCGCCGAGAACACCGCCGCTACCGCGATTGCGACGTGCCGCCGGGAGGCCAATGGCGGCAAGTTCAGCGGCAATGTCGCCTCCGAGCTCGATGTACTGTGCCGGGCCGCTGAGAACGGCTTTCTTCTGGCGGACCTTGAGGTCGAGTCGGCGGAAGCCATCAAGAAGGCGGGTGTCGAGAAGCTGCGCGAGACCGGTGTCGCGCTGATCATCAGCCATCACGACTTCGGCGCGACCAAGGATCTCGACGGTATCTTTGCCCGCATTGACCGCTTTTCTCCCGACTACGTGAAGATCGTTCCCACGGCCAAGTCGCTGTCGGACAACGTCACGTTGATCCGCTTCCTGGAGCGTGTGGCCGACCACACCAACGTCATCGGAATCTGCATGGGCGATGCCGGAGTAATCTCGCGCGTTCTCGGTGTACGTGCCGGCTCGGCGTTTACCTTTGCCGCCGCAACTCAGGGTGAGGAGACAGGTCCCGGGCAGATCGCCGCACGCACGCTGGTCGAGACGTATCGCATCGACCAGGTGGATGTGGCCACCAAGGTCTACGGCGTTGCGGGCAATCCGATCCGGTCGTCCCTCTCGCCCATCATGATGAACACGGCCTTCCGCCGTGAGACGGTGAACGCCGTTTACCTCGCGTTGCAGACCACACGCGTCAACGATCTGGTCAAGCTCATCCATGAGATTCCGCTGCAGGGCGTCTCCATCACCATGCCGCTAAAGGAGGACATCCTCCCGCATCTGGAGCAGACGGACGCCCTCTCAGCAAAGATCGGCGCGGTGAACACGATCCGCCTGCTGGACGGCAAGCTCTTCGGCTTCAATACCGATGTCGCCGGGATCATAGGGCCGTTGGAAAAGCGGATGCCGTTGCGAGGCGCGAAGGTGCTGGTCCTCGGCGCAGGAGGAGCTGCCCGCGCGGCTGTCTTTGGCGTTCGCGACCGCGGCGCGGATGTCTACATCCTGAATCGCACCTCAGAGACGGCGCAGAAGCTGGCGCGGCAGTCCGGCTCACACGTGCTGCGACGCGATGCGCTCGGCAAAACGCAGTTCGACGTCATCATCAACGCAACGCCTGTCGGTATGGCAGGCAACAAGGCTCCGCAGATTCTGGAGCCGCAGCACCTGCAGACGCGTCTGGTCTTCGACCTGGTCTATAACCCGCTGGAGACGCCGCTGATCCGCATGGCGCGGCAGAAGTCCATTCCGATCATCACGGGCGTGGAGATGTTTGTGCAGCAGGGCGCGCGCCAGTTTGAGATCTTTACGGGTAAGCCCGCGCCTGAGGAAGAGATGTTCAGGGTGGTGCTGCATGCGTTGCGCCAGAACGCGGAGCAACTCGCTGCCGAGGCCGAACAGCCCGCGGAGAAGACGCCGAAGGCGGCGGCAAAGTCTGCCTCGGCTCCTGCGCCGGCCAAAGGCGTCTCGAAGGCGGTAGCCTCGCGCGCGAACAATAGCGCGACCAAGCCGTCAGCAAAGGCTGTGGCCAAGCCGGCCAAGCACACCACCAAAGCGACAAAGCCCGCAACCAAAGCTGCGCCAAAATCAGCGGCAAAACCCGCTGCGAAGAAACCCGCAAAGAAGAGGTAGCTTTCTTACGCCGGCACTCTCTTCAGCAGCTTACTCGCGCTGCGGAACCATGACCGCTCGCGGCGCTTTTGATAGCTCGGCATTGCCGCCTTCTTGTCCAGCACTTTCTGTGCCCACTCGCGCGCCTCGGCGTTCTTGCCCTCCGAGGCGAGCAGGTCCGCGAAGTTGAGGTATGTCTCCGAAGAGACCGACCGCGCCGTGACCTGGCGAAAGAGTATCTCCGCGCGCTCCTTCTGACCGGTCATTGCGTAGGCGTGAGCCAGCAGGCCGCCCGCGCGCTGGAAATCGTACCCCGGCTCTTTTGCGAAGACCTTCTCAAGGTCGGGAATCGCCGCGGCCGCATCTCCCATCTGCAGGGCGCATACGCCGCGCCGGTAGAAGGCATCGAGCGTGTCGGAACGAGCTGCTATGGCACGGTCGAAGGCTTCCCGCGCATAGGCGCACCTGCCATCTTCCATCAACAGGTCGCCTAACTCTTCGTAGTTCCCTGCTGAAGGATTCTGCCTGACCAGAGCTTCGAGTTGCCGGATGCGCTTGCGCCGCGGAAACATCTTGAACGATCCGCGCAGCAGGCCGAGATCGGGGAGAGCTTCCAGCAGCAGGTACGCCACAGCGCCGAGAGGGCCTAGCAGCAGAATTACCCACAGCCAGTATCCATCCGGTCGCCGCCGAAAATAATGGACCAACGCCAGCGCCAGCAATAGGAGCGCCAGCGGGTGCCCCAGGTAATAGAAAAGTCCGTAGTACAGAAATCCCATGCGCGCGGAGTGTCCTTGCGCCAGCTTACACGGGGGCTGGCTTGGCACGAAACCGCAATTTTGCGGGGTCTGCCTGCTGCGTCAGTTTCAGCAGCGGCAGCAGGCTTGAATAGTCACCGGTCCACAACGCTGGCCGTGTTGCGGGTGCGGCCCAACCGGCGCGGCCTCCGCCGGGCAAGCGTGCGTGATAAAAAGGCCTTGTCCGAGTCAGATGAGATCAGCCATCCAACCCTTTCGTGAATTTCATGCAGACGCATTGGATCCGCAGCTCTTGCAGAGCGAGATGCAGGAACATGGCTATGTGCTGATTCGCGACCTGGTCTCGACAGCAGCGCTGGACGAGCTTCTCTCGCAGATTATCATCGTGGTGTCCTCCGCTGGCTGGCTGCTTCGTGGAAGCGATCCAAGACAGCGCCTTGCGGAACCCACTGCCGCGTGCGTGGATGACGATGCGGCATTCAAGGCGGTCGCTCAACGTGTTTTCTGCCTGGAGTCATTCCACCGCATGCCGCACAGTCCATCGCTGGTGCGCGTGATGGAGATGATTGCGGGGACGGAACTGCTGATCCATCCGCGGTCCGTTCCACGCCTCGTCTTTCCGAACGCCCACAACTTTCGTTCCACGGCGCACCAGGACCATCAGGCGATCGCAGGCGATGCCGAAAGCTTTACTGCGTGGATGCCTCTGCACGACTGCCCAGTCGAGTTGGGTCCGCTACAGGTTGTGGATGCTTCGCATCGCTTCGGTCTGCAGCCGACGATGGCGAACAGCATCATCCCTCGCGATTCAGCACTTGGACAGGGCTGGACCGGAGGAGCCATCCATGCGGGCGACGTGCTTTTCTTTCACAGCATGACAGTCCACGCGGCAACGCCTAACTCTTCCGATCAGCTCCGCATCTCTCTCGATTGCCGATTCCAAAACCTTAACCGGCCCATCAATCCTGCCAACATCATCTTCCCTGGCACGGGAAGCAAGTCCTGGGAATCTACTTACGAGGGCTGGTCCTCCTCCGACCTGCAGTATTACTGGCGGCGGCTTCCGCTTAGGTTCAAACCTTCCCCTGCGGAGCTTGTCCGGCTTGCAAACGAATATCCGTCGCCGGAATGGCGCTCGCGCTACAGCCGGATCCTCCTTCAGATGAAGCGTTACTATCCAGAACTGCTCGACCAGGAAACCACGCCTGCATCGGAGTCCCAATGACATTTTCACGTTTCCTATCTACGCTGGTTTTTCCGGTAGTGCTGGCAATCCAAACCGCCCCGATACGCGGTCAGGTCACCGGGTCCGCGGCAACAACCACCGCCCCTCATCCCCATCCGTACACGCAACTCTACGTCTTCGGCGACAGCTACTCCGACTCCGGCTCTGGATATGTCGACGGCAATGGGCCGACAGCGGTGGTTTATCTCGCGCAGCGGCTCGGCATTCCGTTCACGTATTACGGAGACCCGAATTCCGCCGGAAAAGGTTTGAACTTTGCCATCTCTGGCGCGCGTACCGGCGAGGGCGCAGGCCGCCGCTATCCGACCGGCGAATTCCTGGGCTTCGGCATGAAGAACCAGGTCGCCAACTTCGTCGCGTTCTCAAAGACGGGCGACATCCCGAAGATCGATCCCGACAGGACCATGTTCTTCTTCGCCGGCGGTTTGAACGACCGCGGGACAGCAGAGGGCTACACGCGCACCAATATCGAGGGCGAAATCGAATCGCTCTACGCGCTTGGCGCGCGGCGGTTTATGGTGGCGCTGCTGCCCACCAGGATTCCGCAGTTTGCGACCGCAGGGACGCAGTTCAATCCTGAGCTTGCGAAGATTCCGGATGAAGAGCGCGCGAAGCACCCGGACATTCGCATCGCCAACTCCAACTGGGGATTATTTCTCGATGAGGTGATCGCGAATCCGGCCAAGTACGGAATCACCGACACCACGCATCCGTGTGCCGGCCGCGCCTTCCAGCACCAGGACCCTACACCCTGCACGGACCCAGCCGCGCACTTCTTCTACCATGAGGGGCATCCCTCCACAGTCACACACAAAGCAGTCGGCGACATGCTCTACCAGGAAGCCATCACGAAAGCGCCGTAGAGTTACACCGCGACCGTGAATGTATCTTCGCTGCGGGTGACTGCGCGATACAGCGTGTCGCGCTCAAAGGGGACGCGGCCTGCTTCGGTGATGAGCCGGACAAGGTCCGCGCGGCGCATGCCCTGAGGAGTCGTGGCGCCGGCGTCGTGGTAGATCTTCTCCTCAATCACCGTGCCATCGATGTCGTCCGCGCCAAAGCGCAGTGAGATCTGCGCCATCTCCGGCGTCACCATCTGCCAGTAGCTTTTGACGTGCGGGAAGTTATCCAACAGCAGGCGGCCGATTGCGATCTGCTTCAGGTCCATCATGCCGGTCGTCCTGGGGATATGCGCGAGTGCCGTGTGGTCCGGATGGAATGCCAGCGGAATAAAGGTCTGAAATCCGGCGGTCTCATCCTGGACCTCACGCAGGCGCAACATGTGGTCCACGCGGTCTTCATCGTTCTCCACATGACCGTAGAGCATGGTTGCGTTGGACTTCAGGCCAATGCGATGCGCGGCACGTGCGGTCTCCAGCCACTCTCCACCGTCGATCTTGTGGTCGCAGATGATGTGGCGGACGCGGTCCGCAAATATCTCCGCTCCTCCGCCCGGGCAGGAATCGACACCCGCTTCCATCATATGGCGCAGCGTCTGCTCGATCGTCATCTTGCCGCGCCTGGCTAAGAACGCAACTTCGACCATCGTGAACGCCTTGATGTGTACCTTTGGATAGCGTTCTTTGAGTCCGCGCACCAGATCCATGAAGTACGCGAATGGAAGGTCCGGATGCAGGCCGCCGACGATATGGAACTCCGTCACCGCCTCGGTCAGTCCTTTCCCTGCGGTCTCCCATGCCTCTTCCAGAGCCATGGTGTAGGTACCCGCCTCGCCCTTCTTGCGGCCAAAGGCACATAGGCGGCAGCTCGCAACGCACACGTTCGTAGGGTTGATGTGCCGATTGACGTTGAAATAGGCGATGTCGCCATGCATCCGCTCGCGGACCGCGTTTGCCATCCATCCGATCGCCAGAATGTCACCGCTGCGATAGAGGGTTACGCCGTCCTCAAAGTTCAGCCGCTCGCCCGCTGCAATTTTCTCGACAATCGGCTCCAGCGCAGGGTCGCTCGTGGCAAAGCCATGCCTCGCCCGGGCGCCAGATTCGACTGATTTCAGAGGACCAGCAAACGCTTTCATCCTGGGTTTCATTCTAATCAATCCTGGCATCTCCTATATTTCTGGAAGGTGAGAAGATAAGAGCTATGACCGCCAAGACCACGACGGAGACGATGCTGGCCGGCGTCCTCCACGGCAAGGAGGACCTGCGCATGGAACAGGTCCCCATGCCTCATGCGGAGGAGGGCGAGCTGATCGTCCGCGTGGCCGCCGCTCTCACCTGCGGAACGGACCTGAAGGTCTATCGGCGCGGCTACCACGCCATGATGCTGAAGCCTCCGATCCTGTTTGGCCATGAAGTGGCCGGGACGGTGGTCGAGACCGGTCGAGGCGTAGCCAAGTTTAAGGTTGGCGATCGCGTAGTGCCCATCAACTCCGCACCGTGCGACCAGTGTTTCTATTGCCTGCACGGGCAGCACAATCTGTGCGAAGACCTGATGTTCAACAATGGGGCGTATGCGGAGTACATCCGCATCCCTGCGCGGATTGTTGCGAAGAACACGTATGCCGTGCCGGAGTCCGTGCCAATGGAGCAGGCCGCGCTTACCGAACCGCTGGCTTGCGTGATTCATGGGTTCAAGGAATCCGGCGCGCAGGCCGGCGATACCATGGCGGTCATCGGCGCCGGACCCATCGGTCTGATGTTCATGCATCTGGCGACAATTCGCGGCTTGCGCGTGATCGCGGTGGTCAAACGCGACGACCAGGTAATTGCCGCACGCCACTTCGGGGCGGCAGAGGTGGTCCAAATCGCTACCACTCCTGACGCGATGAAACAGACGGTTGCCCAGGTGCGCGCTCTCACCGGTGACTCCCGGGGGGCGGACTGCGTTATTGAGGCGGTCGCTACGCCTCCTACCTGGGAGGCGGCAGTTGCCATGGTGCGTAAGGGCGGCACTGTAAATTTTTTCGGCGGGCCGCCTAGCGGGACTTCAGTGGCTCTCGATACGAATCGCCTGCACTATGGTGACATCACGCTGCGTGCAAGCTTCCATCACACTCCGGCTGCATGCCGCGCGGCGCTGGCGCTGATCTCGGGCGGCAAGTTTAAAGCCGCGGGCTTCCTCACCGGCTCAGCGTCGCTCACCGACCTGCCGGATCTCTTCTCGACCATGACAACCCGTTCGGCGGACAACCGCGGCGGCATCAAGACGGTGGTACTCCCGGCCCCTGCCCCAACTATTCGGAGCGCTGCATGACGTTGCCGGTTGAGCTCGCCGACCGGGACGCCGCTATGCAGGTCGTTCGTGCGAGTGCGGCCGAATCATCTCCCATCTCCATGGATGCGCTCCAAGGCGCGCCGCCGGAGTATTGCACGGCGGACGAGCGTCCGACACTCGACGAGGCAGTTGCGTGGTGCCACAACCTTGCCACGACGCATTATGAGAATTTCCACGTTGCCACGTACTTTCTGCCGGCGCGGGTGCGGCGCCACTTCTGGAGCCTCTATGCCTTCTGCCGCGTCTCTGACGATCTGGGCGATGAGGTCGACGGTCCAGGGACGGCGCTGCGCCTCCTCGATGCGTGGGGACACATGCTGGATGAGTGCTACGACGCGCCGGAAAATTCGCGCCATCCGGTCTTCGTTGCGCTGCACGAGACGATTACGGCGTGCGACCTGCCACGCTCGCTCTTCCACGACCTGCTGCGTGCCTTTATCCAGGACCAGATTAAAACTACCTACGCTACGTGGGATGAAGCCGCCGATTATTCGCGCTACTCAGCGAATCCAGTGGGGCGACTGGTGCTGATGATCTGCGGCTACCGCGACGAGCGCCGCGCCCTGCTCTCCGACCGCATCTGCACCGGCCTGCAGCTTGCAAACTTCTGGCAGGACGCGGTCCGCGATTCAGAGATTCCCCGCCGCTACATACCCGCTGAGTATATGGAACGCTTCGGCGTGGCCGAGGGCCAGATCGAGGGCCGCATCTTCACGCCGGAGTTTGGCGCGATGATGCGCGCTCTGGTCGACCGCACGCGCGATATGCTCGACGAAGGCGCGCCTATTCGCGACTCCGTCGATCCGGAGTTGCGCATCACCATCGACCTCTTCTATCGCGGCGGCATCGCCATCCTCGATGGCATTGCGGCGCAGGACTACGACGTGTTGCGCGGGCGTCCCATGGTGACACGGCGCAAGAAGCTTGAACTGCTGGCGCGCGCGTTTTTCGGGAAGCTGCGTGCCGGTCGCGGACAGTCCGGAGCTCCGCACGCGTGAACGCAGCAAGCACGACCGCAATTCCGCAGGACACGAGCCCCGCAGCAGCCTACGCGTTCTGCCGCGAAATTGCGCGACGTGAAGCTAAGAACTTTTATTGGGCGTTCCGTGTGCTGCCGCGCCACAAAAGCGATGCCATGTGCGCGATCTACGCCTTCATGCGCCGCGCGGACGACATCTCCGACGACGAGTCGAAATCTCTGCAAGCTCGCCGTCAAGAAATGACTCTGTGGCTGGCGGCGTGGCGCGCCACCTCTCTACCCGATCAGGCCGGATCGGCGTCCGGACCCTCCACGACTTTGCTCGGAGCCACCGCAGATGTGACGGTCTTCCGTGCGCTGCGCGATACCCAGCGCCGCTTCTCGATTCCCGATTCCCTGCTGGAGGAATTGATCGCCGGTACCACGATGGACCTCGCTCCGCAGCCTGGGGATGCCAACGCGGTACAAACCTACGCGACCTTTGAGGATCTTTATCGCTACTGTTATCTGGTGGCGTCGGTTGTCGGACTGGTCTCAATCCGCGTTTTTGGCTATACGGATAAGCGCGCCGAGGCGCTGGCCGAAGAGACCGGCATCGCATTCCAGCTCACCAACATTCTGCGCGACGTGAAGGAGGACATTGAGCGCGGACGCGTCTACATTCCGCTCGACCTGATGGATGAGTTCGGCGAAACCATTTCAGAGCTGCGCGAACTTGCCGCCGGCCGGGCGATGACGGAGCGCGAGCGCGGCATGCTGGCCACGCTCGCCATTCGGGCAGAGAGGTACTACGTCGCTGGCCGCAAGCTCGTTCCTCTGCTGGACCGCGACAGCCGCGCCGCGATGTGGGTATTGATGGCGATCTATCATCGCCTGCTCGGGCGCATCGGCGAGCGCCGCATGGACGTCTTCGCAGAACGCATCACGGTGCCCGCTGCGACCAAGCTATCGATTCTGGCGCGCGGGATTGTCATGGCAGCGTGGAACAGGATTGTGCCATGAATACGCGCGAGATCGTTGTTGTAGGCGCGGGCGTCGCGGGACTCTCCGCAGCAGAGGCGCTGGCACGCGCAGGTGCGCGCGTCACGTTGCTGGAGCGTCGGCCCCGTGTGGGCGGCCGCGCCTATTCTTATCTGCATCCGGCGTTGAATGAGGTGGTCGACTCGCAACATGTTCTCGTCGGCTGCTG
>DATNEM010000292.1:0-24748 GCA_035552995.1 Acidobacteriaceae bacterium | reverse complement strand
GGGCGCGGGGATCGAGCAGGATGCTTACCAGGCGGCCTTCGGCCTGCCGGACCTGCTTTCCTACTTTCTGATCGGCGGGGCCGCCTCGATCTCCGTCATTACCATTCTCAGCCGTTATCGCGAGGCGGGCGATGCTGAGGGCGAGGACCGCGCGCTGTCCGTTATCTTCACCACCATGTTCGTTGTCCTCGCCGGCGGCGTGCTGCTGGGCGAGATCGGCGCGCCCTGGTATGTATGGCTCTTCAACAAGGGATTTCGTACCGACCCGGCGCGGTTCGATCTCTGCACCTCGCTCACGCGATGGATGCTGCCTGCGCAGCTCTTCTTCTTCGCCGGCAGCGTGATGAGTTCGCGGCTCCAGGTGCGCAAGATCTTTATCTATCAGGCGTTCACGCCCGTGATCTACAACACTGGCATCATTCTTGGCGCGATTTTTCTGCATCGGCGGCTCAACGTGCATTCGCTCGCCGTCGGAGTCCTCGCCGGTACGATCATAGGTTCAGCGCTGATCAACACAGTGGGCGCCTTCCGCAGTGGCCTGCATTTCCACCCCGTCGTCAACTTCCGTTCGCCCGATTTTCGTGAGTGGCTTCGACTCTCCCTGCCGCTGATGGTCGGTGTCTCGCTGGTGATGATGGACCGATACATCCTCGAATACTATGCGACCGTTCACGAGGGTGGTTTCACGCTGATCAGCGTTGCAAAGTTCCTGTTCAATGCGCCTTTCAGCATTATCGGCCCGGCGGCGGGCGCGGCATCGCTGCCCTTCTTCGCATCGATGTACCAACAGCGCCGCATGAAGGATTTTTCCGCATCGGTTTCCCGCACCGTATCCCGGCTGTTCTGCATTGGCATGATCTGCTCCGCGGGAGTGATCGCGCTGGGCCCATGGCTTATGGATCTGTTGCGCGGAGGACGTTTCACTCACGCCAACACTGTCACCGCCACACATCTGTTTGCTGTCTTTGCGATCACACTTGCCGTCTGGGCGGTGCAAGGCATTTATGCGCGGGCGTTCTATGCCGCCAGTGACACCATGACACCCGCCATTACCGGCAGCGTGATTACGGTGCTGTCCATCCCCATGTATGCGGCGCTCTTCCATGGCTTCGACCTGAAGGGCCTTGCGGTCGCATCGGACCTCGGCATCGTGGTGCAGACAGCGACGCTGGCGGTCCTGCTGCATCGCAAGCGGCTGGTGTCGTTTGGGGATTTGGAGTTCGGCGAACTGGGACGCGCGCTGCTGGCCGCGCTGATTTCCTTCGCCGCCACGGCCTTTGTAACGCGCTTTCTGCCCGCCGCCTCGACGCACAGGCACGATCTTGAGACGCTTGCTGCGGCTTCGCTCGTATGGATTGCCACGGCTGGTGTGGTGCTGCTGGCGACGGGATCGAAGCTGCCGAAGCAGATCCTGCGGCGCCGCTGACAACGGCAGCACCTCCGGCGTATCCTCTGCTCATCAAGCCGGCCCGCACTCCACCCATCCGGAGGCACGCTCATGGTCCGCACCTCGCGCAGAAATTTTCTTCGCACCTCGCTTGCCGCCGGCGCGCTTGCAACCACCGGCACGCTGCCGCTTGCCGCGGCGCCTACTGGCGGCAAAGCCACCGACCTGGTCACGCTGGGCAAGTCCAACATCAAAGCCACGCGGCTGGCCTTCGGCACCGGCACAAATAATGGAGCGGTGCAGCGCCGGCTCGGCCAGGAGGGCTTCAATGCGCTCGTGCGCCACGCGTATGACCGCGGTATCCGCTTCTTCGAAACCTGCGATACCTACACCGACATGCACCGCATGCTGGGCGTCGCGCTGCGCGGCGTCCCGCGCGAGAGCTACGTGCTGCTGTCGAAGATCACGACCGACTCCGGCGACCCGCACCAGCGCTTTGACGAGCTGCGCAAGCAGGCCAATACCGAGTACTTTGACATCATGCTGCTGCACGTGCAGCAGGGCGACGACTGGCCGCAGCGTTCGAAACGCTGGCAGGATGCAATCTCCGAGGCACAGCAGAAGAAGATTATCCTCGCCCGCGGCGCAAGCGTGCATGGCCTGCCTGCGCTGCGCCAGGTTCCGCAGAATCAATGGCTGCAGCTGGCCATGATTCGCATGAACCATACAGGCCAGCGAATGGATAACGAAGCAACCTCGTGGAACTCGCTGGGCGATGTGCCGGAGGTGGTGCAGCACGTGCACGCGGCAAAGGCGGCGGGCATGGGCGTGCTCAGCATGAAGCTGATCGGCGAGGGAGTATTCAACCAGCAGGACCGCCAGAAGGCGATGCGCTTCGCATTTCGCAATGCCGGGGTGGATGCAGTAACCGTGGGGTACAAGTCGCCGGCGGAGGTTGACGAGGCGATTGAGAATATCAACGCCGCGCTGGCGTGATTCTTAAACTCTCACCTTTCGCCCGAACCGCCACAAATCCGTGCCCCATTCATCCCGCGTTCTTTGCGGGATGAGTGGGATCGCGCCACGAAAGATCGTCCCGCGCTGTCAGCTTAAAAGCTCACAGCTTACAGCTCGAGAGACTTGAAGCGTTCAAGAAGAAAGGCCACCCTCATCGGGTGGCCTTGTGTTTAATAGCTTGCTGGTGAAGTTAGTTGAAGATCGCGCCAACGGTCTCGTCGGTCAGCATGGTAATTGTGCAAGTGTTAGGTCCGTTCTGGGTGACCGTCCCGGTGTTCGTGCAGTTGGAAGACCAGCCACCAAACTTCACTCCGCTTTCGGCGGGGGCGGTAATCGTCACTACCGTAGGCGCCCCATTCGTGAGCAGCGGATAAGTGGCTGTGCAGACCGACTTCCCAGCGCCGGCAGCGGGGCCACAGTTGAGGACCGCAGTGCAGGTTGAAGGATTGGTCGGATTGCAGGTAGCCGATGGGGCGGTTACAAGCCAGCCGGTGGTATTCAGGCCTTCGTTGAAAAAGGTCAATGTTGCCAAGAGCTGTGGAACAAAGTTATTACAGGAACCTGCGGTCGGGGGATTGGCGGTGGGATTGGCGGCGACATATGGGCAGCCTACGTTAGCTGTCGCGGTGGCTATCGATCCGTTGGTGTCGGTGACCTCCGCAGTGATAACGGCGCCGACATTGCCGACACTAGCTTCGTAAGCGCTGACGACACCGCCGTTCTGTGTGCCCGCCCCCGGAGCAGCCGAGTTGTTGTTAGTGATCGGGAACTTATTCGGTTCGGAAGTCAACCAGGTAACTGAGTTCGTCACATCTCTTACAAATGGCGCCGACGAATAGGTTCCAATCGCCAAGAACTGGCCGGAATCACCCAGACTCCCAAAGACAATTCCGCTGGGAATGATGGTCAGTGAAAGAATTCCCGCTCCACTGCCTCCGGAACCGCTTCCTCCGGAACCATTGCCTCCCGAGCCTGTGCCTGCGGTGGAACCGGCAACTGTAAGAATTCCGCTGGAACTGACAGGGCCATTAAACGCCGTCGTACTCGCTGTGATGGTTGTTGTGCCCGGGCTTACGGCGGTTGCGACGCCGGAAGAATTCACTGTTGCCACAGAAGGCGTGGTCGAACTCCAGGTCACAGCGCCGGTGATGTCCTGCGTCGAGGGGTGATTGGCGTTTCCAAACGTGCCGGTCGCGGTGAACTGCACTGTTTGTCCAACGTTCAGCGACTGCGAAGCGGGAGTCACACGGACGGAGTCGAGGCCGGAGGGGTTGCCGCAGCCGAACACGGCGGTGATACCGGCGAGCAGCAACATTGCAGAAAGCGAACGGCGAAGAGGCATGGTGGTCACCTGGGAACTCCTTGGGACAGCGCGGCAGAGAACGGATTCCTCAGTATGCTAACCGGGGAAAGCCGCCAGTCCGCGCGCGGGGAACCTCGTACGCCGGTAACCACACGGGTACTGCGCTCCCGCCCGTCCCTCGACTAGACCATGCGCTTGTGCCGCCGGCCATAACGCTTCCGTGCCATGGCGCGAATCGGCGACCGATCAGGCGCCTTTGGCGTCCTCGTACTCCTCATGCCAGGCGGTCTGGATGGCTTCGAGAATGCCCTCGTTCGACTTCGCGGGATCGCCTTTGAATGCCGGCAACTGCACCACCCACTTATGCAGATCGGTAAAGCGCACCGAGTAGGGATCGGTGTCCGGGAACATCTCCTGCAGTTGAATGCCGATCTCTTCGGTGTCGGTCCAGTCCAGGTCTCGGGGCATGAGGGGCTCCTTTGGCGTTCGCTCGCGCTGGTATCAGTTTACGGGCGACGCCGAGCTGTTTGCGGAAGGATGATGTCAAAGGCGTGCGGCAAAGCGTGCTGCTGGGCTGCGAGATTATTCCTGCTGGATGGGCAAAGAAAATCCCCGGAGAGGATGGCTCTCCGGGGACAAACTGGTGCGGCCAGCGTTGCGGCGCTTGCGCGCGAGGTTAGAAGAACAGCTTCGCGGCGAACTGCAACTGACGCGCAGTGTACAGATTGCTTCCGCTGGTGCTGGACGTGGTGTAGAACGTGTTGAGGCCAGTATTGGTGGAGGGAACAATGCAGCCACCGAACGTAGACCCTGACGGCGCGGCCTGCGTCGTGCACTTGTAGGCGCCCGAAGTTTGGCCCGCCGTCCCGAGATAAGTCGAGTAGCCGCCCTGCACACTCGTGATGATCTGGTGGTTGGGAACGTTGAAGGCATCTACGCTGAATTGCATGTAGATCGACTCATGGATCGGGATGTTGCGCGATACACGCATGTCGAGGTTGTTGAATCCAGGGCCGATAATGCTATTGCGCCCTACCTGCGGCGCCCGGCCTGTGGTTGCAACACCTGAGCTGGAGCTCATCGCGCCGCCATAGATATTGCCCTCAGCGCCACCATTGACTGTGTTCCCCATGCTCAGGAAGACCGGCTGGCCCGCCGAAGCGGTATCCGTACCCGAGAAGACAAAGTCATCGAGCAGATGCTTTACGACTTTGTTGTCGGCCAGGATGTGCGGTTGATAGACAAAGCTGAGTGTCATGCGGTTGCGCACGTCCGTGTCCGAGAGGCCATTCTCGAGCCTGACGTTGTTGGGATCAAGCGGAGTGTCGCCGCCGTAGAACGTGCCGAAGGCGCCCTGCACCTGCCCGGTATCGGTCGCTCTCGACCAGGTGTAGTTCATCAGCACCTCAAGCCCATTTGTGAACGGACGCCGTGCCGTGACCGCCAGCGAGTTGTACCAGGTGTTGGCAACGCTGAACCCGGTGTTGTAACTGGACAAGGAGGTGTTGATGCGGTCGCTCGGCAGGTAGTAGGGGACGGTTAGCGTCTTGGTGACGTTATTGCCGGCATCCTGCACGAAGACAGTCCGCACGCCATGCGGTGTCTGCCCTACAAGGTTTGCATCGATGAAGACCGGCAGGCGCATGCCGCGGGTGCCCACATAGCCCACTTGCAGGGAGAACCTGCCTGGCATCGCCTGTTCCACGCTCAGGTTCATCTCATGCGCCAGAGGTGGAACGAAGTTGGGGTCGAGGCCGTGGAAGCTCTGCGGACCCAGGATTGTGGGACCATTCACCGTGGGGGGATTCCCGCCGGAAGGGTAGAGCGCAGTCGACAGAGCCGGTCCGGTGGGCTGGAATGGCACATTCGGATATTGCAGCTTCGTCGCGGTAGTAGGCGGAGTCGTGCAGAGCGACCCACTCACGCTGCCGACCAGCGACCTGCAGGCGGTGTAGTTGTAGTTGACCTGGACCACGCCGTTTTCCACCCGCATGGCGTAGTAAGTGGAGCCCTGGTTCAGGGCCGAGAAGAGCCCGTAACCGCCGCGCACGACAGTGCCGGTGTGCGGTTGCCATGAGAAGGCCACGCGCGGCTGCACGCGGTCCGTCACGTTCTTGATCGAGCTGGAATACTTGGTGGAGATAGGGGCGAAGTTGTTGTTCACCTTTCCTGGCGGCGGAGTCAGCTGGAGATCGTAACGGACCCCTGCGGTAACCGTGAAATTGGGCCTGAGCTTCCAGTTATCTTCCGCAAAGCCGTCCCACATCTTCATCCAGAAGTCGTCCTTGCCCTGCGTGCCAGCCGCCGTGTTCACCACATCGATCGTCTGCACAAACTTGTCGTAATGGTAGCCGGCGTAGGGGTCGGTATCGCCCGGCTGGCCCGCAAAAGCGTCCTGGGCCCAGTCCTGGAAGAGGACAACGTTGTTGGTGTCAGTGTAGGTATAGATACCGCCGCCCTGGAACAGATTGATCATCACCTCATGGACGATATTGGCATCGCCGCCGACTTTCAGGCTGTGGTTGCCGTGGGTCGTCGAGAATACATCGGTCAACTGAATGCGGTGCTCATCCGGCTCCGCCACGCGAGGCAACGCATTGGGCATGCCGAAAGTATCCACACCCATGGACACGCTCGGTCCAGCGGCGTTGTCGCCGGCAGTCTCAAGGTCGCGTCCCCACTGTGCGCGGAACTGATTGACCGAAGCCTTGCCCAACTGGGTCGTCAGGCCGCCCACGACGAAGCGCTCGTGATAGCTTGTCGGGCCATTGGTAGAGGGCGAACTGTTCTGGAAGGTCGCGGCGCCGTTGTAGCCGTAGCTCGAGTCATAGTCGACAAAGTTCAGGTCGACAAAAGCGTCGTTCTTGCTGTTGACGTGGTAGTCCAGGCGCGGGAAAAACACATTTTCCTTCTGGAAACGCGTCGGCGCCGCAGTCGAGTTGTTCTGAAGGAATGTGATGGCGGCATTGCATTGCGCCGCCGTGATGCCGGTGGTGCCGTTGTAGCCAGGCGTTCCCACAACCGGGCACTGCGAAGGCGTGATCGTGCTGGTGCTGCTTGTTTGGCCGGAGGGGGTCAGCGAAATCGTGTTGGTGTCGAAGTAGAGCGCCTTGCCGACCTTGCGGAAGCCGTCGTAGGTAAAGAAATAGAAGAGGCGGTCCTTGATGAGCGGTCCGCCGACAGACCCGCCGAAGTCATGCTGCTGATGGGTCGCCTGCGTCAGCAGGAAGGCACGGACGGACGGAATCGTCTGCACGTGCAGGGCGCTGTACTTCGTAAACGGGTCCAGTGCGTTCATCGTTGGATAACGAAGCGTGTAAAACAGGTCGCCGTGGATCTTGTTGGTCCCGCTGCGGGTGATCGCGTTTACCTGGCCACCTGCGGCCTGGCCGAATTCGACGGAATAGTTCGAAGTCTCCGCCTGGAACTCCTTGATGGAGTCTCCGGAATAGATGAAGGGCGCGCCCGACGCGCGTCCACGCGCCTCGGAGAAAAGCATCTGGTTGTTATTGGCGCCGTCCACATAGTTCTGGTTGTAGAGGCCGCTGATGCCGTGGAAGCTCACCAAGCCGGAGCCGCCATCCTGGACCACGTTCGGCGTCAGCAGTACAAAGTCGCTCCAGTTGCGTGCATTCACCGGCAGGTTGGAAATGAGGCTCTGTCCGATGGTCTGGGAGACCTCAGTCTTTTGCGGATCGAGAATCGGCGTCTCGCTCGTCACCGTAACCTCAGTCGCCGTCGAACCGACCTGCAACTGCGCGTCCACGGTCAGCGTCTGGCCGACGGTCAGCACCAGGTTCTTGCGGTCCACCTTCGCCATTCCGGTAGCGCTGATGACCACCTCATAGTTTCCCGGCTGCAAGAACGGCTGATTGTAAGCGCCGGCATCCGTAGTCGCAGTGGTGTGGACGACGCCGGTATCGGTGTCCGTGATCGTCACAGCAGCCTTCGACACAATGGCGCCGTTGGAATCAGTGACGGTCCCGGCAATGGTGCCGGCCGCGGCAGTCTGAGCGCGGAGAGACAGCGCCGGGCACAGGGCGAGGGCCAGAGTTGAGGCGAGGGCGAGTAGCCGCTTGGAATGGAAGGTGAGCGTCATACGATTGGCAACTCCTTAGAAGTCTTGCCGTTAAAGGAAATTCTGATCGGTGCTTTTGAATGCTGAATGACTTACGCGGCCTTATGCTCGAAAAATGGGTACTCAACCCGGTGGGAGCGATGCACGTAGCGCAGACGTACAGCAAAAACTGGAAATTATGGAATAGTTTGAGCTTCCGGCATTTGGCCTATGAATGTCAAGGAAAAGCCGCCTGCACGACAAAGGAATGACACACTTTCACCGTGCGTTTATCGGGCTGCGAAGCGAGACGATGCAGATGCAGCAGCAGCCGGCGTGATCCTCTACTCTGGAGACAATGCCTCACCGACAATCCCGCCGCTCGCAGGACGACATCGATATTCCTGACTGGTTGCAAAAGCTGCCCAAAGTAGAACTGCATCTGCACCTTGAAGGCACCATCGAGCCGCATACGCTGGTGGCGCTCTCACGCCGCCATGACCCCGATCCGCTCACGCTCGATGCGGCCCGCAAGCTTTATACGTATGAGAGTTTTCTCGGCTTTCTGCAGGCTTTCAAGGCCGTTACCGAGCGCCTGCAGACGCCCGAAGACTACGAGCTGATCACCTACAACATGGTTCGATCGCTCGCTGCGCAGGGCGTCTTGCACGCCGAGGTCTATATATCGTTTGGGATTCTATATTTCTGGCGCAAGGTCGCGGTTGAGCCTTACGTCGAGGCCATCGAGCGTGGCCGCATTCGCGGCGAGAAAGATTTCGGCACGACGATTTATTGGCTGATCGACGCGGTGCGTAACTTCGGCCCAGAGGAGGCCGCAAGGGTTTTCCGCAAGGCAGCCGAGCTGCGTCCTGATGTGGCGTCGATCATCGGCATCGGCATTGGCGGCGACGAGGCGCGCGGGCCGGCTTCGCTCTTCAAGGAACACTACGCTGAGGCGCGCGAGGCCGGTCTCCGGCTGACCGCACACGCCGGGGAGTCTGGCGGTCCCGTCGAAGGCCCCGCCAGCATCTGGGGAGCCATCAATATTGGCGCGGAGCGGTTAGGTCACGGTTTGGCCGCGCAGCACGATCCGCAGCTGATGGAAGTGCTGGCCGAGAAGCAGATTCCTATCGAGCTCAACATCACTTCAAACATCCGCACCGGCTGCTGCCTCACGTTCGACGACCATCCGGTGCGACGCTACTTCGACGCTGGCCTGATGGTGACCCTTAATTCCGACGACCCGCCGATGTTCGGATCGAGCCTGCTGGACGAATACATTCTGGCGCAGCGGGAGTATGGTTTTTCTCTGGACCAGATGCGGGAATTGGCCGCGAACGCTGTCGAGGCCAGCTTTCTACCGCCCGCGCGCAAGCTCGCGCTGCTGCAGCAGGTGGAGCAGTACGGCTGATTGATCCGCCGCTGTGCGACAATTCCTGCGAGGCCGGGCCAGGCCGATCACATAAAGGATCGCGCCATGTCCGAGACCGTATCACCCGCATCGCCGCAAACCGCGGTTTTGACCATTGAACCTGAGCGCTGCCAAGGCAACGTGGTGGTCCTGCACTGCAAGGGCCGGCTGGTGGCTGGCCAGACGAAGATCCTCAGCGATGCCGTCTGTCCGCTGATCCCACAAACCAAGCGCATCGTCCTCGATCTTTCCGGCCTGCAGCACACGGACAGCATGGGCCTGGGAACGATGGTGGGACTCTATGTTTCAGCTAAATCGGCGGGCTGCAGCCTGGAATTGATGCACCTGAGCCAGCAACTCCGAAATCTGCTCGGCCTAACCAACCTGTTCTCGATCTTTACGGTAGTCGGGGAAAACGGCATCAAGCTGATGTAGAAGTCCCCAACGCCGTCTACTTCCTGCGGTCCAGCCCGCAGGCTGCAAATAACAGACGTTATAATGATGTTATAATCTTCGTACCAATGAGGTGCCCTATGGCAACGACCGTAAAGGTGACCACAGTAGGAAATTCCGTAGGCATCGTTCTGCCGAGAGAGATTCTCAACCTTCTCCACGTTGAGAAAGGTGATGTGCTCTACCTCACCGAATCTCCGGACGGGATCCGAATCTCCGCATACGACCCGAATCTGGCCAAGAAATTAGAGGCTATGGAACAGGTAATGCGCGAGAACCGCGATGTGCTGAGGAAGCTCGCCCAATAGCCATGGAGGAACCGATCTGGATTGAGAAGCTGGAGGTCCTCATCGCGCACTCCCGGCAACTGGCAGAGCACGGCGGCTCTGACGGAATACGGGACGAAAAACTGCTGGATTCAGCGCTCGCTAAGCCGAAGAACGTATTCGCATACGAGGAAGAGCCCACGCTGACCCGACTGGCGGCCTCATACGCGTTTGGCCTGGCGCGAAATCACCCATTTATCGACGGCAACAAACGAACGGCAATGGTTATTGCGGAGGGCTTTCTTCGCGTCAATGGCATTCGCGTCGATGCACCCGCAACGGAAAAATACCTAACCTATCTCGGCCTGGCTGCAGGCGAGGTGAGTGAGGAGCAGATCGCGGCCTGGTATGGTCACCACGCGGTTCCAATCAAGGGCTGACCACCGGGGTGCATCCGAGTCTTTTTTGTCTGTAAACCATCTAACAAAGTGTTATTCTGGTGTCCGCTGGGGACGTGTGCCTTGAATGCCCTGTACAGCCTCGAAGGCTATCGGGCTTGCCACCGCGGCGTAGACCGCATTCCATCCCCACCGAACCAGAAACAACCCCGGGAAAGCTCCGCTTATACGCCCTGCGGAGAGAAGAATCTGCGCGATTATCGATGCGAAAAGCATGTTCGCACGTAAAGCAGACTTCGCCTGAGTCCGTCCTGAGTTTGCCCGGGGAACGAAGACAAAATTCGCGAGCAGGAGTGCGCATTGGCCGTGGCTGAAGAAATCGACAAATTTGAAGACGACATTGAGAAGCTGATTGACACCGGCAAGGAGAAGGGCTACCTGACCTTCGGCGAGGTGAATGATCTGCTGCCGGGCGACGTAACGTCTCCGGATGACCTGGACGACCTGCTGACGACCATCAACACGCAGGGCATCGACGTACTCTCCGGCGAGCGGCCGGAGCGGGACAAGTTCGAGCCAGAGGCGGGCGAAGAGTCGGAGGACGTTGAGCTCGACCTTTCGCCGGGCCAGCTCGAAAAGACCAACGACCCCGTCCGCATGTACCTGCGGGAGATGGGTACAGTGCCGCTGCTGACGCGCGAGGGCGAGGTCGAAATCGCCAAGCGCATTGAGCGCGGGCAGAACCGCGTGATGAAGGCGATCTCTCGTTCGCCGATCGTCATCCGCGAAATCGTAGGCCTCGGCGAGGACCTGCGCCGTGGCGTGCGCAACATCAAGGAGGTCGTGACCTTCGATGAGGAGGAACTGACCGAAGAGATTTTGCAGGCGCGCGTGCGCGCGACCGTCGGGCGCATCGACGTCATCGTCAAGCACCAGAAGAAGTACGCCTCGCTCGAAGAGCGCCTGGAGTCGCCGCACGGCAAGGACGCCAAGGCGAAGTCGCGCGACCAGCGCAAGACCCGCTGGCTGATGGGCCGCGAGCAGGTGTACATCACGCGCATCGTGCGCGAGTTCAAGTACACCAACTCGGAGAAGAAGCGGCTGCTGGACCGTGTGAACAAGACGGTCGAGAGCATGCGCACGCTGGAGCGGCAGATCAAGTCGCTCGAGACCAAGTACGAGGCCTCCAAGAGCGAAGAACTGCGCAAGGAGTACAAGCGGCAGCAGAAGAACTGCAAGACCGACCTTGAGCGGGTAGAAGCCGATTCGGGCACGTCGATCGCGGACGTCAAGCGCACCCAGCGCGAGATGATCCAGGGCGACATGGACGCCGAGCGCGCCAAGCGCGAGCTGATCGAGGCCAACCTCCGCCTCGTGGTCTCCATCGCAAAGAAATACACCAACCGCGGTCTCCAGTTCCTCGACCTGATTCAGGAGGGCAACATCGGCCTGATGAAGGCGGTGGACAAGTTCGAGTACCGCCGCGGTTACAAGTTCTCGACCTACGCCACGTGGTGGATCCGGCAGGCGATCACGCGCGCCATTGCGGACCAGGCACGCACCATCCGCATTCCGGTGCACATGATCGAGACCATCAACAAGCTGATCCGCACCTCGCGTCAGCTAGTGCAGGAACTCGGCCGCGAAGCCTCCTCGGAAGAGATTGCCCGCCGCATGGACATCCCGGTGGCGAAGGTGCGCAAGGTGCTGAAGATCGCGCAGGAGCCCATCTCCCTCGAAACGCCCATCGGCGAAGAGGAAGATTCGCACCTCGGCGACTTCATCGAGGACCGAATGGCTGTGTCGCCCGCCGACGCGGTCATCGCAGTCAACCTGAAGGAATACACCTCACAAGTGCTGCGCACACTGACGCCGCGCGAAGAGCGCGTCATCAAGCTGCGCTTCGGCCTGGAAGACGGCTCCGAGCACACGCTCGAAGAGGTGGGCCAGAGCTTCCAGGTAACGCGCGAGCGCATCCGGCAGATCGAGGCCAAGGCGCTGCGTAAGCTGCGCCACCCCAGCCGCAGCCGCAAGCTGAAGGCCTTTGTGGACGGAGTGAAGGAAGCCTGAGGGGACCGAACAAATTCGTAGAGACGCAAGAGGCCGCGAGCGATCGCGGCCCTTTTGTTTTTACGCGCCGTTCTCTCAAGCGCTGCCGATGCGCTCTGCGATAATCGCAGGATGCCGGCAAACGAGAGCGACTCACCATTCGAGACCACCAGGAGTGTTCTCCGCGCATCGCAATCCTGGCTGCGCCGCGGACTGTGGCTCTATGTCGCTGCGCTCGTCTTGTGCGGCGTTGGCTACGCCAGGTACTCCAGTTACCAGCTTGACGGCGACGCCGTCTCCTTCATGGATATCGCCGATGCCATGCGCGCGCATCAGTGGCCCCTGGTCGCCAACGGATACTGGAACCCCGCTTACTCGGCGGCGCTTGCACTGGGTGAGGCCATCGCGCACCCAACCCGCTGGACAGAACTCGCAACCTTCTTCTGGGTAAATTTCTGGATTTTTATCGCCTGCATCGGTGCGTGCATCTTTTTTGCGCGATCCCTGGCGCAACTGCGCGAACGGCGCATCGCGGACTCCCAATCCGCGCCTGCTCTCTCCAGCGCGGCCCTCCAGCTTGTCTCGCTGGCGCTGATGTTCTTCAGCTTCCAGCGTGAGCTCACGCTCGGCGCCGTCCGCTCGGACTCACTTCTCTTATTCTTTTTCCTACTCGCCGCGGGGATTCTGTCGCGGATTCTCGCCGGCGGCGCATGGGCGCTGTATCCGCTGCTCGGCGCTGCGCTGGGATGCGCCTATCTCACAAAATCATTCGCCTTTGTGCCTTCCGGATTTCTGTTTCTCGCCCTGCTGGTCTGGGGCGTGCGCCGCAAACAGCGCCTCGGCCCCATGGCGCGCAGGCGCGTCGTCGCCGGAACCATCGCAGCCGGGATCGTTTTCGGTGCCATCGCCGCGCCGTATGTCATCGCCATTTCGAAGCAGCGCGGTCGCCCCACCACCGGCGAGTCGGCGCGCATGAACTATGCATTCTTCGTCGACCAGACTGCGCGCTGGCACGAGTTCCACACCGGCAGCCTCGGACACGCCACGGCGGACTTCAGGCATCCCGAGCAACTGCTCCTCGATTCACCGCCGGTCTATTCCTATGCCCGTCATCCGCTCGGGACCTATCCGCTGTGGTTCGATCCCGCATACTGGACCGACGAAATTCAGCCGCACTTCTGGCTGCACGGGGAAATCGCTCGCATCGCGCGATGCACCGCGCTGCTGGTGCGCTTTCTTGTTGGGCACCTGGAGCCCTTCTGCCTGATCGCCGCGCTGCTGTTCGCCGGGTGCTTTTTCCCCCGCCGGCGCGCGATGTGGTGGCCGCTCGGGGCGGCGGCCGCGTGGGGTCTGCTGATGCTGGCAATCTACTTCCCAGTCGACCTGCAGGACCGGTATCTCACGGGCGCGTTTCTTTTCGTCATGGTCACGCTGCTCGCCATACTGCGGACGCCCGACGCAATGGCGCGACGAGGGGTCACCGCGCTGGTTGCGCTTCTGGCATTGCTCTCCTTGGCCGATGCAGCGAGCGATCTCGGCGCGCGGCGCCGTCTGCTCAGCGTGACCACACACGCCGGCGGCTGGTACAGCCCGCAGATCTACCAGGCCGCCCACGGGCTGAACGATCTTGGCGTTGGCAACGGTGAGACAGTGGCGTGCTTCGGCGACATCGCCTGCTATCTTGACCAATACTGGGCGCGGCTTGCCGATGCGCCGATACGCGCCGAAATCGATACGCCGAATGGCACCGACCCCGGTAGATTCTGGGCTGGGCTCGCGGACCAGGCGCAGGTCATCGCCGCCCTTCGCACAAAGGGAGTACATGCGATCGTCGCCAGCTTCGCTCCCGAAGCACGTGTGCCCGATGGTTGGCAGCAGCTCGGCGAAAGCAACTTCTACGCCTATCTCATCCCGCCGCAGCGTTAGTCGCGCGTCCACAGCGGCAGCGCGAGATAGGCCAGCCGCTTCACCTCTTTGCGCCCACGCGCAACCGAATCCAGAATCAGCCCGCACGTCAGCGCGACGAACGCCAGCAGCATCATGCCCGTCGAAAGAATCGCCGTGGGGAACCGAGGCACCAGATGCGTGCGGTGGAACTCGATGAAGATCGGCACCGCTAATCCAACGGAAATCACAAACAGCACCGCCGCCGCGATGGAAAAGAACAGCATGGGCCGCTCGTCTTTGATCAGCAGAATGATGGTGCGCAGAATGCGCAGTCCGTCCGAATAGGTGCGCAGCTTTGAAGCGCTGCCCGCCGGGCGGTCTTTGTACGGCGTGTCCATCTCGCCCACCGGCATGCGCAGTTCCAGCGCATGGATCGTCAGCTCCGTTTCGATCTCAAAGCCGGATGAAAGCGCGGGAAAGCTCTTAACGAAGCGATAACTGAACACGCGGTAACCGGAAAGCATGTCCGCAATGCGGTTGCCGAACATTCGCGCCACCAGGCCGGAGAGCACGGTGTTGCCCAGGCGGTGCCCGCGCCGGTACGCGGCCTCAATCTGCGTCACGCGCGTCCCGTTCAGCATGTCGAGCCGTTCGTCGATAAGGCGCTGCACCATCGCCGCTGCTGAAGCGGCGGTGTAGGTATCGTCGCCGTCCACCAGCACGTAAATGTCCGCCTCGATATCCGAGAACATGCGGCGAACGACGTTGCCTTTACCCTGCATTGTCTCGCCGAAGACTCGCGCTCCAGCAGCGCGCGCCAGTTCCACCGTACGGTCCCGCGAGTTGTTGTCGTAAACGTAGATGCTCGCGCCAGGCAGTGCCGCGCGAAAGTCGCGGACCACCTTTGGGATCGCGGCCTCCTCGTTATAGCAGGGGATAAGAACTGCGATCGCCGGCAATGCAGCTGTGTTTGGGCTGGCCACGACGTTCAGGCTATCAGACGCAGAAACAAGGCCATGGCCGTTCGGTGGATGCTGGGAAACAAGGCGAGATTTCCTGTCTTTGTTCGGCTGAAGGTCAGTAAAGCTTGGGCCCAGAAACGAAGCCATGGAGCGGACTAAGTATTTCCAAATATCTTTGTGTGTGCCTACGACTACCGTAGCTGAAGCAGTCGACCGCCTTCAAAGACGCTAGGCGGCCCTCAGGCCCTGGCGCTGTTCGCGCAGGTAATCGTGTGCGATGAGGATATGGGTCCGCTGCTCCACCACGGTCTGGCGGATGGGTACAGGCAGCTGCGCGTTCAAGGCTTCGCGATAGGCGTCGCGCGCTTCTTCTTCGGCGTGCTCGGCGACTCCGAGCATGGCCTCATCGCCGGCCCCCAGGGCAGACTTCAGGCCCGCCCATGCGCGGTAGAGAGCGCCGGTAGCGGTTCCGCCTTCATGCACATCGGCGACGCCGTCGCGGTGCAGGACATTCTCCAGCTCCGCGCGGAAATTGGCGCGGCGCAGGGACTCCATCAGAAAGTAGCGGCGCAGGGTCTGATCACTCAGGCGCTCCCCGATTTCGGCCATGCCGCGTTGGCTGTCCGACAATACACGGATGAGCGACCGCAGCGTGGCGTGAAACTCCTTGTTTTTGCGTCCGGCCCATTCCATGTGTTACGTCTCCTCGGAAATAAATCACTGCGACGGACGGGGTCCGCCGGCTGAATGATGCGATTCTCCTTCGCCGGCGGCAAGCGGAGGAAATCGCGAAAACCCCGCTCCCCACGCCCGCCCTGCGCTGAGAGACTGCGGTACCTTTCGGCCCGCACTCCCTCGAAGCGCCAAACCTTCTGGCCGCCCGGACCTTGCCGGGGCGGATCCTACTCGAGATAGATGCGGCTTGTGGTGGCAGGTTTGCATCCTGATTCCCCTGCCTGCCCGGGCGGTCGCGGGCGGAAGGCGCGGGGGATAATCGAAGCTAGCTTTGGCCCCCGGGTGCGTGGCCTCCATGCATCGCGTGGCCATGTGTCCCGTTTCACACTCCCGATGAAACCACTCAGGCTCGTTCCGACCCCAACCCGCAACCGCCGCCTCAATGAGATTATGGGCCTCGTTGTGATGGCTTCGGCTGTGCTGCTGTTAATGGCGCTGGGCAGCTACATGCCGAGCGATCCCTCCGCGGACACCGTGGCCGGCGGCCGCGTGGGCGCGCATAACTGGATCGGGCTGGCCGGCGCATGGCTAGCCGATCTGCTGCTCCAGGCCATCGGCATCGCCGCCTTTTTCCTGCCCATCCTGCTGGGCCGGGTGGGATTTTGCTGGATGCGGCAGCGTCCGGCTGGGTCGGCCCGGGCACGCTTTCTGGGGCTGGGGCTTTGGATTGTCTTCGCGCCTGCGGCCCTGGGCCTTCTGCCGCGGAGCCTGTACTGGCGTCATGCGTTGCCCATTGCAGGCGTGAGCGGGCGTCTGCTGGCCGACGCAATGCTGCATTACCTTAACCTGCCCGGCGCGGCCATCGTGCTCACGCTAATGGTTGCGCTCGCGCTATACCTCGCAACGACCTTTACATTTCTTACCGCGCGCGAATGGACCGAACGTCACTTCGCGATCGTCTGGCGCATGCAGGAGCGGATCGCGGGATGGCGCGCACGCCGCGCGCAGAAGAAGGCGGAGAAGCTGGGGATCGCCGAGCAGGACGAATTTGCGGAGCCGGCTGCCGGCAACGTGTTTGTGAGCAAGCGCGAACAGGGGCTGGCAGCCGCGGCCGCTGAAATGGAGCGCCAGCACAAGGCGGAGGAGCCGCCGCAGACGCTGTTGAGCAGCCTGTTTGGCTGGCTAGGCCGCCGCAAGAAGCGCGCTGCGCAAGTTGAGCCCGCGCCGGTAGAATCTGCCGAATCGCAGCCTTCCGTTTTTCAATCGATGCCACGGACCAACGTGGACGCTGCGCCGGTTACGTCTCTTTCCGCCGCTGCGGCTGCGGCGGCGCCTTACGCCGAGGCTTTGGCAGCAGCGGCGGCGCCGGTGCGCGATGGCCAGCTCTTCGAGTTGCCGGAGATGCCGCCAGCGCGCGCACCGAAGGCCGAAGCTGCATCACGTCCAGCGTCTCCGTTGAAGCCGATTGCGGAGACCTTCACCGCCCCGAAGGCGGTGCGCGACGATGCGCCGCAGGCTATCTCCTTCGGCAAGCGCGCCGACGCGGACATCAAGCCGGTGGCGATCACGCCAAAGTCCATTCGCGGTTACAAATTGCCGTCGTCGTCGCTGCTCTTCCGTTCGGAGGAGGCGCATATTGTGCGCGAGCAGGCGCTGCGCGATGAAGCGCGCACGCTGGTGGCCAAGTGTGCCGAGTTCGGCGTGGACGGTCAGGTCACGCAGATCAACCCAGGCCCGGTCGTCACCACCTTTGAGTTCCGGCCTGATGCCGGTGTGAAGTATGCGCGCGTCACCAGCCTTGCCGATGATTTGTGCCTCGCTATGGCGGCGGAGTCGATCCTGATCGAGCGGATGCCCGGCAAATCGACGGTCGGCATTCAGGTGCCGAACTCTGAGCGCGAGACCATCTGGCTGCGCGATGTGGTGGAATGCGAGTCGTTCGCGCAGTCGAAGTCGAAGCTGGCCATCGCGCTGGGCAAGGACATCAATGGGCGCATCGTGACGGCTGACCTTGCTTCCATGCCGCACGTGTTGATAGCGGGTTCGACCGGCTCCGGCAAATCGGTCGCGATCAACGCGATGATCATGAGCGTGCTCTTCAAGTCGACGCCGGAGCAGGTGCGCATGATCCTGGTCGATCCCAAGCGGGTGGAACTGGGCATGTATGAGGGCATTCCGCATCTCTTCACGCCGATCATCACCGAGGCGAAGCTCGCGGCCAATGCGCTGCGGAATGCGGTGCGTGAGATGGAGCGGCGTCTGAAGCTGCTGGCCGCGAACCACGTGCGCAATATCGACCAGTTCAACAAGCTGTTCGACCACGGCAGCGAATATCTCTTTGAAGATGCGAATCAGGAGCCGTTGCCCTACATCATCATCATCATCGACGAGCTGGCCGACCTGATGATGCTGGACCGCGCCAACGTGGAGGAGTCGATCACACGGCTAGCCCAGATGGCGCGCGCCGTCGGCATCCACCTGGTGCTGGCCACGCAGCGGCCGTCAGTGGACGTGATAACGGGACTGATCAAGGCGAACGTGCCCACGCGGATGAGCTTCCGGCTCGCAACAAAGGTGGATTCGCGGACGATCATTGACTCGAATGGCGCCGAGAGCCTGCTGGGCAAGGGTGACATGCTGTATCTCGCGCCCGGAACGAGCCGCGTGCAACGGCTGCATGCGCCATTTGTAACGGAAAAAGAAATCTCCGCCGTCACGGAATTCTGGAAGGCGCAGGGCGAGGCAGAGTATGTGCACGGCTTCCTCGAAGGGCCGAAGGACGAGTCCGGCAAGGAGATTGTCGAAGGCAGCGACGCCGAGGAGCACGACGAACTGTTCGACGATGCGGTGCGCCTGGTATTCGAGTTCGGCAAGGCATCCACGAGTCTGCTACAGCGGCGGCTGCGAATTGGCTACGGCCGCGCCGCACACCTGATCGACCTGATGGAGCGGGATGGCCTGGTCGGGCCAGCCGACGGCTCCAAGCCGCGTGAGCTGCTCAAAGCGCCGGATTATTACCGGGAAGTCGACGCCGCCCTGCGCTAGCGGTCGGCTTCGTTGCTCATCAGGCGGCCCGGCGTACGCCCGACTTGGACCCAGCGAACTCCAGCAACGATAGCTACCGAGCAGACAATAATCGTTTGCAGCCGATCTTTGTATGGAATCTCGGCCCATCTGGCCCCGACTTCGACCAGGAAGTTCGCGAGCCAAAGGAAACACGAGATCTCGAATAGTGTGATCCCTAACCGTTCGACTCTATTTGGCAGTCGACGGAGCAGAATGGGCAAATATATAGCCAAGCAGAGAGTTCCGAGGATTCCTATATCGCGTTGGACGCTTGATGGCGGCCCTGCTAGATGCGCCGCATCTTTGCCTATCTTGAACAGTTTTGCCAATGCGACTATGGCAAAGAGACAAAATGTGAATAGATACATCCCGGGCGAGTCAAATATCCGTCTTCGGCCAAAGTCCTCTTCGTGTATGTCTCGCGGCGTCATCGGCCCACGCTCTTGCCGGACTTGACCGCGACGAATCCCAGCGCTGCGATGGCAGCGATCAATGCGATCCAGAGCACTTCGGGATGGCGATCGGTGAAGGAGCGCGGCGCGCCCGGGCGTGGTGTGAAGTCCGGGTTGGCGAGCTGCGGGCCGAGCGTGACCGCCAGCGGCTTTTCGGATGGCGTGAAGAGGCGCTCGTAGTCATACACCGGCGCGGAGAGTGTCGGGTCGCCATAGTAGAGAGCCACCGGTGAAGTCGTCGCGGAGGTATCGAAGCAGAGCCGGCGCTGGCGCATCTCCAGCCGCATCGCTGTAATGGGCAACGGCTGGTCATCGCCATTTTCAACGACAACTTCCACCTTCGCCGCACGCTGCAGGTTCGTGCCGAGTACCGCCGGAACGGTCAACTGTTCGGTGTTGATCTCGCGGCCGGCCTCGTTCGTACGTACGCGCAGAATGTTGCCGGTCAATGTCTCCGGCAACGGCGGCCGCTGGTCATTCTCGATACCGCTTTCACTTCCATTTGGCTCTGCCGCTTCTCCTGGCGCGCCCTTTGCGACCGGCGCGGCAGTGGCCGTCACGCGCACATCGCGGCTGAAGTTGCCCTTATAGGTAGGCGCGATCACAAACTCGACGCGCTCCACCGGCACGCGCGCAGGAATATCGAATTTCGCAATGCTCTCGCGACCTGAGGTAGTGATTGCGCTGGTCTCAGCCACTGTGGTGTAGATTGCCTGCGCCTCGCGGCTGGGAGGGACCGTCGCGCCGGAGACGATTGAGGGCACAAATCTACCGTCCGCGACATGTGCGCCCGGCGCGTCTGCCATGGCGAGCGAGATATGCAGGTAGGGGAAGGTCGACTCCGGCAGAGGCAGCGTGGTGGAGCGCGAGAGATGCTGCGCTGCGAGGTCAAAGATTGTGAACGAGCCGAAGGAGACGGAGTGGCCCTTGCCGCCCAGCGCATCCGACGCGGTAACGGTTGCTGTGCCGAGAAAGTCATGCAGCGCCGGGTCCACGTCGAGCGCGACGGAGGAGTAAGGGCGCTGCGGCATTGCGAGATCGAAGGAGATGGAATGCCCCGCGTCCGCGCCCAGGTTGAGCAGATGCGCTTCTGTGGTCTCCTGGCTCGCGGACTCGCTCAAGGTGATCGCGTAGGGAACCTCGTGCGACGGGGCGCTCGCATTCGAGGGAAAAACGCGCAGGTCGATGAGGGACGGCGCGGCGTGGGGGAAGACCTCCGCGTCCAGCACGGCGCAGGCTTGGCCCGTTCCTTGCGGAACATTGAGGGCGCGCTGATAGCGCATATATTTCGGCTGCGCGATGGGCGGGCCGTCGGGATTCGCGGTTATGGTCTGCAACGCCAGTGCGGCAGCCAAGAATGCGACAGCCTTCATTGCGCAACTCCGGGACCGGTATCGGGCGCTGCGGCTTCGTTCGGCGGCGCAGGCGCGTCGGCAATCGAACTCGCGGGGCCGCCTTCGCTCGGTGGAACTGCATCCGCGCCACGAAGGTTGAGCCAGTCCTTTTGATAGGCGAAGCTGACGACCATGAGAAGGACGCCGAGCGCGAGAAAGCTGACGACGCGATAGCCCTGGCTCAGATCGCGTATGTCATAGAGGAACGCCTTAACGATGGTGATGGCGAGAAGCACAAGCGCCTGCCACCGCAGGAAGCTCGACCGGCGCCAGAAGCCCACGGCGAGCAGCAGTGCGCCGTACAGCATCAGCCATCCCGAGATGGCGAGAGCCTGCTGCAGTGCGGCGTCCACGTTTGCGCTTCCGGGCGGCGGAGCAAACGCGGCGCTCATCTCGCGCACGCCGGTCAGGACTGCGACGAGGTTGAAGACGATGGTCGAGAGCGCTGCGCACTGTGTCCAGAACGCGACGTCGGTGTGAGTTCGCGCGAGGCGCGCGGAGACCGCAATGACTCCCGCGAAGATCGCCAAACCGATCAGTGCGGTCGCGAAGTCCGCGCTGCGAAACGCAGGGTGCGCATATTCCCACTGCCAGGAAAGGCCGAGTTCACGCAGCGTCAGGATGGCGGCGGTAATGTCGATCAACAGAATGGAGCCGGTTGTGATGCTGCTCCAGGAGGCGCTGCGATCACGAGCGGCGGAGTCCGTACGCAGCGCAAGCCACGCAACCGCTGCGCAGACCGCGATACCGGTGAGCGCGGTACCGGTTCCTTTATTCCACAGCGAGAGAGTCGACACATCCAGCAGGCCGAAGGCGTGCGTGCAGACTCCGCAGAAGCCAAGCAGCAGTGAGGCTGCTGCCTGAGGACGCAGTACCCTGGCGGCGTGTTCCGTGCCTGGGTCGCCTACTCCGCTCACATCATCGTTCGTAGCCACGGAAAGCCGCGCCGCCACCCACATCAGCGCCAGGCCCTCGACCAGCCAGCTTACGGTGATCCAATGGCCACTGGCCTTCAACGGGATGGCGATAGTGAGAAAGACGACTGCGAGCGAGAGATGGATGGCCGATGCTGTGCGCGTCTGTGGCGCGCGCATCACCGCCAGATAAAGCGCGGCCAATCCCACCATGACCCACGGCAGCAGAGAGCGCTCGTCCGCGTCCTGCAAAATGGCGTAGCAGGCGAGCGCTGCAAATGCGGCGTTACAGAGCGGCTGCAAAATGTCTTCGAGCAGCACGCTGCGTTTGAGCGCGCGCGATGCTACCGTGGCGGAGTCCGCGGCGCGGGGTCCGAGGGGAACGCTTGCGAAGACCAGAAAGAAGAGTGTGAGGAACAGCAGAGTCACACTCATCGCGTCCAGGTGGTAGAACTCGCCATACCAGCCGATGTAATAGCCAACGGTAAGCGGGAAGGCACCGAGCAGCAGCCGCGGCCATCCGCGGAGCCGCACCAGAGCGATCGTGGCGAGATCGATGGCGAGGATGTAGGTGAAGAGAAAGATCTCGTGGTTTCCGCCGGTGGAGAGCAGGAGCGGCGTGGCGAAGCCGCCGGCGATGGCATAGGCGGCCAGCAGCTCGGAGTCCTGCGCCCAGGCCATGAAGGCGTTCCATCCCGTGACGAGGATCATGAGACAGAGCGCGAGAGGCGCAGAAATCAGCGGGTGGTCAAAGGCGCGGAATGCCGCCCAGAGCGACAAATACAAGACGCCGGAGCCGACGGCCTTCAGCGAATAGGAGAACGCCGCGAAGCCTTTGGCGCGAAAGCGTTCCGACCACAGCACCAGCGCGGCGCCCGCAATGATGCCGATCACCACACGCGCGATGGGGCCGAGCCAGCCATAGTCGATCGCCAACTTCAGCCCGTACGATGTTCCGACCAGCAGTGTAACGATGGCGATGCGGTTGAGCCACTGCGAGCCGATCCGGCTTTCGAGGGATGCGCCGGAGGCATCCGCCCGCTGAAAGGCAGCGCTCCTGACATACGATGTGCGGCCAGCTGCGAACATGGGCGGTATCGGAGGCGGTGGCGGCGAAGTTTGCGGTCTGTGCTCCGCTGGGTGCGTGGGTGCAACCTGCGCGGCCGTTTCACGGACAACCGTCTGTTGAACCGCAGCCACGACGACGGTGCCGCTTGCGCTGATTTCGCCCTCAGTGACCTGTCGCTGCAGTGCGACGAGGGCCTGCTCCAGTCGCGCGACGCGGGCCCCAAGGGCAGCAATTTTGGCTGCGTCATCTCCCGCCGCATTCGGCGTTCGCCCCGGATCGCGCTCCTCTGCCATGGGCACCACTTTAGTCGATTCGCGGCACGGACGGGAGAAGAATCGCGGCGCTGTCCTGCACGCCGACTCCTGATAACCTTTAGCGCAGCCATGGCGCAACGGCGCTCCCCAAACCGTCTGCTGATCATCGATGACGACGAGATGAGCCGCGAACTGCTGGTCGCTCTGCTGGAGGCCAAAGGCCATGCGGTCTCTTCGGCGGAGTCCGGCGACGCGGCGCTGGCGCTGCTCGAATCAAGCCCGCGGCCCGACGTAATCCTCACAGACATGCAGATGCCGGGCTCGACTCCCGTGCAACTCGCCGGCCGCCTGCGCCGTGCGTGCGGCCGCAAGACTCTGCTGCTGGCGATGAGCGGAAGCCGTCCGTCCGACGCAACCCTCGCACACTTCGACGGCTTTCTTCCCAAGCCCTTTGGGATCGCGGAAGTCGAATCAGCGATTGCAGCGCATCGCGGCGAGTCCGACGAGAAGCCGAAGATCGTTGCCACCGCACCGATGAAGGCCGCGAAGCCTGGCACGTCAATCTCCGCAGCGAAGAAGCCGCGCGAAGCTATGATCGGATCCCTCGCGGCTTCCGCCGCCGCGCCGGCATCCAAAGCAAGCATGGGCGTTCAGCCAATTTCTTCCGCGAATGCTGAATCGGTTCCGCTCGATGAAACCATCTACGCGCAGCTCGCCAGTGCCATGCCCGGGAAGCAGCTGCATGAGATGTATGCCATGTGCCTGAACGATGCGCGTTCGCGCATTGCAAATATGCACACGCTCGCCGCCGATCGCGACGATGCGCAGTTCATGCGCGAAGCCCATGCTATTAAAGGAAGCTGCGGAATGCTGGGAGCGACTGAGCTGCATCGCA
This sequence comes from Acidobacteriaceae bacterium, assembly GCA_035552995.1. Lineage (GTDB taxonomy): Bacteria > Acidobacteriota > Terriglobia > Terriglobales > Acidobacteriaceae > Edaphobacter. The sequence goes on along the minus strand of DATNEM010000292.1, from coordinate 839 downwards.
TCGCTGCTTCGCTGGAGAAGCACGGCCCCGGTCCAGCCGGCAGCGCCGTTAACTCTCTAGATGAGCTTGCCCACGCGTGTGACCGGCTGGAGCGTATGCTGAGTGCACGCGCCTGAACCGGGAGCCGTGAGCCGGGTTGTGCGCGAAGAGTGTGCCGTTCCCCGAGGAGCCGCAATGAGCCAGACAGCAACGAAGAAGACCGCCGCACCGGCGGCGGCAAACATTCGCATCGTGGTCGCCGATGATCATCCCGTCGTGCGCTTCGGCGTGAAGAACATGCTGATGAACGAGCCCGGCTTCGAAGTCGCAGGCGAGGCCGAGGACGGCGACGACGCGATCACGCAGACGCTTGAGCTGGAACCGGACATCCTGCTGCTCGACCTGGCCATGCCGCGCCTTCCGGGCCTCGAAGCCATGCGCGCGATTATGACCAAGTCGCCGCGGGTGAAGATTGTGCTGCTGACCAGCACCATCTCCACGCAGCAGATTATTGAGGCGCTGCAGATTGGCGCACGCGGCATTGTGCTGAAGGATTCAGTGGCGGGCGATCTGGGCCAGGCGCTGCGCGCGGTGGTGCAGGGCGACTACTGGATCGGCGGCGAGCGCGTCGTGAACCTGCTGAAGGCGCTGCAGGAACTGATGGCGCAGGCCGCGGCGGTCCCCGAGCGCAAGACCTATGGGCTGACGCCGCGCGAGCTGGAAGTCGTCACCTGCATCGTCGAGGGCTGCAGCAACCGCGACATCGCGACGCAATTCTCGATCAGCGAGGAAACGGTGAAGCGGCATCTCTCGAATGTCTTCGACAAGACCGGCGTCTCCACGCGGCTGGAGCTGGCGCT
>DATNEM010000291.1:0-13246 GCA_035552995.1 Acidobacteriaceae bacterium | reverse complement strand
TCGTGCGTGGCTTCTAGGACCACCGGGCACGCAGCGCCAGCCTGCTGCACCTGTAGCCAGCGCGCGGCGCAAACGCACCAGCGATCGCCGGGCTTGAGTCCGGGAAAGCCATACTGCGGCAGCGGCGTGGAAAGGTCATTGCCAAGCTCTTTGGACTTTGCCAGGAAGGTTTGGTCGACGACGCAGCAGATGGTGTGGACGCCGAGGTCCTCTTCGCCCGTCTCGCAGCAGCCGGTGCGGTAGAAGCCGGTCATCGGCTGGCAGCCGCACACGGCGAGGGGCTGGCCGAGGACGTTACGGCCGCGCGGGGTTCGGGATGTTTCTTCAGTTGGCAACAAGACAAGTGTAATTGGATTGCGGTGGCGCTTGTGCAGATGCGATTTGTTTGCGGCGCATGCAAGGCTTAAGCCGCGTTTAATCTTTACCACCCGAGCGATTCAAAACTCCCGTAGCGATGCGGGTTTCCGCAAATCTGCGCGCGACTTTGCTAAGCGGTTCGCGTATCACCGCACAGAGGCTACAAAATCCCCGCCGGCGGCCATTGGGCGGGAGACATTCGGGCCCTGTATTTCCGGGGAATGTCCGAAAATTCATGGTTTCGGCCCTACCAAGCGGGGCCGGATTCGGATATATTCGTAAGCCTCTCCCCTGCACGTTCAACTTCTGTCTTGGATAGGAGTGAATGAATTATGAGCACAAGCCGACGCACGTTTCTACAACAGACATTGATCACTGGCGGACTGGTCGCGCTGTTCGAGTCCGACAGCGCCCGGGGCGCGCTTGCCGAAGAGATGAAGGCGGTGGGTGGCGGCGATAGCGCCGTGGATGCGCCGCATAACTCGCAGAGCTTCTGGGACACCTTTGGCGCCGTCGCGGATGGGACGCATACTCCTGCGGGCATTGGCACGCGCGGGCTGAAGCGCAAGGAGCCGGACAATCCCTCCGGCGCCTCCGACCGCCTGGTGGACTACTACCACTATTACGTCGATCCCAAAACCAAGGATTCCACTCTGCGGCTGGCGTCAAGTATCGACACCAACGAGCTGCTGGACCACGAGGGCGACATCTCTGCCAGTGTTGCGGTCAATGGTTTCCATATGGCCGGTGAGGACAGAGACACCTTCAACAAGCTGCAATCGGCGCAGTTGCGCATCGATACGGTGCAGAACCAGTCGCTGATGCCGGAGTATCTGGACACGATGGCGTGGGTGTCGCTGGCGGGGCTTTTCCCCGATTCCTCCGGCAAGCTGCCGCCGCTGCAGGACCTCAGCTTCAATCCGTCGCAGGGCTCGCAGAAGATGAGCTCCATGGTGCTGCCGGGTGGCTCCGGGCAGGTGGCCGTCAATCTCTCCATGACGCACAAGGAGTCGACCCTTTACGCGATCATCAAAGGCCTGACGAATGAGGTGGGCCGCTTCTCGCCGCTGCTGGGCCTGCCGGCCATCAGCGTGGCGGCGCTCAAGGGCTTCTGCAACCTGTACGGCGCGATGGAACAGCGCACCACCTTCCTGCTGAACAGTCTGCCGAAGTCGGCCTACGCGACGCAGTTGGCGCGCGCCGCGGCGCAGACCAACAGCGGGTTGAACCTGGTGCCGGGAGACTATGTTCTGGTGCCCAATGCTCACTCCAAGGTGTTGACGCCGTATCTGGACAAGCTGGAGATGCGCGAGGGCTATCTGATACCCAAGGGCGCGCCGAAGTCGACGTCGGTCTACGATCTGGCGGCGTCGTTGAACCCGGACATCACCTACCTTTCTGCAAACATCGGGCTGAAGCCGCTCACGACGCCTGCGAATTCATCCCGAAGCGGCTCTACGCCGAGCACACTGTTGAGCCCGCCGTCCAATGCGTCCTCCTCAAGTTCGTCCAAGGGCTCCAGCGGAGGCAGCTCGTCGTCGAGTACAAGCGGCTCGTCTTCCAAGGGCTCGGGCAGCTCGAGTGGCTCCGGCAGCTCCGGCAGCAAGGGAAGCAAGCCCTAGATGATTGCGGAAGTAACAGCGCCAGTTGTGAAACGGGCGCCGAGATAAAGCAACACCGCGGGCCTGGCGTCTCACGTGAGAGACCAGGCCCCGCGGAGCATTATCGGGCCGCGTTGTACGGAGTAAACTTTCGCATCACGGGTGCGCCGTATGGGCCGTAGGAACACGTTGATAGTAGCGATCGTTGCGCTGGTTGGGATGTTGGCGTTTGACGGGGCGGCGCTCCACGCGCAGAACTTTGGCTGGGGATTTCAACGCAAGCACATCAGCTTGGTGCGCAAGCTGCCGCCCACCGGACGCATCGATGGCAACAGCTTCAGCGTCAATGTCACCGGGGCCGGCTCGGATGTCACCTCCGACCTGGAGGCGCAGATCACCAGCCTGCTCGTAAAGAACGACGGCCGGCTGCGCTCCATCAGCGACCCCAAGGAGCATCCCGACGCCGTCATTAAGGCCCGAGTAACTTCCTATCAGCCCCCGCAGCCGCTGGTAAAGACGGAGCAGGGGCTGGAACTGGGGAAGAAGGGTGGACCGCTGCAGAACCAGCAGGTACGCGAGTGGACCGGCCTGCTGACGGTGAGCTTTGAAGCGCAGGATGTGCGCGGCAACAAAGGCATCGCCGCCGACACCGTCACCTCCAAGTTCGATCGCGAGTATGCGGTGCAGACACCTACCAACGCCAAGCCTACGTTTGGCACCATCCTGGGCTCGCACATTCCCAAGGTGCCGTTGGCGGGCGCGACCGGCGCAGCGGGCGGAGAGGACCGTGAGCCGAATGCGATCGAAGTGCGCGACCGGCTGATCAAGGATGTGGCCCTGCAAATCGCATCGCGGCTGGTAAACACGCAGGAAGATGTCACGGTCTTCCTAGCCCGCGGCAATGGACTCGACGATGCAGACACTCTGCTGGAGAACAAACAGTACACGCGCGCTCTGGAAACCCTCGACACCATGACTCCGCTGGGGAAGGCCGATGACGATGCGTATCGGCTGTACGATCTCGGCGTGGCCAATGAGGCGCTCGGCTATCAGGCCGAGGACGTCAACAAGGCGCGCAAGTATCTGCAGGAGGCCTCGATCGACTACGGTAAGGCGATCGACGCCAAGCCGACGGAGAAGATGTTCCTGGAGCCGCAGAACCGGATCGACACTGCCCTGGCGCATTACAAGGTGCTGAGTGATCAGGTGAATCAGCGGAATGCGAAGGCAGCGGCCGCTCCGGTTGCGGATGTGCTGACCAACGCGGACGTGATCTCGATGGTGCAGGCGAAGCTGGACCAGGCAAACATCATCGACACCATCCAGCACTCGACGGCGAAGTTCGACCTCAGCGCGAAAGGACAGGTTGACCTCGCCAAAGCCGGCGTCGGCGGCCCAATCATTACCGCGATGAAGACCAAGGCGCGCGGGCAGTAGAGCAGTTTCTTCGTTATTAGTTCTCAGTTGTCAGTGATGATGAACTCCAGAGTTGGGTCCTTCTGCAATGACAATTCCACTTCGATGGCTGCGTAGACGAGCGATCGCAGCGATCGCATCGATCGCAGGGCTAAGTTGCATCTCCTTCATACCTTGCGCGCAGGGGCAGAGCGGTCGTTGCGGCGCGGGTGTCGACCTGGTGGTGCAGGCGCTCGAGAAGATGTCGGCGAATGCGACGACCGATCAGCTGGGAGATGCGGACCAGCTGCTGAAGCGCGCTGCGGAACTGTGCGGCGAGCTGGGCGACGCGTGGTATTACCGCTCTTTGGTGGAACGCAAACTGGGGAATACACGTGGCGCGGATTTCGCGGCGCGGCAGGCTGCGAAGTTCCCATCCGACGCAAGCGCGGAGCAGCAGAATCCGTTTGTACTTGCGTCGCCGCTGGGTTCGCGCGCGGTGGCGAGCAACGGAGGAGGGAGCGCAAATGCAGGCGGACCGTCCGGACCTCCCGGACAGCGCTGGGCGCTGATCGTCGGCATCGGCAACTTCACCGACCAGAACATCGAGCCGCTGAAGTACACCGCAAACGATGCGCAGAGTTTCATGGATGCGCTGCTCGATCCCAAGATCGGCGGCTTCAAGTCCGACCATGTGCACAGTCTGCTGAACGATCAGGCGACGACGAAAAATATCAAGATGCAGCTCAACTGGCTGGCGCGCAGCGCGGGACCGGATGATGTCGTCGTGGTCTATGTGGCGACGCACGGCTCGTCGCGCGATCTCGACACGGTGGGGGTGAACTACATCATCACGCACGACACGGAGATCGGCGCAAACATCGACCCCGACAGCCTCTACGCGACGGCGCTGCCGATGGTGGAAATCTCAAACGCGATTGCGACGCGCGTGAAGGCGCAGAAGGCCGCGATCTTTCTCGACACCTGCTACAGCGGCAACGCGGCGGTGCAGGAAAAGCAGATCGCTCCAGGCATCAAGAATGCGTCGCTCTCACCGGACGCGATCGCGCACATCACGCAGGGCTCCGGTCGGATGGTGTTTGCGGCGGCGGGGACGGACCAGGAGTCACTGGAGAGCGACACGCTGAAGCACGGCTTCTTCACGTATTACCTCGTGCAGGCATTGCAACAGGAGGGCGCGTCCGCGCCGCTATCGAAGATCTTTGACTACACTGAGCAACACGTAAGCCAGACCGTTGCGACGCAGTTCAAGCAATACAATGTTCAGCAGACGCCGGTAATGGGCCGCAGCGCGGACTCGACGGACTTCTCGCTGGCGGGCGCTTAATCGAGGCAGGCTGGTGCACGGCTCATCCCGCACTCATCCAATCTTCGTGGCCTCTGAAACCCAATCCAAACCATGCTGCTCGCCGTCGGCGGAGCGCAGTCCTGTAGCTGCCATCACAACGACCGCGAGTGAGAGAGCCACAACCGCTGAGCGTCGCGATAGCCGGCGTCCGTGCATCGCATTGCCCGGTGGCACATTCCTCATGGGCACGGACTACGAGCGGGCGTTTCCGTTGGACGGCGAAGGCCCGGTTAGGCCCGTAACGCTGTCGCCGTTTGAGATCGATACGTTTCCCGTTACAAACCGCGACTTTGCGAAGTTTGTCGATGCGACCGGCTATCGTACTGAGTCGGAAATTTTCGAGTGGTCGTTTGTCTTCTGGATGCATCTGCCTCCGGCAGGCCTGGACGAATTGGTGGAGGACACGGTAGCCGCTGCGCCGTGGTGGTGCAAGGTCCCGGGTGCGGACTGGCGGCATCCCGAGGGTCCGGGGTCTAATGTAAACCAGCGGCAGAAGCATCCTGTCGTGCACGTCTCGTGGAACGACGCAGCGGCGTATGCGGCGTGGGCGGGAAAGTCGCTGCCCACCGAGGCGCAGTGGGAGTACGCCGCGCGCGGCGGTCTGGAGCAGAAGCTGTATCCGTGGGGCGATGAACTGACGCCGGACGGAAAGCATCTCTGCAACATCTGGCAGGGCGAGTTTCCCCGGGTGGATACCGGCGACGACGGTTGGTGCGGCGCGTGTCCGGTGGACGCGTTCCCGCCGAACGGCTTCGGGCTCTACTCCATCACCGGCAATGTCTGGGAGTGGTCGGCGGACTGGTTCGGTACAGTGCACGATGCCAGCGAACCGCATGACCCGCACGGGCCGGCGGGCGGCGAGACGAAAGTAATGAAGGGCGGTTCCTTTCTTTGCCACGCTTCGTACTGCAACCGCTACCGCGTGGCGGCGCGCACCAGCAATACGCCGGACTCGGCGGCGTCCAACATAGGGTTCCGCTGCGTCATAAACTTATAAGGCGAGTTTGCGAGGCACGAAGCGATGAGCGAAGAAAAGAACAAACATCAGCAGAACGCAACCAGCCGGCGCAGGTTCTTGACCACGGCCGCGGGTGCAGCGCTTGCAACAGCGCTGCCGGCAGCGGCGGAGCAGAGCACGAAGCCGAACGCTGCGGCCGCGAACAAATCCGCAGCCCTTTCAAAGCGCAGAAAGCCGCTGAACGTGCTCTTCTTAATGTCGGACGACATGCGTCCCGAGTTGGCCTGCTACGCCAGCCGCTTCAACGGTCATAGCCCGAACATTGATGCGCTGGCGGCGACCGGGGTGCGGTTTGACCGGAACTACTGCCAGTTCCCGCTGTGCAATCCCTCTCGCGCGTCGCTGTTTACGGGGCACATTCCGCGCGAGACGAACGTGCTTGGCAACCGCACAGCCATCGTGAGAGAGCGCCCGGACTGGGTCACGCTGCCGCGGCTCTTCAAGGAGAACGGCTACACCACCCTGCGCGCCGGCAAGCTGTTCCATGCAAACCTCGACGACCCGCAGGCGTGGACGGACTTCTACGGCACTGTGGAAGACATGCACCCGACGGTGACGGGCACAAAGATGGATATCCCGCGCGTGCAGATTCCGCAGCCCAACGGCGTGCTGCCGCCATTGCCGCAGGACAATGCGCAAGCCGCGCACTCGGACCAGATTCTGGTGCTGGACGGCAATGGCGAAGGCGCGGGCGATTACATGGTCGCGGACCTCGCGATCCAATGGCTGAACCGCGCGGCGAGCGACCCGAATAAGCCGTTCTTCGTAGGCTGCGGATTCTCCAAGCCGCACAGCCCGCCGACGGCGCCGCAGAAGTTCTTCGACCTGTGGGATCCCGCGAAGATCACGCTGCCGCCGGACTTCGCCGCGTGGCCGACGGTGCCGGAAGGCTTTCCCAAAGCAGCCATCCGGCCCCGCAACGCGGACCTGTTCATCGGGCGCGGCGCATCGCCGGACGAGGCCAAGCAGATGATCCGCGCCTATCTCGCGTCGATAGCGTGGGCGGACTGGAACTTGGGCCGCGTGATGGCGGAGCTTGACCGGCTGAAGCTGCGCGACTCGACGCTCGTTGTATTCGTCGCAGATCACGGTTATCAGCTGGGCGAGAAGGGTAAGTGGTCGAAGGCGGGATCGCTCTTTGAGGGCGGAACGCGCGTGCCGCTGATCATCGCTATGCCGGGCGCGAAGGGCAACGGCCGGCCGTGCATCAAGATGGTGCAATCGCTGGACATCTACCGCACGGTATGCGAACTGGCGGGCATTGAGCCGCCGTCGCACGTCGAAGGAACAAGTCTCGCTCCTCTGCTGCAGGATCCGCGCGGGCCCAAGTGGGACGCGCCGGCGTACAGCATCTGGAGCGAGGACGGGAAAACGATCCATGGCACGGCGATCCGCACGGAGCAGTGGCGCTACGCGGAGTACGGCAAGGACGCGGCGAACGGCGCGATGCTGCTCGACGTGCACGCCGATCCGATGGAGTTGAAGAACCTGGCCGACGATGCGAAGCACGCGCAGGTGCGCGCGGAGTTGTCGAAGCTGGTGAACGCGTACAGCTACCCCGCATAGCGGGGAGAGGAGCGCGAGGATGACTGACTCGAACAAGAGACCGCGGGTGGTGGTCGGCGTATGCGGCGGCGTGGCTGCCTACAAGGCTGCCGAGCTGGTGCGCGCGCTGCAGCAGCGCGGGTGCGAGGTGCGCGTCGCGATGACACGCGCAGCGGAGGAGTTCGTGCGGCCGCTGACGTTTTCGTCGCTGACCGGGCGTAGGGTGCTGACCAGCCTTTGGAATGACAACCAGGCAGACAGCGAGATTGAGCACATCGCTGAGGCGCAGTGGGCGGATGTTGTAGTGATCGCGCCGGCGACGGCGCACTTTCTGGCGAAGATGGCGCATGGACTAGCCGATGATTTTCTTTCGACGATGCTGATGGCCACGACCGCGCCGGTGGTCGTCGCGCCGGCGATGAACGTCAATATGTGGAACCATCCGGCGACGCGAGCGAACGTGGCGACGCTGCGCGAGCGCGGCGTGCGCTTCGTCGATCCGGATGCGGGCTATCTGGCCTGCGGCATGGTCGGCTCCGGGCGGCTGGCAGAGGTGAGCGCGATTGCAGACGCGGTGATGGAAGCGACGCGGCCTTCAGCGACGCTCGACCTGGCCGGCGAGACGGTGCTGGTGACGGCGGGAGGGACGCGCGAGGCGCTCGATCCGGTGCGATTCCTGGGGAACCGCTCCAGCGGGAAGATGGGCTATGCAATCGCGGAGGAGGCGCGGGGGCGCGGCGCTGAGGTGATTCTGGTCTCGGCGCCGACGGCGCTGACTCCGCCGGCCGGCTGCGCGTTCGTTCCAGTGACGACGGCGGAGGAGATGCGCGCGGCGGTGATGGAGCATCTGGCGCGCGCGACGGTGGTGATCGGCGCGGCGGCAGTGGCGGACTTCCGGGCGGCATCGGTCAGCGATGCGAAGCTGCGGCGGGAGGGTGGACGGACGCTGCGACTGGAGCCGACGGAGGACATCCTGCGGTCGGCATCGGAAGCACGGCGTACGGGAACGCTGGTGATCGCTTTCGCGGCCGAGATGGACTTGGACATCGAGCGGGCGCGGGCGAAGATGCGGGCCAAGGGTGCCGATGCGGTCGTGCTGAATGACGTCTCGCGCGAGGGGCTCGGGTTCGACTCGGACCGGAACGCGGGCGTCTTTGTCACGGCGGATGCGGCGGTCGATCTGCCGGAAGGCACCAAGCAGGAGATGGCGGACCGGATTCTTGAAGAAGTTGCCGGTCTGCGGCGGAGCCAACCGCTCGTTCCCGCCTGATGGAGAGATGGCGCATTTTTTTGGGGTATCTTGGCGGCTTAACTATCCTCTTTCAATGAGATACGGCGCAGAGAGGTCTGCAAAATATTGATTCCAGATTGTTTACGCACAAAATTTCTGAAATCAATGACTTAGGGACGGAGAAAACAGAAAGCCCGGCGCGATGGCCGGGCTTCTTCGATCTCTAACTCCATTATAGCTGGCGGCGAAAACTAAACTGCCAACTTTGTTACCAGCAAAACAAACCACTTACGGAGAAACAGGGCTTGACAGCAAAACAGAAAATCAATCCAGCGGTTGAGTCAGTCAGGCTGCGACCGGATGGTGTTGAAGGGCGCGCAGAAGTTCGCGGGCGACCTGTTCGCGCTCGGCTTTATCCATGATCATGCTGGCCGCCGAGGCGTACTCGGTGAGCAGATCGGGGGACATGAGCGTCTGGGTGAGGCGGTTTGAGGTGGCAAAGCCAAGATCCTGAAGAGTCAGCTCCATTTCCGCTGAATCCAGCATGGCATAGGGTTTGGTGGGTTGAGGCGGGGGTACCTTGGCAGAAACAAGTTTCATACAGCGTTACTCCTCTACTTGTGTTTGATGCAAAACAAAGCGTGCAGGTGAGCGTGCTTCTCCCCGCCGGCAGAGCGCGGGCGTTCCTGCGTGGGTCTGTAGGCGGGCAGGGACTGAATGTAACACGAAAGGTGCAGAAAGCAATAGGGAATTTCGGGCGCGCGATCTCGGGATGGAAAAGTTTGGGGCCGGGAGAGGCGCCCATTGCAACCAAAGCCCTTTATGGGGTGTTCATCCGCGAGGGATTTGTACACACAGGTGCTAGACTGAGGACGAGGAGCCAGCCATGGCGACAACAAAGCCCCGTACTATTCACAAACATTTCCGGCTCGATCCTGCGCAGTTGAAACGCGCGCAGAAGGCGCTGGCTGCGCGAACGGAGACGGAGACGATCCAGCGTGCTCTGGAAATGGCTGTGACGGAGCACGCGCGCAGGCGGCTCGCAGTTGAGGCGAACCAACGGTTTCTGCGGCGCAAGATTGCCGTCCGCGATGTCTTCGCATCGCTGGAAGGGTAGAGATGCCGATCCTCTTCGATTCGTCCCTGTACATTCGGGCATTGAGGGACGACGATGCCGCACTGCTGGTGCAGCGCTGGGCGCGCGAGACGCCGCTATGGTTGAGTGTGGTCGTGCTGGAGGAACTGTATGCAGGCGCTGCGCGGAACGACTGGCGGATCCTTGAGAAGCTCGAGCGGGACTTTGAGCGCGCGAAGCGGATTCTGGTCCCGGGCCTGGGCGACTGGAGCGTGGCCGGACGTATGCTCGCAGGAGTCGCGGAGAAATATGGATTCGAGCGGATTGGCCGTGCGCGGTTGACGAATGATGCCCTGATTGCGGCAAGCGCGGGACGGGCAGGGATCACCGTATTGACCGCGAACGGGCGCGACTTCGCGAAACTGGCGGAGTTCTGCCCGGTGCAGTGGGAGACAAGGGCGGTTCCTTAGGTGTGTGTCGGCAGCTGGCTGATCCGCACTCAGAGTGGGGGAAGTTGATTTCGGTGTAAGAACGCAAGCGAGAACAATGTGGATAACTGGTTGACGCTGGAGAACCGGCATAACGGCGAGATTTTGCGGATACGCCGCACGCGCGATGCGCAGGGGCAGATTGTGCTGATGCTCGAGGGCTCGATGCCGCCGCGCACGAGCGGGCCGCCGCTTCACATTCATTTCCATGAGCATGAAGACATGGTTGTGAAAGCGGGAACGTGCGGCGCCCAGGCGGGGGCGGAGAACATCGTGGTGACAACGGGTGGAACGGCTACCTTTCCCGCGGGAGTTACGCATCGCTGGTGGAACGCGGGCGACGATGTGCTGGAGATGAGCGGGCAGGCGGCGCCGGCAGCAGATCTGGACCGCTTCCTGCAGGCATTGTTTGCCGTGCTCAATTCCAGTTCCACCGGCAGGCCGCCGATCTTCTATCTGGCGCACGTGCTGTGGCGTCATCGTAAAACGCAGTCGATTCGAGTTCCGCCGCCGCCGGTGCAGAAGATCGCTTTCCCTGTCGTGCTGATGATTGGGAGCATGCTGGGGAAATATCGCGGGTCGGACTGGCCCGGGTCGCCGGAGTCATGCCCGGGCGCACCGCTGGTGGATGCGTAGGCGCGGGCGATTAGCGGAGGGCCACGCTGTTGGCTTTCCGGGTGGCAGCGGTCCACCAGTTACTATTAGGTTCGATCCAGTACTGCTACAGAGGACGAATCGTGGAACCCAGTTTCCAGGAGCGATATGCGAGCCTGAGTGACGATGAGCTTTTGCACGTTGCGGGTGATCGCAGAGACCTGCTGGAGCACGCCGCCGCCGCGCTGGATGCCGAGATGGCACGACGCGGGCTGACTTATGAGCAGGCGCGGGCGAAAAAGAGAGAGCATCGGCGGCGCGAGTTCGACGAGATGAACTCGGAAATTGTGAAGCGAAGCAAGTCGAAGTATTTCGTAGCGCAAATCAGTCTGCCGGGTATCTTGGCGTGCCTGGCAGGAGAGGCGATATTTCTAATTCTTCTGCCTAGCGGCCATCCCATGCGCGAGGCATGGTTGTGGCCTCTGATTGCGGTGTATATGGGAGCTTTTCTCACGATTCTGGTTGTGCAGGAATGGGTGAGGTGGACGGTAAGCTTCTGGGTTTCGCTCGTGGTTTCTCTAGTGCCTCAGTTTCTTGTCGCCCGCTGGCTTGCCGTCTACCACCCCAGTCATTCCAGGGGAGGAGAAAGGGGCGCAGCGTTCCTTAGCCTCTTTGCGGGGTGGTTGGTGGGAGTTCCGCTGTTTCTGCTGCTGCAAAAGCTAAAGTCGAGCCAAAACACGGACGTCGCTCAATAGCTTCCGATGTCTGAGTAGTCTGCGTTCTCAGAAATTGACCGTTCGCCGCTCGTTACCCCAGCGTGGGCATGGAGGTGTCGACGCCGGCGCGGATGCCCGTGGGCCACCGCGCGGTGATGGTCTTGAGGCGCGTGTAGAAGCGGACGCCTTCGGGGCCGTAGATGGCGTGGTCGCCGAAGAGGGAGCGCTTCCATCCGCCGAACGACGTTTGCCAACAAATAAAGATGTAGCCGAAGGCAAGCGCAGGGCGTAAGCTGGGCGGCACACTGCATAGCATGCTTTCGGGGAAGGTTGGTGGCGATGGACGCTGTTGCTGACCGGGCCCCGTTGGAGAGAGCTTTGCGCAAGATGCGGTGGCGGATTCTGCCGCTGCTCTCGCTGGGCTATCTGTGCGCGTATACGGATCGCGTGAACATCAGCTTCGCGGCGGAGTCGATGAACCGCGATCTGCACTTTTCTCCGCATGTGTACGGGTTGGGTGCGGGGTTGTTCTTCATCACCTATGCGCTGTGCGAAGTCCCTTCCAACTGGCTGCTGTTGAAATTTGGAGTGCGTCGATGGCTGGCCCGCATCATGTTCACATGGGGTGTGCTCGCGATGGCGATGCTGTTCGTGCACTCACGGACGAGCTTCTATGGCATGAGGCTGCTGTTGGGTATTGCGGAGGCGGGATATTTCCCGGGAGCGGCCTATTACATATCGATTTGGTTTCCACGGAAAGAACGCGCGCGCTCTCTCGGCTTCTTCTACGTCTCGCTACCCTTGGCCAGCGTAGTAATGGGAAGCGTTGCGGGAACGCTGCTGCGGCTGGATGGACGATTCGGTTTGCACGGCTGGCAGTGGCTGTTCCTCGTTGAAGGATTGCCTGCGGTGATGCTGAGTGTAGCGATCTGGTTCACGCTTGCGGAGAGACCTGGGGCGGCAAGGTGGCTACGTGAGGACGAACGCCAGGCGCTGGAGTCAGAGATCGGAGGACCATATTTGTCCGATCATCCCTCCGATCGCGGTGACGCTTTGCGAGACGTAGTGCGCGACACCCGCGTATGGACGCTCGGGCTATGCGCACTATGCCTGCTGGGGTCGATCTATGCGGTGAATTTCTTTCTACCTGAGATGCTGCGTACTCTGACCGGAGCGACGCCGGGGAACGTTGGGTATCTAATCGCAATCGCGTCTGCAATCGGAGCCGTGGGAATGATCGTCTATGGCATCCACTCCGACAGGACGAACGAGCGCCGCTGGCATGTTATTTTACCCGCGCTTCTGCTGGCGCTCCTGATGCTGATTGCCGGCCTGCATCTGCGGGGTTGGATCGCAGCGGCGGTGCTTCTGGCGGCGATGGTGGTGTACTTCGCAATGCAGGCTCCATGGGTTGCGATTCTGACTGAGTTGTTCACTGGCGAGCGTAATGCGTTGGCTATCGCAGCGACCAATATGCTGGGCATCGTCGGCGGCTTTGTGGGGCCGTACTGGACGGGATGGATGCGCGAGGCGACCGGCGGCTTTGCGGTCGGGGTCGGCTTGCTTTGCGTGCCTTGGCTGGTGTTTGCCGCTGGTGTCGCCTGGGTGACGCGGGGCCGAGCTAAGGTCAGGACGGAGATCCCGGTCGAGTTAATCGGCGCGACTGAAAAAAGCTTATAAGCGAGCGGACGGGCTGCCGGCGGTAACCAGGATAAGCGGATTCTAGGTGCAGGAAGAAAGAAGACTGCGGCATATCCGCTGGTAACTGGAATAGGACCGATGTGTCTGTCACCAGCGGGTGTGTGGTCGGCTATCCGGAAACTGAGCGGCTGCTGACCACTACCCCAGCGTGGGCAT
>DATNEM010000290.1:0-12794 GCA_035552995.1 Acidobacteriaceae bacterium | reverse complement strand
CCCGGTATCGACCGCACCATCGCAGCCTGCACCTCCATCGGCAGGCTGGTCGACATCCCGTTCACATACACCTCATGCGTGTTCAGACCCTCCGGCTCCAGGAAAAACTGGTGCTGCGTCTTCTCCGGAAACCGCACAATCTTGTCTTCAATCGACGGACAGTAGCGCGGCCCCACCGCCGAGATCTGCCCCGTATACATCGGCGACCGGTGCGCATTCTCCCGGATCAGCCGCATCGTCTCCGGCGTAGTCGTCGCAATGTAGCAGCTCACCTGCCGTAGCTCGGGCACCCAACTCCCTGTACTCACCAAAACCTTGTCATCCTGAGCGAAGTTTGGCGCACTCGCGCCAAACGCAGTCGAAGGACCTGCTTTTGCATTGTCATTCCGCAGCGTTCGACGCGAGTCGAATGCGGAGGAATCTGCCTCTCGCTGACCCGCCGACCCGCTGACCCGCTGACCCGCTCTAAAACTGAACGGCGTAGGATCACTGTCCCCCGGCTGCTCCTCAAACCGGCTCCAATCGATCGTCCTGCCATCCAGTCGCGGCGGAGTCCCTGTCTTCAGCCGGCACTCCCGCAGCCCCAGCTTCTTCAGCGACTCACCCAGCAAAACCGAAGCAGGCTCGCCACTCCGTCCCGCCGGATACTGCTGCTCTCCGCAGTGAATCAGCCCATTCAGAAACGTTCCGGTCGTCACCACCGTCGCGCGCGCCCGGACCACGCGCCCATCCCGCAGCCGCACCCCCGTCACCAGCCGCTTTGCAGAATTCGTGCCCCATTCATCGCGCGTTCCTTGCGCGATGAGTGGGATCGGGTCACTACTTTCTTCTCCGTCATCCCGAGCGCAGCGCGCAGCGCGCGCGGAGTCGAGGCCCCCCCGCATCTGTCTTTGCTCGTCATTCTGACGCAGAGCGTCAGAATCCCCGCATTTGCATTCCGCTGACTCGCTGACCCGCTGACCTGCTGACTCGCTATCGACCTCGTCTACGACGAGATCGACCACCTCCGCCTGCTTGATAAACAGCCCCGGCTGACCCTCCAGCACCTCGCGCATCTTCACCCGATACAGAGCCTTGTCGCACTGCGCGCGGGGCGACCACACCGCCGGCCCACGGCTGGTATTCAGCAGCCGGAACTGGATCCCGCACGCATCCGCCACCTCGCCCATCACGCCGCCCAGCGCGTCCACCTCGCGCACCAGGTGCCCCTTGGCAATCCCGCCAATCGCCGGATTGCAGCTCATCTGCGCAATCAAATCCAGGTTCAGCGTGAACAGCGCAGTCTTCAGCCCCATGCGCGCCGCCGCCATCGCGGCCTCGCACCCCGCGTGCCCCGCCCCCACCACCACCACATCGAACTCTTCCGTAAAACCCATCACCCTCCATTCTACGGAGAAACGCTTCGGGTGCCCATCCAAGCTCTGCTTCAGTGGGATCGAGCCACCATGCCCGAACCTTCACAGATCCGTGCCCCATTCATCGCGCGCTCTCCGCGCGATGAGTGGGATCGTGCCACCACTCTTCATACCGTCATCCCGAGCGAAGCTGCGTACTAACGAAGTCGAGGGATCCCAGGATCTGCCTTTGTCTCTGAGATAGGCCGGGACTTCAGTCCCGGCACAGCAGGCCCAAACCACGTCGGGGCTTTAGCCCCCGGGATTCTATTCGCGCAATCATCTTTGACTTCCGATTAATCCGCGTTCCTCCGCTTCAATCCGCGGTTCGGTCTTGCTTTTTATCGGTTTCATCGGTGTCATCGGTGTTAAGCCTGTCGCCAAAGGATCCTCTCATGCTCTCCACCTCACCCATCATCGCCTTCATCCCCACCCGCGATTCCGCACGCGCCCGTGCCTTCTACGCCGAAACCCTCGGCCTGCGCTTCGTCTCCGAGGACAACTTCGCTCTCGTCTTTGACGCCAACGGCACCATGCTCCGCATCGTCTGCGCCGGCGACTTTACCCCGTTCCAATTCACGCTCCTCGGCTGGCAGGTCTCCGACATTGATACCGCCGTCGCCGATCTCACCGCGCGCGGCGTCCAGTTCCTCCGCTATGACTTCCTCGAACAGGCCCCCAACGGCGTTTGGACCGCGCCCGGCAACGCCGCCCGCATCGCCTGGTTCCGCGACCCCGACGACAACACCCTCTCCATCTCCCAGCACGCTTACCCAGCATGATCGCGTGGGGTGAGGATTCTCATTTGTCTCTCGCCCGCGTCACCACCGATCGTGCCCCATTCATCGCGCAGCCCCATCGCGCGATGAGTGGGATCGCGCCACAGATGCAAGCGCCGATGGCGCGACGACATAACAGCCTGGGCCGATCCCGCGCAGCGGGAAGGCCCAGGTTAAATCGCCCAGATGCATGGGAGGGCTGAAGGCCCGACATATCCCATCGCAAACAGAGAGGGCATCCTGCCTCATCCGCGCCGCTGCCGTGAAAACCCTGTCAAGCCCCTCCCATCCGCAATTTCCGCCTATGCTCCTCATTCCAAACGCACAATAAATTTCTAAAAAGTGGCATTTTAGTTTTGTTCCACTCGCTACAATAGAAGTAGAGAACAAACACAGAAGCCCGGCCATCGTGCCGGGCTTTCGCATTTAACCGGAGGAGCAGCGGGGTTCAGCCCGCGGTTTCGGGGACTTCATGGAATGGCTTACTCCAGGCTCAAAGGTATCCGATACCTGCACCGCCTAACCCCTTTAGAAGGGATATTTTGAGATCGAAGTATGGGGTAGGGGATACCCAAATATGATGCCAGTCATTCTCCAACACATCCACGCCGCTACCGAACCTTCAAGCGGTGTCATCCTGAGCGAAGCCGCGCGAGCGGCGGAGTCGAAGGACCCCGACGCACTTCGCATCGCCACCATCACTCGCGCCGTTCTCCCTCAGATCACCTCGACTGCCCAACCCGTACCTCGCATCCCGCTCGAACCTCGAACCACGAACCTCACGCCACCACAATCACCCCAGCCATCATCCACCCGCTCTTTCCCTTCACCCCGCTGGCCAACATCGCCGCCAACCTGCCGCACGTCCTGGCCGCACTAGCCGTCGCCAGCCTTACCGACACCCCCATGCTCCTCGCCGCGCTCGCCACCATCCGCGCCGAGGCCGAACCCTTCCTCCCGCTCACCGAGGCCCAATCCCGCTTCAACACCTCGCCCGGCGGCCACGCTTTCGACCTCTACGACCACCGCGCCGATCTCGGCAACCTTGGCGCGCCAGACGGCGCCGTCTTCCGCGGCCGGGGATACGTCCAGCTCACCGGACGCGCCAACTACGCGCACTACGGCACGCGCCTGTCACTCCCGCTGCTCGCCAACCCATCGCTCGCCGCCGACCCCGAACCCGCCGCCCGTATCCTCGCCGCGTTTCTCTCTGAAAAGCAGGACGCCATCCGCGCCGCCCTCGCGCAGAATGACCTCGCCCGCGCCCGCCGCCTCGTCAACGGCGGCTCCAACGGCCTCGACCGCTTCACCGCAGCCTACACCACCGGCCTCAAACTCCTCGCGTGAGCCTTCACACCTTGTCATCCTGAGCGAAGTGGCGCGTTTCAGCGCGTCACGAAGTCGAAGGACCTGCTTCTCGCTTCTGATCTTCCCGAAACCCGCAAACGAAAAGGCCCGGCGTTCACCGGGCCTTTCTATCAACTAACAACCATCAACTATCAACTGCCTTATTTCGCCCTGTGCGGGGCCGTGTGATGCGCCGCTCCAGCATGTGCCGGCGATGGCTTGGTGGGCTTCGCCGCCTCCGGCAGGATCACCTGGCCATCGGTCATCGTGATCATGAACGGCTTCGGCGTGTACGAGTCGAACGTCCCGCTCAGCGTCACCGTCTGCCCCGGGGCAATCGCTGCAGCAATCGCGGCCTGCTTCTTCTCATACGCCTTCTTCTGTGCCAGGGTGGCCTTCGCCGGCAAGTCCTCCGGCGGCGCCAGGTTGAAGGTAAAATCCGCCGTCGGCGGTTGCCCCGGCACCACAGCTCCCGGGCTCGCCACCTGGATCTGCGTCGGTGTCGAGGACACTACAACCATGCCCGGGAACTGGAACGCCTTGCCCTTCATCGTGTCCCAGACCTGCTGCACCTGCTCGGGAGTGCCGTTCTGAAGGATGTACTCCTTGTCCGCCGTCGCCAGTTGGTCCGGCGTGGTCGTCTTCAGGATGCCTGCAATCGTCTCCGCGGGTGTTGGCTTCGGCGTAATGGTCGTCGCCAGGTCTGCCGGCGGCGTCACGTTGGCCTGTGCAAGCTGCGTCAGCTTGTCGTACTGGTCGTCGGTTTGCCCGTGGTACTGGTGGTAGCAGTACTTTGCGATCTGCCCCGCCTGCGTCTTCATGGCAGCGTCCTGAGTAAGGCCGGCGGCACGCGACGCATAGAATGCGCAGTTCAGATAATCGGGCGGCTGCGCCTGGTAATAGGCAGTGGCAAGGAAGTAGGTGTCCGCAGCCGCTGCCGGGGTCTTCAGCATCGGCGCAAGCGTGGGATCGCCCTGCACGAACGCGAACTCCTTCTTGTAAAAGTCCTCCGCATCCGCTGAGTCCTTCTTGTTCAGCGCAGCGAAAGCAATGTAACTGTCAAGCAGCGGATACCACTGCTCCTTGAACTTCGTGAAAGTCGCATCATCGACGTTTGCAGGCTTGGGGGCAGCGAGCGCCTTTTGCGCGAAGCTCGCCGCCTGGTCCAACTCCGGCTGCCGTTCCGCCGGTATCTTGGTCGCGTCCGCGTCGGTCACCTTGCTGGCCGCTGTGTAGTGCAGGTAGGCTTCCTGGGCCAGCGTCGTCACGTCGTTCGGATCGAGTTGCAGGACGCGGTCCGCCGCGCTAATCGCCTTCGTCATATCCCCGGCCTGCACATAGAGCGACGGCAACGCCTGTAGCGTCTGAAGCTTCACGCAGGAGTTGGGGAACTGCGTCAGATACGCATCGAGCGCTGCGGCCTTCGCCGCCGGCTGTGTCTGCGTGTTCGCGTTGTTGTAGACCTGGTATTCGGCGTCCGCCATCTGACACTGGCTCGCTGCAGCAGGAGCAGCAGCGCCTTGCGCGAACAACATCATCGGTAGTGCCGCCGCAAGACTGGTCAGCAGAGCGGCTTTCACAATCCTCTTCATCGAAGACTCCTCAAATCATTTTTTTTCAGAATGCCTGCCTGCCGCCGGAGTCTCTGGGATCAAAGTCCGTTCTCAACGCCGCTCTCGATCCAGTCTGCCTGTGCCGCATGGCACGGTTGCGAGGCAAATTATGATGCCGATTATAGGAACCCCCCTGCCCTGCTTGCAAGTTCCGCATCCTCAACGCCCCATTCGCCCGTACCATTCCCTCCAGCTTCCTTTAGACGAAAGACACCGAAGAAAAGACGATTGTTCCCGCTACGCTCAAAATTAACTTCCGTTCACCCTATTGGCTGGGGGTCCCTCGAACCACGAACCTCGAACCTTGTAAACTAGCAAAAGGCCGCATCCGGCGCTTCTTGCCGGAGTGGCACTGGAGAAACCCGCATGAGCCTTACCCAACTCCGCCCCACGGAGAACGCCGCCTCTACGGCCGCGCGCGTCACCGCACAGACCCTCCTCGAAAAGAAGCGCCTCGGCTCGCCCATCGTGGCGCTCACAGCCTACGACTATCCCACCGCGCGGCTGGCCGACGAAGCTGGCATCGACCTCATCCTCGTCGGCGACTCGCTCGCCATGGTGGTTTTGGGCTACGACAATACTCTTCCGGTGACTGTCGACGAAATGCTCCACCACACCCGTGCGGTCGCCCGCGCCACGCGCCGCGCCTTTCTCGTCGCCGACATGCCCTACGGTTCCTACCACGGCGCGATCGACGAAGCAGTAACCAACGCCATCCGCTTCGTCAAGGAAGCCGGCGCGCAAGCGGTCAAGATCGAAGGCGGAGCCGCCCGCGCCGATCTCGTCCGCCGCCTCACTGAAGCCGAGGTTCCGGTCGTCGCCCACATCGGCCTCACCCCGCAATCGCTGCACGCCATGGGCGGCTACAAAGTCCAGGGCAAAACGCTCGCCGCCATCGACCGCCTCCACGCCGATGCCCGCGCGCTCGAAGAAGCAGGAGCCATCGCCATCGTCCTCGAAGGCATCCCGCGCGAGGTCGCCGCCGACCTCACTGCGCATTGCGAAGTCCCCACCATCGGCATCGGCGCGGGCCCCGACTGCGACGGCCAGATCCTCGTCTTCCACGATCTCTTCAACCTCACCTTCGCGCCCACCGCCAAGTTCGTCCGCCCCTACGCCGACGCCGCCGGCATGTTCTCCACCGCGCTCGCGCAATACCGTCGCGACGTCACCACGCGCACCTTCCCGTCCGACTCCGAAAGCTACCACTTGCCGCGCGAGCTGCAATCCGTCTTCGCCCGCGATCATCGCCTCGCCCGCAAAGCGTAGACGATGGCAACGCTTCGATTCGCCGCGAACCGATTGAACTTGTCATTCTGAGCCGTAGGCGAAGAATCCCCGCATTTTTGCAGCCACCGATGCTTCTCTGCACCAGTCCATCCGAAATGCACGCCGCCTGCAACGAGCTGCGCGCACGCACCATCGCGCAACCGACCCTCGGCCTCGTCCCCACCATGGGCGCGCTGCACGCGGGCCATCTCTCGCTGGTCGCCGCCGCGCGCGGGCAGTGCGACCTCGTCGCCGCATCCATTTTCGTCAACCCCACGCAATTCGCTCCCAGCGAAGACTTCACCCAATACCCGCGCACCTTTGACGCCGACTGTGCCAAGCTCGAAGCCGCCGGCGTCGACATTCTCTTCGCGCCCTCAGCCGGGACGATGTATCCCGCCGACAACACCACCTTCGTCGATCCTGGCCCCATCGGCGATCGCCTCGACGGCGCCTCGCGCCCGGGCCACTTCCGCGGCGTCGCCACCATCGTCGCGCGCTTGTTCAACATCGCGCAGCCCGACCGCGCCTACTTCGGCCAGAAGGACGCCGCGCAGGTCGCGGTCCTGCGCCACGTCGTGCGCGACCTCAACCTGCCCGTTGAAATCGTTGCCTGTCCCGTCGTCCGCGAATCCGACGGCCTCGCCATGAGCTCACGCAACCATTACCTCTCGCCCGCGGAACGTGCCCGCGCCCTCGTCCTCTCCCGCGCGCTCGCCGCCGCCAAAGCCATTGCGGACTCCAGCGAGACTCGCGCCGACGCATTGCGAACCGCCATGCTCGATACCTTCGCCGCGCCCGACCCGAATCCCATTGCCCGCGACGTCCCTACGCGCCTCGACTACGCCGCCATCGTCGATCCCGACACGCTGCTCCCGCTCACTGACACCTCGCGCGGTGCGCTCCTCGCCATCGCTGCCTTTGTGGGTAACACCCGCTTGATCGACAACGTCCTCCTCCCGCCGAAATGGTAAGGCCTATAAATTAGCGCTCGTCATTCTGGACCGCGCGGCGTGTCCAGAATCTCTGTATTTGTTTTTCGCTGACTCGCTGACTCGCTCATCTGCTGACCGCTTTCCTGTGTAGACTTGCCACACCATGCCAGCGCGCGCCCTCACAGTCCTCACGCTCGCTCTCGTCATCGCTGCCACTGCGCCTGCGCAGAAGGCGAAGAAGGAAACTGCAGCGCGCGTTCCGCCGCCTCGCCCCGTCCTGATCGAGAACGGCCGCGTCCAGGGCTTCCTCACATCGAACGCGCAGGTCATCGCCTACAAGGGCATTCCCTATGCGCAGCCGCCGCTTGACGAACTCCGCTGGCAGCCTCCCGTGCCGCTCGCCGGCAAGTGGAAGCGCACGCTCATCGCGCGCGACTTCGGCCCGCACTGCATCCAGTCCGGCGGCTGGCCGGACATGGTCTTCCGCGATCCCGGCCCGAGCGAAGACTGCCTCACGCTCAACGTCTGGGCGCCTGCAGCAACCATCGCCGCAAAGCCCGTGCGCAAGCTGCCCGCCGGCGCGCGCGGCCTCCCCGTGATGGTCTGGATTTACGGCGGCTACTTCTTTGCCGGCGGCACATCCGAGGCGCGGCAGGATGGCGAGGCGCTCGCCCGGCGCGGCGTCATCGTCGTCAGCATGAACTACCGCCTCGGCATCTTCGGCTTCCTCTCACTGCCGGAGCTGACCGCGCAGTCCGCACACCACACCTCCGGCAACTACGGCCTGATGGACCAGGCCGCCGCGCTTGCCTGGGTCCACCGCAATATCGCAGCCTTCGGCGGCGATCCGGCCAACGTAACCATCTTCGGCGAAGACGCGGGCTCGGAGTCCGTCAGCGTGCAGATGGCATCGCCGCTCTCGAACACGCTCTTCGTCCGCGCCATCGGGCAAAGCGGCGCGGCGTTTCCTGCCGCGGGCCACATCATGCCAAACCTTACGCAAGCCGAGCGCGTCAACGACGACTGGGCCACGCGCGCCTTCGGTTCCGACAAGCTGTTCTACCTGCGCCAGCTCCCCGCCGACGAGCTAGCGGAAGCGACGCAGTCGCGCACGCGGCCCGCACCGCGCTTCGGCCCGATCGTCGATGGCTTCTTCCTGCCCGACTACCTGCCGCGCATCTACGCCGACGGCAAGCAGGCACATATTCCGCTGATCGCCGGCTGGACCGCGGACGAGCGCCATCCGCCGCAGCCGCTCGCCGCCGACGACTTCCTGAGCGAGCTGCGCGACAGCTTCGGCTCACACGCGAACGACGCACTGAAGCTCTATCCCATCGCCAACGACGCCGAGCTCGCCCGCTCCGTCGATGACTTTGAGGGCGACCGCTTCGGCGCCTACGCCGACTGGGCGTGGCTCGAAGCGCATTCCCGCACCGGCGACGCGCCGGTCTATCGATACCGCTTCGATCTCACCAGTCCTGGCGACCGTTACCACGCCGCCGGCACGGCCTTTCACTCCGACGACATCGAGTACGCCTTCGGCACGCTCGACTCGCGCGCGCAGATGGCTATTCGCCCTGAGGACCGCGCGCTGTCAGAACTGATGCAGCAATACTGGGCGAACTTCGCCCGCACCGGCGACCCCAACGGCCCCGGCCTTCCGCCGTGGCCCACGTACAACCACGCGCCAAGCGCGGCGTCTAGCGCGAGCGGGAATCAGCCGCCCGCTGCCATCGCAAATCGCCTCACCGGCGTCGCCACCGCATCAGACTTTCCCGTCATGCACCTCGACGCCAACTCCGCCGCCAAGCCCGATACGCTTCGCCCGCGTTATCTCTTCCTCGATCAGTTCTGGGCCATGCAGACGGGAGCGGCGCACTAACTGCTGGTCTCCCACAGATCATGCAGGTGGACGACGCCAAGCGCCTCGCCCTGCGCGCTCGTGACGACAAGCGAGGTAATCTTGCGCTCTTCCATCAGCGCCAGGGCTTCGCCCGCGAACGCCTCGGGTGAGATCGTCACCGGCGTCCGGTGCATGATCTCGCCGGCCGTATGCGCCAGAGCGTTCGGCCCATCGTGTTCCAACAGCCGGCGCAGGTCGCCATCGGAGATCACGCCGATGAGCGTTGGACCCGCCCCGCCCGAACCTGATGCTGCTTCGACCACGGTCGTCATGCCGAGCCGTTTGTGACTCATCTCGTGGATCACCTGAGTCATCACTGTGTCCGCCGATACCTGCGGCATCGCTTCGCCGGAGTGCATCAGGGTCTTCACACGCGCCAGCCGCCGCCCCAGCCTGCCACCCGGATGCAACTCGGCAAAATCCTCCGCCGCGAAGCCGCGCCGCCGCGAAATATCCAGGGCCAGCGCATCGCCGAGCGCCAGCATCACCGTGGTTGAAGCGGTTGGCGCCAGGTCGTGCGGGCCTCCCGTCGCAGCAGTTTCACTGAACGTTGAGGCCGCCGATTCCGCCACGCTCACGTCGAGCCATACCGCGCTCGCCTTCGCCAGCGTCGAACTGGCATTGCCGCAGAAGCTCACCACCTTTGCGCCAATTCGCTCCAGCGCCGGCAGCAGATCAAGCAGCTCTTCGGTCTCGCCGCTCGCAGAGAGCGCCAGCACCACGTCGCCCGCGGCAACCATGCCCAGGTCGCCGTGGCGCGCCTCCGCCGGATGCAGAAAATGCGCCCGCGTGCCAGTCGAACACAGCGTCGCGGCGATCTTCCGCCCGATTAGCCCACTTTTGCCCATCCCGAGGACGATCACCCGCCCGCCACGACCCGTGGCCTCAACGAACAGCTCCACAGCCCGCGCGAACGGCTCTGCCATCGGCCCATCCAATCGCATGGCAAGCTCCAGCAGCGCGCGCGCCTCCGCCCGCACCAGCTCTGAGGCCTGCGTCCGTTCTGTCTGTGCCGCCGTTGCCATTCGCTCCGATGCTAGCAGAGCGCAGTGCTCGCACAATGACACTGCCTTGACAATTCCAGTCGCGTCCGCGCGGTAAACTAGGATCAGCGCAAAGTCACCGCCTGCGCCAAGGATTCGCCTATGCTCCGCAAAGCGCTCCTGCTCCTCGCCCTGACCGCCGGCCTTGCGCTGGTTGTCGTCGCCGGCGTGAAGAACCATCGCGACCGTGCTCGCGCCGCCGAAGCCGCGCGCGCTGCCCGGGTCGATCTGGTCAAGGACAACGCGCCTGTCGTCTCACCCAACGTCGACCAATCGCTGCGCGGCAAGCCCGCACCCAACTTCACCGTCGTCGACCTCTCCGGCAAAAAAGTCACTCTCGCCGACTTCAAGGGCCATCCCCTCGTCCTCAACTTTTGGGGCACCTACTGCGATCCCTGCAAGATCGAGATGCCCTGGCTTGAGGCGCTCAGCAAGAAATATGCTTCGCAGGGCTTCGATGTCATCGGCGTGACCTATGATGCCGAGGTAGGCAAGGCAAAGATCTCCAAAGCCACGCAAGAGCTGGGTGTGACCTATCCGATCCTGCTCTCCAACGAGAAGATCGAACACGCGTACCTCTCCAATATCGACGTTATGCCTGTCTCGTTTTGGGTCGGCCGTAACGGCAACGTGGTCAACATTACAGCCGGCATCAGCGACGACGACACCAAAGCGAAGAACGCACTTGAAACCCAGGTGCAACAGACCATCGCCGCGGATTGACCGCACATGTTGACGTTGTCATTCCGAGCCACGGCTAAGAATTTCGCATTTCTACCGAGAAGAAGATGAAACGAACCCATCCAATCCTGACCGCACCCATTGCCGCTCTTCTTGCCACTGCAGCGCTACTCGCCCAGCCCGGCAACATCAACGCGCAGTCGAAGGCATCGTACGTCGCCTACACCGATCTGGCGCAGACCGTCGCCGCCAATCGCCGCTCTACACTTGAGGTGCACTTCCGCGTGCTGCCCGGCTACCACGTGAACTCGCACACGCCCACGCTGGATTACCTTATTCCCACTGCGCTCACGGTCCCTGCTGCAGCCGGTGTCAAGCCCGGCGAGCCAGCCTATCCGGCGGGCCAGCCGTACACGTTCTCCTTCGATCCCAAGAACAAGCTCTCGGTCTACGCCGGCGACTTCATCGTGAAGCTGCCCGTCACCGCCGCACCCGGAGCGCATTCCATCGAGGCGTCACTGCGCTACCAGGCATGCAACAACGCCTCCTGCTTCGCCCCGAAGACGCTTCCGGTAAAGATCTCCTTCACGGCGAAATAGAGCCGCCAAGTAGGATTCGCTTCATCGAAGTAGAATCAGAGAACCGCCCAGCGCTTGCGCCCGCAGGCGAACGACACCAATGGCCGCCCTCACCGAATCCGTGCCTGCTCTCGAAGAGTTCCGCCGCCTTACGCGGCTGCCCAAGTACGTCTTCAACATCACAGGCGAACTCAAGGCCTCCGCGCGCAAACACGGCGAAGATATCATCGACTTCGGCATGGGCAATCCCGATGGAGCCACGCCGCGCCACATCGTCGACAAGCTTATCGAGTCCGCGCAGAAGACGCCCACGCACCGCTACTCGCTCTCGCGCGGACTGCCGCGCCTGCGCAAGGCCATCTGCGACTGGTATCAGCGCCGCTACGCTGTCTCGCTCGATCCCGAATCCGAGGCCATCGTCACCATCGGCTCCAAGGAAGGCATCGCCCACCTTTGCCTCGCCACGTTGGACGAGCAGGACACGGTCGCCGTCTTCAATCCCAGCTATCCCATCCACATCTTCGGCCCCGTCATCGCCGGCGCACGCGTGCAATCGATCCCGTTGGATGACGGCTCGACCTCCGACGACCTGATCGCCACGCTGGAGCGCGAGCTGCCGCGCATGGCGCCGCGCCCGCGCATGCTCATCCTCAATTTTCCCTCCAATCCCACTACGCAATGTGTCGAATTGGATTTTTTTGCCCGGCTCGTGCCGCTTTGCCGAGAGCTCGGCATCCTGATCGTGCATGACATCGCCTACGCCGATCTTGTCTTCGACGGCTACCGCGCACCCTCGATCCTTGAAGTCCCCGGCGCCAAGGACATCGCTGTCGAGTTCTTCACGCTCTCGAAGTCCTACAACATGCCCGGCTGGCGCGTCGGCTTCATGGTCGGCAACCCGCAGCTGGTTACCGCGCTTGGCCGCATCAAGAGCTACTTTGACTACGGCACCTTCACCCCCATCCAGGTCGCCTCGATCGCCGCGCTCGACGGCCCGCAACAATGTGTCGCCGAGATCGTTGCCAATTACAAATCCCGCCGCGACGTCCTCGTCGCTGGCCTCAACAAGCTGGGCTGGAACGTCGCCCTGCCCAAAGCCACGATGTTTGTCTGGGCGCGCATTCCGGAGCAGTACCGCGGCCTCGGCTCATTGGAGTTCTCGCGCAAGCTGCTGCTCGAAGCCAAAACCGCTGTCAGCCCGGGCATCGGCTTCGGCGAACACGGCGACAGCCACGTCCGTTTCTCGCTCATC
>DATNEM010000289.1:0-2177 GCA_035552995.1 Acidobacteriaceae bacterium | reverse complement strand
TGGAGCTTGTCGCCGAAATCGACGGCGTCGAGTACTACAACGACTCCAAAGCCACCAACGTCGATGCATCCATGAAGGCTATCGCCGCTTTCCCCGGCGGCATTCACCTCATCCTCGGAGGCAAGGACAAGGATTCCGACTACCGGCTCATGCGCCCTCTGCTCGAAGAGCGCGTCAAAGCCGTCTACACCATCGGCGCAGCTGCGGAAAAGATAGCTTCCCACATCAAGGGCGCCGTGCCCATCGTCCCCTCCGGAACCATGGAGGCAGCCGTAGCCGCAGCCGCAGAAGTTGCCCAGCCCGGCGAGGTGATTCTGCTTGCGCCCGCCTGCTCCAGCTTCGATCAGTTTGAAAATTACGAACATCGCGGCCGGGTCTTCAAGGAACTGGTGACCGCGCGCTTTGGATCAGGTGCATGGCAAAACGTGTAGGCGTCGACAAGTGGCTCTTCGGAGTCACCCTGATTCTGGTCGTCATCGGCCTCCTGATGGTCTTCAGCGCCTCGGCCGTGATGGCCAAGGCCCGCGACGGCTCGCCCTACCATTTTGTCCTTCTTCAGTGCGGATTCGCGGCGCTAGGCCTCCTCGCCATGACCCTCCTCATGAAGGTCGATTACCGCCGCTACAACGCGCCCAACTTCATCTTTCCCGCCGTCGCCATCACCACTCTGCTGCTGCTGGCCGCCTTCGCCATGCGCGACTCGCATGGCGCGCATCGCTGGCTCTACCTCGGCCCCATCTCGTTTCAGCCCTCCGAACTCGCCAAGCCGGTCCTTGTCTTCTTTCTGGCGTGGTTCCTGCAGGACCGCATGGGTTCGATCGGAAGTTTCCGCAACACCATCCTGCCCGCTGCGCTTCCCAGCCTGGTCTTCATCGCGCTCATCCTCAAGGAGCCTGACCTCGGCACCGCTCTGGTATGCGCCACTGTCACCGCGCTTATGCTCTTCCTCGCCGGCATGAACTGGCGCTACCTTGCCTACGCGGCGCTGGCGTCCGTCCCGCTGCTCTACTTCCTGCTCTTCCGCGTCGCGTGGCGGCGCGAGCGCATCCTCGCCTACCTCAACCCTGAGTCCGATCCGCTCGGCAAAGGCTTCCACATCATCCAGTCGCTGATCGCCGTCGGCACCGGAGGTTTCCTGGGCCGCGGTTACATGGAAGGCGTGCAGAAGCTCTTCTATCTCCCCGAGCCGCACACCGACTACATCTTCGCCAACATCGCCGAGGAGCTGGGCCTGCTCGGAGCCATCGCCGTCGTCGGGCTCTTCGTCGCTCTCGGCTACCGCGGCATGCGCGCCGCCATACTCTGCAAAGATCCCTTCGCCCGCTTTCTCGCCTTCGGCATCACCGCCACGCTCATCATCCAGGCATTCTTCAACATCAGCGTGGTGCTTGCTCTGGTGCCCACCAAAGGCATTACCCTCCCGCTCATCTCCTACGGAGGAACCTCACTGTTCTTTGTGCTCGCCTCCCTCGGCGTGCTGCTCAACATCACCCGCGAGGTTGATTGAAATGGACCATAACGCGGAAATTGTCGACCAGTTCACGCGCCAGGCCGAAGGCTTCGCCCGGGCTCAAAGCACTCGCGATGAAGCTCTTCTCCAGCGCATTGTCAGCGCAGCGCAGCCCCGGCCTGAAGACACCGTCCTCGACGTAGCCTGCGGACCCGGCATTCTTGCCTGCGCCTTCGCTCGCGTCACCCGCCACGCCACCGGTATTGATCTCACCCCGGCCATGCTCGACCAGGCCCGCAAAACTCAGGCCGAGCAGGGCCTCGCGAATCTCACCTGGGACGCAGGGGACGTAACCGGCCTGCCCTACCCCGACCGCCACTTCGACATCGTGAGCTGCCGCTTCGCTTTCCATCACCTGCCTGACCCGCTGGCCGCTTTGCGCGAAATGGTCCGCGTCTGCCGTGGCAGCGGACGCATCGTCGTAGCCGACAGCGCGCCGGAAACCGCCAAAGCCGATGCTTTCAATCGCGTCGAGCACCTGCGCGACCCCTCCCACACCCGCGCCTTGCCTCCTGAAGAACTGGCCGGTCTCTTCATCGCCGCCGGACTTCGTCGTCCCAAAGTCGAAACTCTCCGCCTGCACGGCGATCTTGATTCCCTGCTCGCCCATTCCTTCCCACGCGAAGGAGACGACGCCCGCGTCCGCCAGATGTTCGCTGACGCGCTG
>DATNEM010000288.1:0-8321 GCA_035552995.1 Acidobacteriaceae bacterium | reverse complement strand
GACTGGATCTGCGTGAGCCCGAAGGCGGGCGCGGAGCTGGTGCAGACGACAGGCGACGAACTGAAGCTCGTATTCCCGCAGTCGGCCGCACCCCCGGAGAAGCACGCCGGGCTCAAGTTCCGCCACTTCTTTTTGCAGCCGATGGATGGGCCCCGGCGCGGGGAGAATACTCAGCAGGCGATCCGCTACTGCATGGAGCATCCGCAGTGGCGGCTCAGCCTGCAAACGCACAAGATCGTGGGAATACGGTAGGTAATGGGGGACTAAAAATGTGCCGGAACATTAAGACGCTTTTCAACTTCGAGCCGCCGGTGACGGAGAACGAGATCAGGGCGGCCTCGCTGCAGTTTGTGCGGAAGATCACGGGCTTCAACAAGCCGTCGCAGGCGAACGAAGGGGTGTTCCAATCCGCGGTGGATGAGGTCGCGGCGGTGTCGGCACGGCTGCTGTTCAACGCTGGAGACACATGCCCCGCCGAAGAACCGCGAGGAAGAAGCCGCGAAGGCGCGTGCGCGCGCCGCGGAGCGGTTTGCGACATAGCTGAGTAGCGGTCGCGGAAGCAGGGCGGGCAAGTACAATCAGCGGAATGATTGCGATGCTGCGCGGGCGGCTGCTGGAGAAGTCGCCGAACCGGGTGATTGTGGAATGCGGCGGAGTAGGATACGAGGCGGCGATCAGCGTGGCCACGTTTACCGCGCTGCCTGCGGAGGGCGCCGAGGCGCGGTTACATATCTATACTCACGTTCGCGAAGACCAGATCGCGTTGTTCGGGTTTGAGGAGCTGGAGGAGAAGCGGCTGTTCGAGAAGCTGCTGACCATCTCCGGTATTGGGCCGAAGCTCGCGATCACCGTACTCAGCGGGATCGATGCAGGCCGGCTGGTGACGGCGATCCGCGGAGGCGACCATGCGACCCTGACCAGGATTCCAGGCATCGGCAAGAAGACCGCCGAGCGCGTGGTGCTGGAGCTGAAGGACAAGCTGGACGACATGGCGGCAGCGCCGGTAGTTGGCGGAGCGGTGTCGCACGGCGCGGCGGCGGATGACGTGCTGAGTGCGATGGTTAACCTCGGTTACGCACGACCGGCGGCAGAAAAGGCCGTGGCGGCAGTTCTGGAGAAGCAGCCGGGGTTGAAAGACGAGTTTGAGAGCCTGTTCCGCGCGGCGATGGCGGCAGTGCGGTGATGGGAATGCGAAGTTTATAGAGTTGGTGCGGCAGGGAGCCAACTGCCATTCGCTTCGGGCATCCTAGATGGCATGTCGAGCATTGCGGAACAGGCGAACGCTACACGGAGAGAGCTGCATCAGCTTGAGGAACGTTTGGGGCCAGACGACCCAACGGTAGAACAACTGCGCAAAGTGGCGATGGAGTGGATCGCCGAGCTGAATGACGAGCGCAGGCTGGCGGATATCGTGCCGCAGTCGAAGACGGCGTAGCAGATCCGGAACTAAAATTGGGGCATGGCTACCGTTGAGGCCGGGCTCGGAAGGCGGGTGGTGCATGCGGTCTGCTCGCATGACTGCCCGGACTCATGCGGTGTGCTGGTGACGGTGGAGATCCGGACCGCCGCGGACGGCGCAAAGAGTGAACGCGCGGTGAAGATCGCAGGTGACCCGGCGCATCCGGTGACGCAGGGCTTTCTGTGCGGCAAAGTGGCGAAATATCTCGACCGCGTGTATTCGCCGGAGCGGCTGCTCTATCCCATGCGAAGGAAGAAGGATTCGGCGAAGGGACCGGTTTCCCGTTCTCATTCCACATCTCAGAATCGAGATGTGGGGTCCCCGGAGTTTTGTCCCCAAGACATTTTCGAGCGCATCACCTGGGATGAGGCGCTGGGTGAGATCGCGGAGCGGCTGAGGACGATTGCGGCGGAGTGGGGGCCGGAGAGCATCCTGCCCTACAGCTATGCCGGAACCATCGGCAAGCTGGGCTTTGGATCGATGGACCGGCGGTTCTTCCACCGGCTCGGCGCGTCACAACTGGCGCGCACCATCTGCTCGGAGGCGGGTGGCGTGGCGCTGAAGAGTGTCTACGGCGCGAAGCTGGGGACCGCCCCCGAAGACTTTGCGCGCGCCGGGCTGATCCTCGCCTGGGGCGCGAACATTCACGGCAACAACATCCATCTCTGGCCGTTCATCGAGCAGGCGCGGCGTACGGGCGCGCGGCTGGTGGTGATCGACCCCTATCGCACGCGCACGGCGGCTGCGGCGGATGAGCATCTCGCCATCCGGCCCGGCACAGACGGCTTGCTGGCCCTGGCGATGATGCACGTCATCTTTGGTGAAGGCCTCGAAGACCGCGCGTACATGGCGGAATGCACGGTGGGCGGCGAAGAGCTGCGACAACATGCGCTGAAGGCGCAGCACGCGCCCGAGCACGCCGCGGAGATCACTGGGATTAACGCGGAGACGATCCGGCGGCTGGCGCGCGAGTATGCGCTTGCGGGTCGCGATGGCCTGAAACCCGCTGCCATCCGCCTGAACTACGGCACGCAGCGGTGCGAGAACGGCGGCACCGCCGTACGCGCAATCGCCATGCTGCCGCTGATTACGGGCGCATGGAAATACTTCGGCGGAGGGCTGCAACTTTCCACCAGCGGTGCGTTTCCGTGGGACAACGACGCGCTGGAGATGCCCGAGCTAATGCGCTCAAGCCCGCTGGGCCGTGCGGCCCGGACCGTGAACATGATCCAGCTGGGTCATGCGCTCACGGAGCTGGGTGACGGCGAAGGCGATGGGCCACCCATCAAGGCTATCTTCGTCTACAACTCCAATCCCGCCGCGGTTGCGCCCAACCAGAACGCTGTCCTGCGCGGGTTCGCGCGCGAGGACCTGTTCACGGTGGTGCATGAGCAGTTCTTCACCGACACGGCGCAGTACGCGGACATTGTTCTGCCGGCAACGACATTTTTGGAGACGAAGGACGTGCAGGGCGCCTACGGCCACTTCTATGTGCAGATGTCGAACCAGGCGATTGCTCCGCTGGGAGAATCCCGGAACAACACGTGGGTCTTTCGCGAATTGGCGAAGCGCATGGGCCTGACGGACGCGTGTTTTTCTGACACGGACGACGAGATGATCGAACAGGCGCTCGGCTCGGATAATGCCCGCAGAAGCTCATGGTTTGCCGGCATCACGCGAGAGCGGCTGGAGCGCGAAGGTCACATCCCGATGGCTATGCCGAAGGACGAAGTTGGGCACGTACTTCCATTTTCGGACGCGTCGTGGTTCGGGACAAAGAGCGGGCGGGGCGAATTAACCCCGGTCCCGGTGTTTGTGCCGCCGACGGAGTCCCGCTCAGGCGCGGCAGCGAAAGATGGGCGATTTCCCCTGGAGATGCTCGCACGCAAGGCCGACAACTATATGAACTCCACCTTTGCCAACCTGCCCAGCCATCGGAAGATGGAGGAGCGCACTGAGGGGATGCTCGAGATGCATCCGGCAGATGCGGCGGCGCGCGGCGTAAAGACCGGCGATCCACTCGACGTATTCAACGAGCGAGGGTCAGTTCGGTTGCGCGCTCTGGTCGATGGCACGGTGCCCGAAGGAGTAGTCTCGGCACGGCTGAGCTGGAACCGGCTCGAAGGCGCGAACGGCGATCGCGAAGGCCTATCGAACGTCAACGTGCTGACCAGCGAGCGCACCACCGACATGGGAGGTGGCGCGACCTTTTATTCGGTCCTGGTCGAGGTGCGCCGAACGGCTGTCAGCAGTTGAAACGGATGCAGATTCCGTCCTCCGGACGCGAGACGAACCGGGCGGTTGTGCGTCCATCCTGCACGGGCCAATTCGCAGTGCACTGAACTCGCGCCGGGCGGCCTTGCTCCCATATAATCAAGGCTTCCCCAAAAGGAACGTCCGGGGTGCGATTTCCAAAGCAGTGAGGGTGTGCGTATCTTTACCGTAAAGCGAGTGAGCGGAGGCCCTCCGGGCGTTTGGAAGTCTGTGCAGATGCGTTTCGGCTCCTTCGGAGGCGTACGTGGGTTGGCGTCTCTGGCCGTTATGCTTTTAGGCGCGCTGCTTACTGCGGTTCCGTCACTGGCGCAGGCCGCCGCACAGCCTACTGACGCTGCGGTCAGCGGCCCGCTCTGCCAGCCGCAGGTCGTCGGCAATCGCAGCATACCCAAGGATTCGATCCTCGCCCGCATGGCCTCGCACCAGGGCGACCCATACGATCCCACCACGGTCGAGCGCGATTTCAACTCCATCTGGAACACCGGTTATTTCACCAAGGTCTGGATTGAGCGCTCCGAGCGCGAGGCAACGCAGAGCAGTCCGGCCTGCGTACTGCTGACCGTCTATGTGGTGCAGAAGCCGACGATCCGCGACATCTATTACATCGGACTGAACGCAGTGACGCAGTCCGACGTGCAGGAGCGCTTCAAGAAGGCCAAAGTAGGCCTCAACCCGGAAAGCCAGTACGACGACACGCGCATCAAGCGTGCCGAGGATGTCCTCAAAGACCTGTTGGCCGAGCACGGCCACCAGTTCGCGACCATTCGCACTGAGGTCAAGACGATTCCGCCGGCATCGGTCTCAATCACCTTCCGCGTCAAGGAAGGTCCGACGGTGAAGGTCGGCAAGATCGCCTTCGAGGGCAACTACAACATCTCAAGCCGCACCCTGCGCGATGCCATGGTGAACACGCGGCCCATCGGCATTCCGCACTCCATCATTCTGGAGAACCTGTTCGCGCGCACCTTCGACGCCAGCAAGCTGGACGAGGACACGGACCGGGTGCGCGAGGCATATCTGGACCGCGGCTACTTTACCGCGGAAACCAGCGAGCCCACCACGCACGTGCGAAATGCGGGCGGGCTGAACTGGTTCACACTGCGTCCTTCCAACGGCAAGCGGATCGACATCGTGATGCCGATCGACGAGGGCGAGCGCTATCGGCTCGGCGGCATCACCTTCTCCGGCATCGACACGCGGCAGTGGAACGTGAAGGCGCTGCGCGCGCAGTTCGCCCAGAAAGACGGCGAGTGGATGGATATGACGCTGCTGCGCAAAGGCATTGAGAACCTGCGCAAAGCGTTCGGCAGCCAGGGCTACATCAACATGGTCACCAACCCCACGCCCAAACGCGATGACGCCAAGCACCTCGTCTACTGGAACATCGACATCAACCAGGACAAGCAATATTACGTCTCGCGCATCGAGTTCGCCGGAAACACTGTGACCCGCGACAAGGTGATCCGCCGTGAGCTGCTGCTGGAAGAAGGCCAGGTCTACAACTCCCAACTGTGGGACCTCTCGATCCAGCGCCTGAACCAGCTCGGCTACTTCGACACCCTGAAGAACGAAGACGACACCGAAACCCACAAGAACGATGCCGACGGCACCGTGGACCTGCTGCTGAAGTTGAAGGAGAAAGGTAAGAACTCCATCGGCCTCAATGGCGGCATCAGCGGACTGTCGGGCACGTTCGTCGGCCTCAATTATGAGACCAATAACTTTCTGGGCCTGGGCGAGACGCTTTCCGCGACTGCCAACGTCGGCGACCTGCAGCGCAACGTGAGCTTCGGTTTCAATGAACCGTACCTCAGGAACCGCCCGACTTCGCTGGGGATTGAGGTCTTCTCGCGCAAGGCGGACTACAACCCAGCGAAGGCGTACTCCATCTCGCAGGGCGTCAGTTCGAACGTCTCCAACGCGCAACAATCGCTGCTGACCAACTACAACACCGCCACTACGGGCTTTACTCTCTCCTTCAGCCAGCCACTGAAGCATCTCTGGTCCGGCCGTGGCGTGGCGCGTGTCGGCGTCACATACGGCTTGACGCGCCAGTCGGTTACGACCTTCAATGACAATACCCGCAACATATTCGCGTCGCTGGCCTTTCGCTCAGGAGGCGTCGAGGGCCTGAACCAGTTGAATGGCATCGTGACTTCCACGATCCAGCCGAGCTTCAGCTATACGAGCCTGGACCGTGCGGTAGGTCCGCATGGCGGGCGCGACATCAATCTCTCGATTGCAATCGCGGGCGCCGGCGGCAACGTGAAGTATATTGAGCCGGCGTTTAGCATTCGCCAGTTCTACCCGATGAAGGGCCTGCGGATCAACCGCGAGGGCCGCAATGTGCTGGCGCTGCGGCTGCAACTGGCACACATCAACGGCTTCGGCGGCGAGGTGGCTCCGCCCACGCAGCGCATTTACGGTGGTGGCGAGAATGACGTACGCGGCTTCGACATTCGCGCGTCGACTCCGTATACGTTCGTTCCGGTGAAGGTGAATTTCACTCTCACGAACCCAGACGGCAACACGGTGCCGCGCGATTCGACAAACTCCGCGCTGGGTAACATCACGATCCCGCTGCCGATCTATCGCCCAGTGGCTGTAGGCGGAGATTCGCAGTTGACTGCCAACATCGAGTACCGCATCCCCACGTCGCTCCCACAGCTGACGTTCGATTTCTTCGCCGACTTCGGCTTGACGGGCGACCTTGAGAAGTCACAGCTGCGGCAGAGCGTGGCCGGCGCCTCGACGCTGCAAAGCGCGAACTATGGATGCACGCAGTCCTACTCTACCCCTGGCAACAACTGCCTGGGCGGCGTACAGGTGCCTCACTTCTCGGACCTCGAACTGAGGACGATTCCCGGCACCAACTTCGTGCCGCGCATGTCCACCGGGGCCGAGATGCAGGTGATCCTGCCGATCGTCAACGCGCCGATGCGCCTCTACTATGCCTACAATCCGCTGCGGCTCTTCAAGGACGTGCCGCAGCAACTGGCTCTGCCGAATACCTGCGCGGCAGGCCAGACGCTTTGCTTCCAGAACCTGTTCCCGACCAATGTCCCCGGCGCGGGCCAGTTCAGCTATCAGGAGGCCCTGCAGCTCTATGGGCCTTCGTATCAGTTCCGCGAACCGCGGAAGACCTTTCGCCTGACGGTGAGCACCACTTTCTAGCGGACAACGCCAATTGCGAAGGGCCGGAGTATTGTTCTCCGGCCCTTTGCGTTTGCGCTGCGTTCGCACGGCGCAAACGCCCTGGCGAATCAACTGCGGATGATTGTGGAAGCGGAGTGCGTTTCAGCGGCCGTTGGGCGATGGCACCATCACGGCGTTGGGATCGACCTTCGGAATGCCGAAGTGGCCGCTGAGGTGAACGAGGTCGAGTGGGCGGAGTTCGCCGGCCACCTGGACCAGGCTCATCTCATGCGTGGCGCGAACAAGGACCATGACGTGGTCAATGTCCGCGCCGGAGAAGTGGAGCCACACGTCGGTGATGGTGGAGCGGGGCTGCGCCTCGTTGGCCGGCGTCTGGTTGCCGTTGACCAGATGCTTCCAGCCGGCGCGGTGAAGGGTGTCGACGATCCAGTTCATCGTCTCCGGCGTGTAGAAGGCCGGCTCCTTATAGCGATAGGTGTCGAAGCTGAGGCCGGTCAGAGCAGCGGCGGCGCGGTCCGGCGGCAAGCCGGCCTGCGAGAGAACGTCCTGCGCGAGCGAGAGTTCCGAGCGGTCAAAGCTGAAGCCGGTGTGCGTGGCGGGCTGCTCGGCGAGATTATTGAGGCTTTCGAGGATTCCCGGCGGCGTGCGTGAGTCCGGTTCAGGAGCCGCCTGCGCTGCGAGGGTTACGGCAAACAAGCCGGCAGAGGCGGCGATAGCGGCGACGACGGTGCGCAGGCGCGGAAAGGTGCCCATGGGAAAAAACTCCTGCTGGATTGGACACACTTTCGCGGCGGGAGTTACAGGTTTTGCAGGGAATATTTCGGACCTACTGCGAGGCGCGCGGGGCAAAGTAGCCGGTATGCGCCCGGACGTGGTACGCGCGGTCGTTGGCCTGCAGATAGATGGTGCGGAAGCTGCCGTCGGCCTTGAAGTCGGAGGGGAGATAGACGAGCAGGTATTGGCTGCGCAGCTCTTCTTCGATGGAGGTGAAGCCATTGGCAACGTCTTCGATACGCATGGGATAAAACGCCACGCCGCCGGTCGCGTCCGCGATCTGCTTCAGCACGTCGTCGCCCTTGTCGCGACTGGGGCTGACGTTGGTGGAGATGGCGTAGATGATGGTCTCGGCGCGCTGGCATTCTTTGATGGCGTCCGACTCAAGCGCGTGGCTGTAATTGTCGTCGCCGTCAGAGACGATCACGATCGCCTTGCGCACAGGACCGCTTTCGCGCAGGGTCAGCATCTGATCGTGGCAGGTGGAGTAGAGCGCGTCATACAGCGCTGTGCCGCCGCCGGGGCGCAGCTTCTGGATGCCCTGATTCAGGAGGTCGATATTGTTCGTGAAGGGCTGCGTGAGTTCCAGTTGCACGTCGAAGCCTTCCACGAAGGCGCGGTCGTTGCGGTGGAGCGTCTGCATCAGGAACTGGATGGC
>DATNEM010000287.1:0-8449 GCA_035552995.1 Acidobacteriaceae bacterium | reverse complement strand
CCGCGAAATTGGCGGCGGAGACGACGAACCAGCCGATGATGCCGGCCGCGACTTTTCCTACGGCTGTGAGCAGTTGTATGTGCGGCTGCAAGGGATCGGCGGATTGACGCTGCGTGACAGCTTCCACCTGGGCCAGACGATCGCCAATGACTACGGGCGGCCCTACCAGACCGGCTTCAACACCGTGGACGGCGCGGCCGGCAGCGCGGAGTTTGGGCGGTTTAGCCTTTACGCGCGCGGTGAATACCAGCATGCACCTAACGCGACGGGCTATTCCCCGGGGCTGGTGGGGCAGCTCGCTGCAATCGATGCACAATTTACTCCTTATGTGCCGTCAGTGAGCCTGGCACAGCCCACGAGCCCAGCCGGACCGATTGCGCAGACGGACGTGCTGCGCGTTGTGGAAGCGAACCTTTCGTATCGCATCCTTAACCACGAGATTTCATTTGGGAAGAGCGACCATTGGCTGGCCCCGACCGTGGGCGGCGCATTTATGTATTCGACGAATGCGGAGAATATCTATGCTTTTCAGATTGACCGCACGGAGCCCCTGTTCATTCCGCTAGTGTCACGATTGGTCGGGCCTTTTCGCTACAACTTTTTCGTGGGCAGCCTGAAGGGGCATTCCGCGCCGAACGGGCCATGGATGCATGTTGAGAAGCTGAACTTCAAGCCAACGCCGAATGTGGAGTTCGGTTTTGAGCGGACGGTGATCTGGGGCGGCAAGGGGCGTCCGTGCCTGGTTACAAGTGGCGGCACCACGACCTACAGGCCATGCAACCAGCCCATTACACTGCATAGCTTTCTAAAGAGCTTCTTCAGTGTGACGAACACCACGGATGCAGAGAAATTCTCTCGCGACGATCCGGGCGCCCGGTTTGCTTCTTTCGATTTCAGCTGGCGCCTTCCATGGCTGAACCATTGGATGATGCTGTATACCGATTCCATGGTGCATGACGACATCAGCCCGATCGATGCCCCGCGCCATGCCGCGGTGCGACCGGGGCTCTATCTGGCGCGCGTGCCGGGAATGCAGCGGCTCGATGCGCGATTTGAGGGCGCGCTCACAAATGTGGATACGGGCCGCAGCGAGCTGGGTGAATACATGTACTTCGAGCGGGTACAGCCGCAGGGATACACCAACAAGGGTTACCTGATGGGCGATGCGATCGGCCGTGAAGGACAAGGCGGACAGGTATGGCTTACGTATCACCTCTCCCCGATGGAGATGGTGCAGTCGTCGTTCAAGCACAATAAGGTTGCAGACGACTTTATCCCCGGCGGAACGACTCAGAACAGCTTTGACGTGCACCTGGTGAAGCGCGTGCATAAGGTGCTGGAGATCTCGGCTGAAGTACAGCATGAGTGGTGGAAGGCGCCGATCTACAAGACCGGGCAGCAGAGCGATACGGTAGCGACGTTCCAGTTCACGTTGTATCCGCAACGCGGACCGAACGGGCCATGAGCGCTGTGCGCAAGCCCGTATACTGATGTGGTTTGCGCATTGGGCGTGGATGGAGGAATCCAAAAGGCATGAAGGCGTTGGTGATCGAGCGGCCGGGTGAGGCGCGCGTGATCGAAGTGGATCAGCCGGCGTCCGATCCGCGTCATGCGATTATGCGCGTACGGCGAATCGGAATGTGCGGCACGGATTTGGCCACATATCTCGGAACCAATCCGCTGGTCAGTTATCCGCGGATTCCGGGGCATGAAGTGGCGGCGACGCTGGAGCGGGTGCCGGCGAATGACTTCGGCCTGACCGAGGGCATGGATGTGACGATGTCGCCGTATACCAGTTGCGGGGTGTGCTCGTCGTGCCGGCAGGGCCGTGTGAATACCTGCAAGCGCAACCAGACGCTGGGTGTGCAGCGGGAGGGCGCTCTGCTGGAGCGGATCGCGATGCCGCTGGAGAAGCTTTACGCGGCGCGTTTGCCGATCGAAGAGCTCTGCCTGGTCGAACCGCTGACGGTTGGCTGCCACGCTGTATCGCGGGGGCGCATCACGGGTGACGATGTCGTTGCGATCTTCGGTTGCGGCGGTGTAGGGTTGGGTGCGGTAGCGGCGGCGGCGTTCCGCGGCGCAAAGGTAATCGGCATAGACATCGACGACCGCAAATTGGAGGTCGCGCGCAAGGCAGGCGCGCGCGAGCTGATCCATTCTGCGCGCGAGAACGTTCATGCGAGGCTGGAAGAGATCACAGACGGGCATGGGCCGGATGTGATCATCGAAGCCATCGGGCGGCCCGAGACCTTTCGCGCGGCGGTGGAAGAGGTCGCGTTTGCCGGACGCGTGGTGTACATCGGTTACGCGAAGCAGCCGGTGAGCTATGAGACCCGCTTATTTGTGCTGAAAGAGTTGGACATCATGGGGTCACGCAATGCGCTGCCGCGCGATTTTCAAGAGGTAATTCGCATGTTCGAAGGCGGAAGGTTCCCTGTCGCCGACGCGATTGGCGCGACGGTGCCGCTGGATGAGGCGCCGGAGATGCTGAAGAAGTGGAGCGAGAACCCGTCGGCGTTTGGCAAGATTATGATCACGCTGGATTGAAAGCGGAGGAGCTGTTTGCTGAAGACGGAGACTTCGTTGAAGGACGTGGTGGTGCTGGAGCCGAAGGTCTTCGGCGATGCGCGCGGCTTTTTCTTTGAGGCGTACAACGAGGCGCGATTTCGCGAACTAGGACTGCCCACGCGCTTCGTGCAGGACAATCAGTCAGGCTCGCGCAAGGGCGTGCTGCGCGGGCTGCACTACCAGATGAAGCATCCGCAGGGAAAACTCGTTCGCGCGCTGCGCGGCGAGATTTTCGACGTGGCGGTGGATGTGCGGCGCGACTCTCCGCAGTTCGGCCAGTGGTTTGGACTGCTGCTGAGCGAGCAGAACCGTAAGATGCTGTGGATTCCGCCGGGCTTCGCGCACGGCTTCCTCGTGATGAGCGATTTTGCTGAAGTCGCGTACAAGGCCAGCGACTTTTACGCTCCCGAACACGAGCGGTCATTGCTGTGGAACGATCCCGCCATCGGCATCGAATGGCCGCTGGACGGAGAGCCGACGCTCTCCGCCAAGGACGCAGCAGGCGCGCTGCTGGCCGAGGCGGAGACGTACGCAAATTCCACTCGTGGGTGATGCGGATTGCGCATATGGAGCCGCGCCCCACGAATAGAATCTAGATCGTGAGAGGTGACATGTCGGCTTCGAAGCAGTTGTTGGTGACGGGAGGCGCAGGCTTCATCGGCAGCAACTTTGTCCTGGAAGCAGTACGGCGCGGACATCGCGTGGTGAACCTGGACGCGCTGACTTACGCGGGAAATCCCGACAACCTGGCATCGCTGGAGGGCAATGCCGCGCACAGCTTTGTGCATGGGTCGATCCTGGATGCCAAACTCGTAGCGAAGTTGCTCGCGGAGCACAGGCCGGATGCGATCGTTCACTTCGCGGCGGAGAGCCACGTCGATCGATCCATTTTAGGACCTGCCGCGTTTATTGAGACCAATGTAAATGGGACTTTTACGTTGCTCGATGCTGCGCTGAAGCACTGGAAAGATTTGGGCGAACCGGCGCGCGCCGATTTCCGGTTCCTGCATGTCTCAACTGACGAAGTGTATGGTTCTCTCGCGCCCGATGAAGCGGCCTTTCACGAAGAGACTTCGTACAAGCCCAACAGCCCGTACTCCGCGTCGAAGGCGGGGTCGGACCATCTGGTGCGCGCGTACTTCCACACCTATGGGCTTCCGGCCCTGACTACCAACTGCTCGAACAACTATGGGCCGTACCAATTTCCAGAGAAGCT
Source organism: Acidobacteriaceae bacterium (assembly GCA_035552995.1). Classification (GTDB taxonomy): domain Bacteria; phylum Acidobacteriota; class Terriglobia; order Terriglobales; family Acidobacteriaceae; genus Edaphobacter. The sequence continues at coordinate 4,665 of DATNEM010000287.1, read as the reverse complement.
GATACCGCTCATGATCCACAATGCGACCAGCGGCAAGCCGCTGCCGGTTTACGGCGATGGGCAGAACGTGCGCGATTGGCTCTATGTTGCCGACCATTGCGACGCGATCCTGATGGTGCTGGAAAAGGGCCGCACGGGCGAGACCTATAACGTGGGCGGCCTGAATGAGCAGAAGAACATCGATGTGGTGAAGACGCTATGCGCAACGCTTGATGAACTGCATCCGGCCGGCGCTCCGCATGAGAAGCTGATTACCTATGTGAAGGACCGTCCCGGGCACGACCGGCGCTACGCCATCGACTGCCACAAGCTGCAGAGCGAGCTTGGATGGCAGCCGCGCGAATCCTTCGCGACGGGCCTGAGCAAGACGGTGGAGTGGTATCTGGCAAACGAGAACTGGGTACAGAAGATCGTCAGCGGCGAGTACCGCAAATGGACAGAAGCCAACTACGCGGGACGCTGAGAATATGCAGGCGCGATCGTTGATCGCGCGCCGCAGGAGAATGCGATGAAGGGAATTGTGCTGGCGGGCGGCTCGGGAACCAGGCTGCATCCCGTGACCGAAGTGGTTTCAAAGCAACTGCTGCCCGTGTATGACAAGCCGATGATCTATTACCCGCTGTCGGCGCTGCTGCTGGCGGGCATTCGGGACATTCTGATCATCTCAACGCCCCAGGACACGGCGCGCTTTGAGCAGTTGCTTGGCAATGGCGAGCGGTGGGGCATACGCCTGCAGTACGCAGTGCAGCCTTCGCCGGACGGTCTGGCGCAGGCGTTCCTGATCGGGAAGCAGTTTCTCGCCGGCGAAGGGTGCTGCCTGGTGCTGGGAGACAACATCTTCTTCGGGCATGACCTTGCCAAACTGCTGCGGTCCGCTGCGGAGCGCAAAGACGGCGCGACGGTATTTGCTTACCCAGTGCAGGATCCTGAGCGGTACGGCGTGGTTGAGTTCGACTCGAAGGGCAAGGCGATCTCGCTCGAAGAGAAGCCCAAGCAGCCGAAGTCACGCTATGCCGTGACGGGAATTTATTTTTACGACGGCCAGATCACAGGTATCGCAGAGACGATCAAGCCGTCCGCGCGCGGCGAACTTGAGATCACGGACGTAAATCGTCGCTATATGGAGCAGGGGCAGCTGACGACCGAGGTGCTTGGCCGCGGCATGGCGTGGCTCGATACGGGTACGCACGATTCGCTGCTGGAGGCGTCGTCGTTCATTCACACCATTGAGCAGCGGCAGGGGCTGAAGGTCGCGTGCCTGGAAGAGATTGCGTACCGCAGCGGGTATATCGATGCGGCCCAGATGGAGGCGCAGGCCGCGAAGCTGGGGAAGAGCAGCTATGGCGCGTATCTGCGGCGTGTGCTGGAAGAGAAGGTCTTTTGATGTATGCAGTCGATGGCCGTCCGCGGATGCTGGTAACGGGCGCGAGCGGGCAGGTTGGTGACGCATTGCTGCGGACGCTCGCCCCGCTTGGCGAGGTGATCGCGCTGGAGCGTGCGGAACTCGATCTGGCGAATGCCGATTCGATCCGTCATGCGATCCGCGAAGTCCGGCCCCGCTGGGTGGTGAACGCCGGCGCTTATACCGCGGTGGACAAGGCCGAAAGTGAACAGGAACTGGCGCGGGCCATCAATACCATCGCGCCAGGCGTCCTCGGCGAGGAGGCGAGAAAGAGCGGGGCGGCGGTCATCCACTTCTCCACGGACTACGTCTTCGACGGCGAGAAGAGCGCGCCTTACGTTGAGGCCGACGCAACTGCACCGCTGAATGTTTATGGGCAAACGAAGCTGGACGGCGAACGCGCGCTGGCGGCAAGCGGCGCGGCGCACCTCATCTTCCGCACCAGTTGGGTTTACGGGGCGACGGGCAAGAATTTCCTGCGATCGATCCTGCGCATGGCACAAGAACGCGAAGTGCTGCGCATCGTCGCCGACCAGTACGGCGCGCCTACGTGGAGCGAGGAGTTGGCCCGCACGACGGCGCACGTGATCGGACTAGCGGACGCGAAACCGGTGACCGGATCGCTGGAAGACGCCGTGAGAGCGGTGAGCGGCGTCTATCACGCCACCGGCGAAGGTGAGACGACGTGGTTCGGCTTTGCCCAGGCGATTGTAGAGGAGGCGCGGCAGCGATATCCGACTGCAAAACTCGCGGTGCTTGAGCCGATCTCGACAGCCGAGTATCCCACTCCCGCGCCGCGGCCAAAGAACTCGCGCCTGGATTGCGGGAAGCTGGAACGGACCTTCGGCTGGCGCATGACCGAATGGCGCGAGTCCGTTCGGCGGGTCGTCGCCGAGCTGGATCAGGACGCGTGACGGTTGCCACCGCAACATCGCGATCGCAATCAGGCCGCCGCGGACGGTTAATTTGCCTGCTTCCCGCCATCATGTGCCTGCTGGATTGGTCCAGAGTGAGCATATCTTCTCGGGTACACTGATAGCGCAGCTTGACCGGGGTCTTTCGCGCACACGTATGGAGTGTGAAGCAGGGCCGAGCGGCACTGCTTCACCAGACAGGATCAGGATTTCGTGGATCTATTCAGCAACCGCTTCGTTCGCCCGTCTCGCCAATCGATCTGCAACTCGTTTTCGCCTGTAGGTGTGCTGCGCCGCGCGGTTTGCTGGCTGTGCATCGGGTTGATCAGCCTACCTTCCGTTGCGCAGGTTCCAGGAGCGGGGGGCAACGCGCAGGGAGCAGGTATACCGGACTCCACCCAGCAGCAGCCGGACGATCTCGGGCAGCCCCAGTCCATGCAGCAATACTGCACCGCGGACAATCCCTGCCCGGCGCCCGGAGCGCTGATGCGCGACACGGACATCTCTCCGCAAGCTGGAGAGGGCAATGGAAGGCAGGCAGGCCAGGGCCGTAATCAGTACCCCACGCAGGAGCACAGCTCTTACACAACGAGCTCCGCCGCGCGCGAAACAGAGCGAAGGCTGCCTCCTCCCCGGCCGACTGAGTTCCAGCAGATTGTGGCGGCCAGCGTGGGCCGCACGCTGCCGATCTTCGGCGCGACGCTGTTCTCGAGTCCGCCCTCCACCTTTGCGCCGGTCGACGATATTCCGGTAACCCCGGACTACGTGATTGGGCCGGGCGATGAGCTGCGCCTCCAGATTTGGGGGCAGGTGAACCAGCACGGCAACTTCATTGTGGACCGTACAGGATCGATTTCGCTGCCGGAGGTTGGTACGGTCCACGTAGCGGGCTTGCAGTTCTCGCAGCTGGAGCAGTTTCTGCGCTCGCAGCTCACGCGGGTGTATCGCAACTTTGACCTGAATGTGAACCTCGGCCAATTGCGGTCGATTCAGGTTTTCGTCGTGGGGCAGGCTCGCCAGCCGGGCAGCTATACCATCAGCTCGCTGAGCACGTTGCTCAATGCGCTGTTTGCCTCAGGAGGACCGTTGCCGCAGGGAAGCCTCCGGGACATCCAGGTGAAGCGTAACGGCGAGATCGTCACGCATTTCGATCTCTACGACCTGCTGCTGCGTGGAGACAAGTCGAAAGACGTGGTGCTGCAACCCGGGGACGTCATCTTCATCCCCAACGTTGGGCCGCAGGTGGCCGTCAGCGGCAGCGTTTCTACTCCCGCGATCTATGAGCTGCGTGGCGAGACGACGATTGCGCAGGCACTGGCGCTGGCAGGAGGCCTGACGAATACTGCTGCCAGTTCGCGTCTGCGCGTCGAGCGCATCGCGAACCACACTGAGCGCAGCATGGCCGAGTTTGCTCTGGATGCCGCGAACACCGCGCCCGCGCTGGATGGCGACATCATCACGGCCGACTCCATCGTGAGTCGCTTCAAGGATGCAGTGACATTGCGCGGCAATCTGGCCAATCCGGGCCGTTATCAATGGCGAGAGGGCATGCGCATCTCCGACCTGATCCCGAACCGCGAGATGCTGGTGACTCGCGACTATTATCGGCGTCTGATGGAACTGGGCCGCGCCGAGCCGCAGACGCCGGCCTCCGCGATAGGAGTGTCCACGCCGCCGTTGACGGCGACGCCACCGAACTCTTCGCGGGTCCGCGAGGGTTCGCTCGGCATCTACACTAACCAGTCGCAAGCGTCACCTGACATGACGCGCGAGCAACTCCCGCAGCAGCGCGGCGGAGCTACGAGCGCCAGCGGCGGCGGCAGTTCCGTAGGGGCATCGCTTACCGAGGGCAGCGAAACTTTTGCACCGAAGAACGATGTGGTGCTGGCGGCGCCGGACATCGACTGGCAATACGCCGTCATCTCGCGCCAAAGCAAGGACGACCTCACCACTTCTCTGCTGCCCTTCAACCTTGCGAAAGCTGTGATCGACCGCGATCCGTCGCAAGACCTCGGGCTCCTTCCCGGCGATGTGGTTACGATCTTTTCCAAGGCCGACATCCGGGTGCCCAGCGCGCAGCAGACGAAGTTCGTCAAGCTGGAAGGAGAATTTGTCGGCGCGGGCGTCTACAGTGTGCAGCCCGGCGAGACGCTACGCCAGTTGGTTGCGCGAGCGGGCGGGTTGACGCCGGATGCGGACTTGTTCGCCTCGGAGTTTACGCGCGATTCAGTACGACGCCAGCAGAAGCAGCGGCTGGACGAGTTTGCCGACGAATTGGAGTCTCAGATCTCGGCCAACAGTACGGCCAATGCGGCGTCCGCACTGACGGAGCGCGACGCGGCCGCGGCC
>DATNEM010000286.1:0-11659 GCA_035552995.1 Acidobacteriaceae bacterium | reverse complement strand
CAGCACCCCGGAGCCCGACACCGCATCGCCGGGCTGCAGGACAATCTTGTCGTCCCAGTGCGCTTTGCCGGCACGCACCTGCTCCATCGCCTCAAACAGAATTGTCAGCTTGATGACTGAAGCCGTCTGCACCACCGCGTCCGGATCGAGCGCGACCGTACGGCCCGTGTTCAACTGTGTCGCATACAGTGCCACCTTGCCGTGGTGCGCCGCCGCAATCTCACGCAGTCGCGCCTCAAGCGCCGAGCCGGCGGTACTCGCGGGCGCTGCCGCTTTCGCGCTAACCGACGCTGCTTGCGCACGAACCAACGCTGGACCACCTATGCCCAACGCGGCAATCATCGCTGCAGCCCGCAGAAACCTGGGAACTTCCATGCCAAGCATGGTACATTCAGTATTGGCTGGTAATACACCCTCCCAATCCTGAGCCGTAAATTGCAACGAGTATCCGTTGCCACGCCAAGCGCACGCCATCCTTGTTGCGGAGCCCCGCGTGACAGTCTTTTGACATTTGGGATGGGCCCTCGCAGTTGACTGGACGCCTCATGGATGGCATCTAACCCGATCAAGCGTCTAAAATAATGCAATCCAGGCAAGGAATCTTTATGGCTACCCTTACCATGCTTGAACCGTCCGTCGCGTCCCGGCCTCTCTCGCACCTCTCCGAGGTCAACCTCGATGTGACCACAGAGACCGCCAATACCGCCTCTGCCGGTCTCGATACCAAGTCCGCGCTGGAGATCGCACGCATCATCAACCACGAAGACGCGAAGATCGCCGTCGCCGTCAAGAAGGCGCTGCCCGAAGTGGCCGTCGTCATCGACATCGTCGCCCGCGCACTGCGCGATGGCGGCCGACTCATCTATGTCGGCGCCGGCTCCTCAGGCCGCATCGCCGCCCTCGACGCCTCAGAATGCCCGCCCAGCTACTCCACCCTGCCCTCGCAGGTGCAGTACATCATGGCCGGCGGCCCCAAGGCCCTAGCCTCCGCCAGCGACGTCAACGAGGACTCGCCGGAGATCGGTCAGCGCGACATCGCACGCCGCCGCCCCACCCGCAAAGACATCGTCGTCGGCGTCTCTGCCTCAGGCAGCACCCCCTACGTCGTCGGCGCCGTGGAATATGCCCGCGCCCGCGGCGCCATCACGGCCGCCATTACCTCCAACCAGGGCACGCCGCTCTCCCGCGTGGCGGACACCACCATCGTGGTCGAGGTCGGCCCAGAGGTCGTCTCCGGCTCCACGCGCATGAAGGCCGCCACCGCGCAGAAGATGGTGCTTAACATGATCACCACCGGCGCCATGACCCGCCTCGGTTACGTGTACGACAACCTGATGGTGAACGTGCACATGAAGAACGCCAAGCTCGTCGAGCGCGGCATTCGCGTGCTGATGAAGGTCTGCAACATCGACCGCGATACCGCCATCCGCACCATTAAGTCCGCCGGCAAGTCCATCCCCATCGCGGTCGTCATGCTCAAGGCCAACGTCGACAAGATGGAGGCTGTACGCCGCCTCACCAAATCCGACGGCAATGTCCGCCTCGCCATCGAGGACTCCCGGCTGGAGCTGTAGCGCCGCACGGCGATCGAGGGCGCAACTGAACGCAAATGAGCATGCCGCCTTCGTCTGAGCTTTGCTCCATCCGCATCTGGCTTACGATCTTTATCGTTGGCCTCGTGCTCAGCGGCGTCACCGCCTTCCCGCTCGTGCATGAAACCGCATGGGTAGCCGGATTCCTCCAGACCCATCCAATGCTGCCCACGGGAATCATCGCCTGGATCGACCGCGTCCACGCTGCCCTCGCCGACCAATCTGTCCGTTATCCCTTCCTCGCCTATGGCACCGACTGGCTCGCCTTCGCGCACCTCGTCATCGCCATCTGCTTCCTCGGTCCGCTGGTCGATCCCGTCCGAAACAAGTGGGTGCTCCAGTTCGGCGTCATTGCCTGCATCAGCGTCTTCGCGCTCGCCCTCATCGCTGGCCCCGTTCGAGGCATCCCCCCTCTTTGGCGCGCCATTGACTGTAGCTTCGGCGTCTTCGGCGCCATCCCGCTGCTCCTCTGCCTGCGCCTCGTCAGCCGGATCGAAGCCGGCAAGCCCGTACCTCGCTAAATACCCACCGCCGCCCTCATCCACACCGCCTCGTTCCGTACACTAGCCCCATGGACAAGTTTGTCGTTCGCGGCGGAAACCCGCTGCTCGGCACCATCAAGGTCTCCGGCGCCAAGAACTCCGCGCTGCCGTGCATGGCCGCCGCCATCCTCACCGAAGACGAGGTCGTCCTCGAAAACATCCCGCAGGTCCGCGACATCGAGACCGAGCGCCGCCTGCTCACCTCCATGGGCGCCGAGGTCGAGCTCGGCTACGGCCGCGCCCAGCACCGCACCCGCATTAAGTGCGGCATCCTCTCCGACCCCGTCGCCAAATACGAAATTGTAAAAACCATGCGCGCCAGTTCGCTGGTGCTCGGACCGCTTATTGCGCGCACGGGCATGGCCCGCGTCGCCATGCCGGGCGGATGCGCCATCGGCGGCCGCCCCATCGACCTTCACCTCAAAGGCCTCGAAGCCATGGGCGCCACCATCACGCAGGATCACGGCTACCTCGAAGCGCGCAGCCCCAGCAACGGCCTCAAAGGCGCGCATATCGTCTTTGACAAGATCACCGTCACCGGCACCGAAGACCTCCTGATGGCGGCCGTGCTCGCCGAGGGCGAGACCGTCTTCGAGAACTGCGCGCGCGAGCCCGAGGTTTGCGATCTCGCCGAACTGCTCGTCGCCATGGGCGCGAAGATCGACGGCGCGGGCAGCTCCACCATCAAGGTCAAAGGCGTCGCCAAACTCCACGGCGCGAAGCACCGCATCAATCCCGACCGCATCGAGGCCGGCACCTTCCTCATCGCCGGCGCCATCACGGGCGGTGATCTCAACGTCGACTGCTGCAATCCCGCGCACCTCGGCGCGCTGATCACGAAGCTGGAAGAGTGCGGCGTGCGCATCGAGAGCGGCAAGGAGAACGTTCGCGTGCGCTCCGGCGGCGCGCTCAAGGCCGCCGACATCTCCACCGTCGAATACCCCGGCTTTCCCACCGACATGCAGGCGCAGTACATGGCGCTCGCCACGCAAGCCGACGGAACCACTATCGTCACGGAAAACATCTTCGAGAACCGCTTCATGCACGTACAGGAACTCAACCGCATGGGGGCAAACATCAGCGTCCAGGGCCGCACCGCCACCGTGCGCGGCAAGACACCACTCGAATCCGCCGCCGTCATGTGCTCGGACCTGCGCGCCTCGGCGTCACTCGTGCTCGCCGCACTGGTCGCTGAAGGCGAGACCATCTTAGACCGCGTCTACCACCTTGACCGCGGCTATGAGCACTTCGAGGAAAAGCTGCGCGGCGTCGGCGCGCAGATCCGAAGGATGGGTGACGTCTTTGGGAAGAAGTAGCTTGCTATCGGGCCGCTACAACCTAAACAGTAAATCAGCAATGAGTCTAGCGTTCACGGAATTTTTAGCTGGAGCCGCGCCAGGGTGGGCGGCTCGCCCGTCGATCGCTAGAGCACTAACGTGTCTGCGCGTGGACAAGAACTCTGCCATCTCTGGGCTTATTGCAAATGCCGTCCGGCCTAAACGATCCGGGTTGATCCATACAGCGAAACCCCTCCGTATCTCGAAGTCTGAGAACAATCGCATGAAAAGTTCCTCCCCTCCGACGAGTTTGTCGGTAGGGGTGACCTGAGCAGGCACGAACACCTTGTATCGCCTTCTCCCGTCAGAATATCCGAATCTCAGATCGCGCTTTACCTGCGAATACGTCTGACCCTTTTCATGCCACGAAGACAGCCGCAGATAAAGATCTATGTCTGGATGAACTTCGTATTTGTGGTCGATCTTATTTTGTTTCGGGTAACCTCCGTATTTACCGGAAAGCTCAAACTCTTCAAATATCGACCTCATCTGGTTGCTCTTGCCGCCGTTCTGGTCGGCGATGAGCATAACCAACGTGTCAATTATCGGCAGTGACATGTTGACTTCCTCATGTCCACGAGGTATTTAATCAGACGTATCCAAACATGAAGTTCGCGGCGACGCGAGCTTCAACTCAATATGGGAACGAGGTTGGATGTCGATAATCTCCGGGGACGAGTCCCACAAGGACTCATTGAATCCCGCGCGGCCTCGGGCCCAAACATGATATTGCCCCGGAGGAAGTGCCGCGGAAAAGTACCCATCCTCATCGGTTTTTGTGACAAGAATCTGAGATTGCTTCTTATTATTTTCCGCCCAGTCTAGAACCTTGAGCACAGCCAGATGAAAAGTGGACAGGTCTTTCAAGCAGGCAGTCCGCTCACTCCAGTCAGGGTTGTCGGCCAATTCTTTGTTGTATGCTTCCTCGGCAACATTGAAGGCCTCCATGAACATGAGGCCGGCTGTGTCGCCGACATCAACTGCCCTCCCATCTCGCGTGACACCCGAAACGAAAAATATGTAAATGTCGGCAATTCTCGCGGGCTTCAAGTCGCCGCTTTTTGTAATTGCAAAGACACGGCCGGATAGAGTGCCACGTACTGGAGAGACGGCCGATTTGCGGTGTGTCTGCTGCGCGTCGCCGACTTCAAATACGCATAGGCAAATGATCAACAGCCGAAGGAGGTGCCCTTCGATAATGCAGCGCTTCATACGTACCTCTGCAAATTAGAATGCGAGCCGCAAGTATACCGCGAGCTTTATCTCCAGCTGACGGCGAGGTGCCAGCGGTGGTTGGCGCGGGCGGCGCGGTCGAGCACGCGCGCATACTCCTGCAACTCGCCCAGCACCTGCGATCCCTCCGTGCCAAACTGCTGCGGATCGGCCTCCAGCGAGTTCATCAGCGCTCTCACGGTCGCCAGGCCATCCCCGGGCGAGTACCACTGCGGCGGCGGCAGCCGCCGCACCAGCTCCGGATTCCCCGCGCCCTCTTCAATCAGCAGCGACATGGAATTCTCATCCGCGGAGAAGAACTCGATCAGCGGCTTCACACCGAGCCGCAGCGCCACCTTCTCCAGCGCGTCTTCATAACGCGCCAGCGCGCGGCCATTGACGAAGATGTCGTAGCCCGGATCCTCGCCCTCCACCACGATGTACATGGAAGCTGCCATTGCTCAGGTTGAGTATAGCGTCAGCTTTGCTCTGACCCCAGTGCCAAAGGCTGTTCGCCGCTCATCCGCACACGCAGAAAGCTGCGGACTTGCTCATGCCGGAAGGAATAGACTTGGCAGGACAGTTTTGGCCAAAAAGCCCGTTGGCGAAGAACCGAACCGGAGAGGAATTTCAGGCCACGCCAATCATGTTCCGCAAGCCCAAACTAGGCCAGAACTTCCTCGTGGACGACAGCGCCCGCACCGCCATCGCGAACGCGCTTGGCGACGTCCGCAACCGCACCGTCATCGAGATCGGCCCGGGCCACGGAGCCATTACCTCCATCCTCACCACACGCTGCCGCCGCCTCATCGCCATCGAGTTCGACCCCACGCTCGTCACCGAGCTCCAGCTCCACTTCCGCCACGCTTTTAACGTCGAGGTTCTGCACGCGGACATCCTGAAGACCGATCTCGCCTCGCTCGTTCCGCCCACGGAGACCGTCGACATCGTCGGCAATCTCCCCTACTACATCACCTCGGATATCCTGCTGCATCTCTTCGCCACCGCACGCGGCAAAGCAGAAGTCGCACGCGGCAAAACGGACCTCATGCGCACAAATCCGCCGTCCGCAAACCGAGGCCTCATCGACCACGCCGTCATCATGGTGCAGCGCGAAGTCGCCGACCGTCTCGCCGCGCAGCCCGGCTCGCGCGACTACGGCCTGCTCACCGCGACCACCCAGCTCCACGCCCATGTTGAGCCGCTGTTCACCCTGCCGCCCACGGCCTTCTCGCCACCGCCCGACGTATACTCCACCGTGCTGCGCCTGGACTTCGCACCACGCTTCCGCGAGCTTCGCGTCGACCCCGCCGGCTTCGATAGCTTTCTTAAGACAGCCTTCGCGCAGAAGCGAAAGACTCTCGTCAACTGCCTACGCGCCGCCGGCTACTCTGCCGAGACGCTCCGGGCAGCATGGCCGACGGAGATTCCCACACAGGCCCGCGCGGAATCCATTGCGCTCGAAGAGATGGCCACGCTCTATCGCGCACTCACTCCACGAGCGGTGGAAGCGCCGCGTCTGCTGCAATAGCGCCGCTGGCGCTCACTTGTGCGATGAGGAACTTGGCGGTGGGCTCGGCGGCGGCGCGCTTACATGTGGAGCCGGCGGTGGCGATGGTGGTGGCGTGCTCATACGCGGCGCCGGTGGCGGCGCGGAATAGTGCGGCTCCGGCGGCGGCGAATAGCTCGGATGGGACTGCGCTGGCGCCGGCGTAAAGTTCGGATGCTCCGGCGCCGTATGCTGCGGTTGTGCTGAGGGCTGCGAATTACTCTGCGGTTGCGGGCGCGTATAAATCGGTTGGGAATTGCGCTGCTGCGGAGCGTTCTCCTGCGGCCGCGTATACGTGGGCTGCGAGTTCTGCTGTTGTGGCCGGCCATACGTCGGCTGCGCATTCCGCGCTGGAGCTGTGGGCTGGTTCTGCTGCGGTGGCGTGTATCGCTGCGGCTGAGGTTGCGCGTTCTGCTGCGGCTGAGGTTGCGCATTCTGCTGCGGCGAGCCCATCTGCTCCGTCATGATGTGCTGCGGCCGCGCGAGCGTCGGCTGGCCGTTGGGCTGATTCCCCGGCTGCGCCGGCACATTGGATTGCGCAGGAACATTCTGCTGCTGTGGCCGCGTGTACACCGGCTGCGAACTCCCCTGCGGCGAGGCATTCTGCTGCGGCTGCCGTGGGAAAGCCGGCCGATTTCCTTGCTGTCCAGGCGTGCCGGACTGGTTCTGCTGTGGCCGCGTGTACACCGGCTGCGAATTCTGCTGCTGCGGTTGGACGTTCTGCTGTGGCTGAGTCGTGCTCTGCGACGAATTCCGCTGCTGCCCATTGCGGTCGCCCTGGAACCCAGGCCGCCCTTGCTGCTGCGGTTGACCCTGCTGTTGCTGCTGTCCGTTCTGCTGCTGCACTTGCTGTTGCTGCGTCTGCCCCTGCTGCTGTCTCTGCGTCTGCTGCACTTGCTGGCGCTCACCCATGTGGTAAACGTTCGAAGGCCGCGTGCTCGCCGTGCCCATGGATGCCCGGTGCGTCGTGCGGTCGATCGGGAAATCGCGTCCCAGGGATGCGCCCGCATACGTTCTGCCCGTCACTACCCGATCATGCACCGGTACAACAGGCTGCGCCGTAACTCCCGCAATCACTCTCGCTCTCCGCTCCGAAGGCGGCATCACATGATCGAACTTGTGGCCAGGATTCCCTGCAATGCGCACCGGGATGACCGGATGAACCGGCCCCGGCCGCCCGACAGGCACGTGTACCGGACGATATCCACGCGGCCCAACGCTGATGTTCACCAGGAAGCCGCCGCCGGCAAAGCCCCAGCCATACCCGCCGCACGTCGCGCCCGGCGCCCATCCCCAGCCAAAGCCGTTGTAATACGACCACGCGCCGCAGCGATACGGTGTCCATCCCCACGGATAGGCCGACGCCCACACGTACCCGGTGCCCGGGTACGAAACCCATGCCCCATTCCCGTACGGATCGAAGTCCGCGTCATCCTCCGCCGCATACGGCTGCCACACCTCGCCTTGCCCGGGCACGTTGTACCATGTGCCGTCCGCGTCAAGATCGCTCCAGCCATAGCCCTGCGCGCCCGCGTAGTTGTCACGAACGCTTGTGCTGTCGCTCGCCTGCTGCGGCGCCTGGTCGTCCATGTCGGCATTCCACTGGTCCCATGAATCCTCCGCGATCTGCTCGCTCAGCGAATAGCGCGCCGGGCTGCTCGCATCGCCGCGCAGCGTCTCACCAGCGCGCACCTCGGCCTGGTAGCTGTTGGTGCGTTGCACTTCCGCCGTCCCATCCAGCACGGCAAAGCTCGCAGGCGGCTCATCGAAGTTCACGCGGACGGTCGCGTTCTCCACCGGCGACACCACATCGCCGCCTGCATTGATGGAGTACACGTACTCCTGCGTAGCCCGCAGCTCAAAGTACGCCAGACCGCGCAGCAGACTCAGGTCGGTGACGAAGATCTGCCCCGGCGCAACGTCCAGCCTGTCGAGCGACAGCGCCGAGTTCGGCGTCAGACGCGCCACACTGCCGTCCTCAAACTCGATCTCCGCCTGCCCGTCATCGCCGGTGGCAATCTGCACGCCGGCGGGCAGCGGAAGGTTCATCTGCGCCGGGACCGCAGGGTTCGTTCCGTCGCTGACGGTGACAGACCCCTGCGACGAAGTCAGACGCGCCGCGCGCATAGGCGCAGACGCATCCTGCGCTTGCGCGATGCCGAAGAAGCTAAATGTAAAGGTAAGGGCGGAAAGCAGAGCGAAGCGGCGAACCATCGTGCGGGCTTTCATTACGGCCTCCATTCGGAGCGACCTTCATTTTAGACTCGCTATCGCTCCGCGGGATGCGATTCTTTCTCACCCAAAAGTGGCGAACCATGGCAGTTAGACACGTCGCTGCGCAACAACTTTATTTCTGCGCGCGTGTTGTTCCATTCAGGGAACCGCTGCGTCAGCCTCACGGCATCCGCACGGGCTGCGCAGTCGCAATCTGCTTCAGCATCGCTGTCGCCTTGGCCCGCACGCGCGCCAACACATCCGCGTCGCCTGCAATTGCGCTCAGCGAATCTCCAATCAACTGCACCTCCAGCGCGCGCCCTTGAGCGGCCTCATCCTGTAGATACCCGATCGCGGAATCCAGCCCAAGCCGGTCATACCGATGCAGCCGGTCCAGCTCGCGCCCTTCGTCCAGCGTCTCGGTGATCCCCTGGATGATTTGGGTCAGTTCAGTCAGTTCCTTGATGTCTGTGTAGTTGTACGTGCAGGCGCCGCCGCCATCCGGTCCCGCATAGGTCAGCGTCTTGGTGCCACTGTCCGCAATGTTCTTCGCCTTCGACGCGCACGCTACCTTGAAGTGCTCAAGCTGCCCTGCGAGATCGAAAATGCGCGCAGTCGTGGCCGGCGTCAGCCGCACCTCCCGCTTGAAAGGCACAGCACTCGGCGCGGCCGCAGGTCCGTACCGCGTCGGCGGAGGCAGCGCTTCACCTTCATAGCTGCCCGTGCCGTCCTCATGGATCACCAGCTTGTACTTCGGCACGGGCACGCCCACCGCCGCGCGTGCAAAATCAAACGTAATCGTGGCACTCGACGAGGCAGCACTGGCGTTCGCCGCTGCACCGGCAGGCTCCGCATCCGCATGTGAGTTCTGAGCCGCGAACGCTAATTGACAAACCCCGATCCCCGCAGCGGCAAACACGACAGCCGCCGTCCGCGCCACCTTCACCGCTGCGCTCCCTGCAACTCCAACGTCTGCGCCGTATGGATATGGCAGATCGCAATCGCCAGCGCATCCGCGGCATCGGGTGACTCCGGCGCGCCTTCCAACTCCAGCAGCCGCGTCACCATAAACTGCACCTGCTCTTTCGCCGCCATGCCATACCCTGTCACGGAAGACTTGATCGTCAGCGGCGCATACTCCGCCACCGGGATGTTGCAGGTCGCCGCGGCCAGCAGCGCTACGCCGCGCACCTGCCCCAGCTTCAGCGCGGACTTCGCATTCGCCGAAAAGAACACCTCTTCAATCGCCACGCAATCCGGCGCGTGCAACTCCATCAGCGCGGTCAGTTCCGCATAGACCTGCGCCAGGCGCTGCGGCGTCTTCTCTTTTTTGCTAAGCCGGATCGTCCCCGCAGCACAATGCGTCAGCCGCGGCGACCGAGCGGTATGGTCCATCTCCACCACGCCGTAGCCGGTGAACTCCGTGCCGCAGTCGATCCCGAACACCCGCATGGCTGAGAGTCTAAATCGACGGAGGCACGATGCGCGATGCTGAAGTTGAGTCCGCAGAGACTGCGGAGGTTCTCCTGCGCATTGCCAGCCATCCCCATATCCTCACGGAGATTAAGGCGATGGCGACGCCGAGTGGCAGCAGAGCAGAATACATCCAAACGGTTCCGCGATGCCCCAACGATTGCCAGCCCGCCTGACAAGCACTATTGCAAACGGACGGCGGCTCGAATATTCCATCGCCCGCAGTCAACGCAAAATTGAGACCGTGGAGAGCCATCGCAAGAGATACAAAAAGGCAAAGCAGCACCGACGAGGAGTACGCAACCGTATTGATGGGTGCCTTCATCAGTTGCCCGCAAAGGATTGCTTCAAACGCGACGACCGGCTATTTCCTGTACAGCGGCAGCTCCCCTGCAATCAGCGCATTCACCCGGTAAATCCCGGTTGAAGCCGTAATATAGAGCGTCTTGCCGTCGTCTCCGCCCCAGGCAAGGTTCGCTGCAACCTCAGGCAGCTTGATCTGCCCCAGCACCTTGCCCTGCGGGTTGATGATGCGGATGCCGCCCGGCCCTGTCGTCCATAGGTTCCCCGCCGAATCCAGCTTCAGCCCGTCCGGCGGCTCGGTCGCGGGCGTGTCCGGATACGAGATAAAGGTCGTCGGCTTGCCCAGCGTGCCGTCCGCCTTCACGTCGTACCGATTTACAAACTGGTGTGGCGCTGTGTTCGAGATGTACAGGAACTTCCCATCCGGCGAGAACCCTATGCCGTTTGGATTCGGCAGGTCCTTGATCACCGCCGTCACCTTACCCTTCGCATAACGGAACACGCCGCTGAACGGGATCTCCTTCGCCGGATCGTCCGCCTTCTTGTCCAGCCCAAATGGCGGATCCGTAAACCACAGCGACCCATCCTGCGCGAACACCAGGTCGTTCGGGCTGTTGAACCGCTTGCCATTCCACTTGTCCAGGAAGTTCGTCACGTGCAGCTTGTCATCCACGCGCGCGATGCGCCGCATACTGTGCTGGCACATCAGCACCGAACCGTCTTTGTCGGTCACCATTGCATTGGAGCCGCGATAGAAGCCCTTGGCGGCATTATCCATTCCGCCCGCCTTGTCGATCAGCAGTTCAACCTTGCCGTCCGGCGAGACAGCGTACATCTTGTTGCCGACCAGGTCCGAGAACCACAGCCGGCCCTCGCGCCACATCGGCCCTTCATTGAACACGAATCCGCCCGCGACCTTTTCCACCTTGGCGTCGGGCGCAATTACCTGGTCGAGCGCCGGGTCCATGCGATCCACACGCATGTTCGCGGGCGCCGCGCTGGTCGCTGCGGGAGTTGAGGCGGTTGAGTTGGCCGGGGCCTTACACCCGAGAGGAAGTGCAGCCGCCGCAGCCATCAGCACAAGACTCGTCCGTAAACGCATACGTTCTCCTTCATGCGGCCATAGGGGCCGTTGTCGCTTCATCCTTGTGAAGCCGCCTAAACCTCGTCCGTCAGCAGCGTCTGGTAATTCTTGTCCAGAACCGTGTTCTCGATCAGCGGCCAGTTTTTGATGTGCACCGCCGAGTGGATCCACTTCTGCCGCGCCTCTTCGCTCTCATAAGTCAATTGAAAGCGGTAGTTCACGCCCGCCGGCGGAGCCTGCCCCGAGAGCACTTTGCGGATCTTCACGATCTTCAGATCAACGTATCCGGGAAACTTCACCGCTACCGGCCGGAAGTGGTTGTGATAAGCATCCAGCATCTCCTGCTCGCGCTT
>DATNEM010000285.1:0-5725 GCA_035552995.1 Acidobacteriaceae bacterium | reverse complement strand
GATGGAGGCGAGGGCCATGGTGGGAAGGTACCACGGCTTAGTGGTGATTCAGCAGAAAAGCAGGTCCCTCGGCTGCACGGAGTGCTTGCGCACTCCATTTCGCTCGGGATGACGGATTTCTTTTGTATACAGCGTAGATGGTGCGCCTGAGGGCATGCCGTGCGGGCTCAGAATGACGCGGCACTGAAGTAACTGCGAAGCCAGGCGATCAATTCACGCGCTGTAGCCGGGCGATGAGTTTTTCGGCGAGTGGTTCGCCGGACTCGGTCCAGAGCAGGCGGCTGGAGATGCCGCAGTTCTTTTCGACCAACAGGGTGAAGGCGAGGAGCTTCTCGATGTTCTGCTGGATGTGGAGTTGGGCGTCGTCGTCGAGAGGCTCTGTCTCGCCGGAGTCGTTGTCGCGGTCGATGGGCGTGTCGAGCAGCCACGGCGTGTCGAGGCCGAAGTCGACCAAGATGTGGCCGTTCTGCTCATAGCCGGCCACGTCAAAGAGCGGGCCGAAGCCGAGGATGCGGACGGTGTGGGTGCGCAGACGCCAGGGCGAGTCGGGGTCGAGGAGATTGGGCGCGCCCTCCTGCTCGTCGTCGGACTCTTCGTCGGGCTCGGCGGGCGGGGCGAGGCCAAGGCCGGCGCGTATCACGTCGGGCGGCTCGGCGGCCCAGAGCTGCCAGCGCATTTCGAACTCGTAGGCCATGTCGTCGTGGAGCTGCTCGGTGGCCTCGGCGACCGCGGCTTCGATGGCCGCGTCGGCGGTGGCGGCGTCGGGGTCCATTTCGGCGGGCAGGCGCGGGTCGGAGCTGGACGGCTGGTTGTAGAGGCGTTGATAGGTAGGCGATTCGGTGAAGTTGATGGGATAGGCGCTGGCAGCGATGACGCGACGGCCCCCGATGATGGCGAACTGGCGCATGACGCCCGTGAGCGCGCCGGGGAGCGCCTCCAGGCGGAAGTTGGGGTACCAGAGGCTGAGGTAGAGGCGGTCGGCCATTGGGAATGATTCTAGTACGGGCCGGGGTGCCGGCAGAGGGACTAGTTGCTGGTGAGGGGGGACTGGGGACTAGCAACTCGGGACTGGGGAATGGGGAATGGTGACTGGGGATCGGTGACTGGGGACTTGGGACCAGGACACTGGGTAAACGAAGGCGGAGGAGGTGCGTCAGTCAGGTATCGGGCCGGGTGAGAAGATAAAGCAGGCGTACGGATGGCGATGCGAATCGAGAGGCTGAGGGTGTGGCTGCTGGCGAGCGCGGCGCTGCTGCTGGTGGTGATCGCAGGGTTCATCGGCTCCGCGCGCTATCTGCGGCAGCATCTGCTGGCAAAGCTTCCGGCGAAGCTGGGCGCCAACGTGGAGATCGACACCAGCGGCATCACGTGGAGCCACACCTCAGGTGCGGTGACCGATTTCGTCATCCATGCCGCGAAGGATATCAAGCACAAAGACGGCAAGGTGGAGCTGCACGATGTCTGGATGAAGATGTGCGGGCGGCAGCAGAAGCGCGCGGACATGGTGCGTGGGGACGACTGGGAGTGGGACCAGAAAACGGGCGTGGTGCGCGCGCAGGGGGTCGTCCACATTGAGCTGCGGGATACGGCCGGCAAACCCGGCTGCACAGCATCGGATGATGCGACTTCGAGCGACTCCTCGAATTCGTTGCGCGTGACGACGCGCGATCTGATTTACATGCAGCAGTTGGGTGTGGCGGCAACCAGCGCGCCCATTGAGTTTGAGTCTGGGAAAATGCAGGGCCATGCGGTGGGCGCGGACTACGCGAGCGATACCGGGACGCTGATGCTTCATTCGGCGGTGAATATCGCTGGAGTCTCCGCTGGCCAGCAGGTGGAGTTGAATGCGGCCTCGGCAGAGATGGACGGTCAGGAGCGCGTGATGCGGCTGGCCAGCGCCCGATATGCGGCGGGTTCGGGAACGGCAGCACGAACGGCGGAGGCGGAGCGCGCCGTGCTGCATCTCCGGACGAACCAGACGCTGGAGCGGATTGAGGCGCAGGGCAATGTAAAGATGCAGGCTGGCGGCGGTACTGTGTCCTCCACGAATGCAGATGTGACGATGAACGAGGCGGGGCATCCGGTAAAGGCGCTGTTGACGGGTGGCGTGCGCTACGCGGCGACGAGCCCGCTGGCTGAGCGGCGCGGCGAAGCGCAGCAGGCGGAGATCTCGTTCGATGGCAAAGCGAGTCCGCAGGCGCAACACGCGGTGTTTGCGGGCGGCGCGCATCTGGTGGAGCAAAGCCGGAGGGACACGAAGGCGACTTGGAACACGCGCGAGCTTTCGGCGGCCAAGGTGGACATTGCATTGGCCGCGGGTGCGGATGGCAAGAACGAGGTGCGCGATGCGGAGGCGACAGGGGGGGCGAAGTTCAGCGAGGTGAAGGCCGCTGGCGTTGGCTCTAAGCCGGGCACAACGGAGATCGCAGCGGATGATCTGAAGGCGCATTTTGCCGGAGGAGTGGATGCAGCGGGGAATTCGCGACCGCAGTTGGAGACGATCGCTGGGCGCGGCCATACGATGGTCCGGCAGGTGGATTCAAAGGGTGTAGAAGAGACGAGCGCGGGCGACGCGCTGGAGGCGCGGCTTCGGCCGGTGGGACCCGTTGCGGCAAAAGAGAAGGCAACAAAGGCCGGTGCGGCGAGAGACTTTGCAGATAGCGATGACTTGGCGAGCGCTGTGCAGACTGGGCATGTCGTGGTGACGCGGAAGGATACGGCCAAGACCATGAACGGACCCGATGGCGCACCGCACGCGGACGTTCAGGACGCTACAGCGGAGCAGGCGACGTACGACGGCGATTCGGACCGTCTGGTGTTGCACGGTGGCGTCCAACTGAGGGATTCCGGCAAGGACTCGGACGGGCAGTTGTGGGCGAACGAGGTCACACTGGACCATGCGACGGGCAATGCGCAGGCCTCCGGCGGGGTGAGAGCGGAGTACGTGTCGGCGGGAAAAAATGCGCAGCATGGAGTGGATCAGGTTCCCGTACACATTCTGGCGCAACGCGGGGAGTTGGACCATGCGAACGGCGTGGCCGTGTTCCATGGCAGCCCGGTGCGGATGTGGCAGGGCGGCTCACAGGTGCAGGCTCCGGAATTAGAGATCGATCGCGCGGTGAAGCGGCTGTTTGCGCACGGTGAATATGCATCAGGTGCAAGGCAGGCGGATGCAGTGAGGACGGTGCTGATGAGCGATCGCGGTGGGCAACCGGCAGGCGATGCCGCAGCAAGGCCCGCGTGTGTCGCAGACATCAGTGCGGACAAAAGCAAGCAGAGGCAGCAACAGGCAGTTCGAATTGCCAGCGGCGCTCTGGTTTATTCGGGGATTCTAGGTGAGGCGCAGTTCACGGGTGGTTTCCGCGCAGAGACTGCCGATGCGACGATCCGTGCGGACTCGGGTGTGGTGTATCTGAAGGACGCGAAGGGTACGGCGAAAGGGGCGCAAGGGCCGACCGGCATTCCTTCGCTGGAGGGCAATGTGGACCATGTGGTGGCGAACGGCCGGGTAGCGATCGACCGTCCTGGGCTGCATGCGGCGGGAGCGCAGCTGTTGTATACGGCAGCGGAGCGGAACTTTTTGTTGACGGGTGATGCTAAAAGTCCGGCAACGGCGAGGGATGTGCGAGGATCGATGACCACAGGCGCGGCGCTGAGATTTCATCCGGGGTGCGGCACGACGGGGGATACTGTAGAGGTATTGAGCACGGCGCCGGGGATGCCTGAATTGCCGTCGCAGCAAGTGCATACGGAGTCGCGCATAGACGCGAGACGCGAGAAGGCACGATGAACAGTTGAAGTGAGGCCTAAGTCCAAAATGGGAAATGGTGAAAGAGTAGGTCGGGCGGCAGACAGTGGCACGGATGCAGGGTTGACGCCAGTCGTGCGCACACTTGCGACCGACGAGATATGCAAGGCCTACGGCGGGCGCCAGGTGGTGCGTGGCGTCAGCATGCAGATTGCGCAGGGCGAGGTGGTAGGGCTGCTGGGGCCGAACGGCGCGGGCAAGACAACCTGCTTCTACATGATTGTCGGGCTGGTGCGGCCGGACGCGGGGCGTGTACTGGCGGATGGCGAGGAGATTACGCGGCTGCCGATGTATCTGCGCGCGCGGCAGCACCGGATCAGCTATCTGCCGCAGGAGCCGAGCGTCTTTCGCAAGCTGACGGTGGAGGAGAACATTCTGGCGGTGCTGGAGGCGCAGCAGCTGAGCTGGCAGAGCCGGCGCACGCGCACGGAGAAGCTGATCGAGCAGTTGAACCTGGGCCACGTCCGCAAGACATTGGGCTATGCATTGAGCGGCGGCGAGCGCAGGCGGGTGGAGATTGCGCGCTGTCTCGCGATCGAGCCGGCGTTTATTTTGCTGGACGAACCTTTTTCGGGAATCGATCCCATTGCAGTGTTGGAGCTGCAGGAGATTATCTTCGACCTGAAGATGAATGGGATCGGCGTGCTGATCACGGACCACAATGTGCGTGAGACGCTGTCGGTAACGGACCGCGCATACATCATCAGCGACGGCAAGATCCTGTTTGCAGGCACGCCGGGCGATCTGGGGCGCAATGGCGAGGTGCGGCGGATTTATTTGGGTGAGAAGTTCTCGATGGATTGAGAAGGCGAGTTGTCAGTTGTTAGTTCTCAGTTGTCAGTTCCCGAGCCATCGGCACTGAGGGCTGTGGAGACACCAAAGGGAATCGATCTCGAGCTGTAAGCTGACAGCTCTAGGCTGATAGCTCTTCTCTCGCGCCTCCTGATAGCGCGGACTTGATTTGAGAGACTTCCGAGAGAGCCGGTGCGCACATTTCTGCGGGGCAGGCCGAAGCCCGAAGGTGTTATTGCTGACAATTACCTCCGAGGTATACATCAGAGATGTATGCTCCGCATTGCGGGGATGACGCTGCCTGAGGCGCAAGTGGCTGCGGAGTTGTAGACTGAGGCCACGTCATCCGGCAACAGCGAAGGCAGGGGGCCTGCCCGACCCATAGGCTCTCTTCTATCCGCGCGCCGAGTAAGTTTTGAAAGGACGAGAGAGGTCGAGAAGTGCTGCATCCGAAGCTCAACTTGAAAGTCTCCCAGCGCCAGGTGCTGACACCTGGGCTGGTGCAGATGGTCAGCGTGCTGGCGCTGAACAAGCTTGAGCTGAAGGAGATGATCAACGCCGAGGTGGTCGAGAACCCGGTACTCGAGGAGATCGAGGATTCCGGAGTCACGCTGGTCGAGATGCAGGATCGCGAGGCGTCCCGCGAGCAGTCGGCGGAAGAAACGGTTGCGCAGGAGAAGGCGGAGAAGGACCCGTTCGACGAGATCGACTTCGGCAGTTATTTTCAGGACTATCTTGATCCGGGATTCAAAACGTCTTCGAATTTTGAGGACATTGAGCGGCCCTCGTTCGACAACTTCCTATCGGCGCCCACCAACCTTGCGGACCATCTGGTGTGGCAACTCGGATCGATGCCGCTGGCGCCGCAGGTGCGGCTGGCGGCCGAGCTGGTGATCGGCAATCTGAATGAAGACGGCTACCTGACGGCAACAGACGAGGAGTTGGCGCAGGCGTTGATGGAACTGATGCCGAAGCGCGCGGAGCCGATTCCGTTTGAGCGTGGGATGAAGCGGCCGATGTGGGGCACGCCGCTGAGTGCGGCGGGGATGAAGATTGCCGCAGAAGCTGCGATTGGCCCGGCAGCGGATGGGGCGGTGGGTTCAGATGCAGACCATCAGGCCCTGG
>DATNEM010000284.1:0-16311 GCA_035552995.1 Acidobacteriaceae bacterium | reverse complement strand
GTGCGTTGAGCCGGCAAGTCCGACTTGCGCGCAGAGCAGCGTGTCCTCACCCACGGTGCAGCCATGGCCGACTTGAACAAGGTTGTCGATCTTCGCGCCTGCGCGGACGCGGGTTTCGCCGACGGAGGCGCGGTCGACCGTAGCGTTGGCCTGGACCTCAACGTGGTCTTCCAGAACGGCGGGGCCGGTCTGAAGAATCTTGTGCCAGGCGGGAGCTCCGGGGGCGGGGGAAGCGTGGCGAGCGAAGCCGAAGCCGTCCGCGCCGATGACTGCACCATTTTGCAGAATGACGTGATCGCCCAGGCGGCAATGTTCGCGCACGATGGCATGCGCGTGCGCGAAGAAGTGGCTTCCGATGTGCGCATGGGCATAGATAACGACGTGCGGCAGCAGCGTGGCGTCTGGTCCGAGGACAACATGATCGCCGACGACAGCATACGCGCCGATATGCGCGCCGGATCCGATCTGCGCGGTGGGCGCCACTACCGCAGTGGGATGGATGCCCGGCGGGTAAACCGGAGGCTGGTAGAAAAGCTCCAGAGCGCGCGCAAAGGCCAGGTAGGGGTTGGTGATGCGCAGAGTCGCAGAGGCGATTTGCTCGAAGCTGGGCTCGACCACAACTGCGGTCGCGCGTGTAGTGCGGGCCAGCGCGGTGTATTTGGGGTTGGCGACGAAGGCGAGCTGGCCGGGCTCGGCGTCTTCGAGGCCGGCGGCGGAAGTGACCTCGGCGTTGGGGTCGCCGTTGAGGGTTGCGCCCAGAGAGACAGCAAGGTCGGCAAGCTTCATGGGGAGATTGTAGAGGAGACAGCATCAGCCACCAATCAGGCTGCGTGATGCGGGGGAACTGGTTCGTCTAAATCTGCGTAGGATGGTATGCACTTTAGGATCAGCGCAACATGCAAGGAGGTCGTTCGGGATGAAGACGGCGATGGTATGGATGGCAATGGCTGCATTGGCGGTGAGTGGCATGCAACTGCCAGCGCGTGCTGCGGCTGCTGGGCAGGCAGCGGCGCAAAGCGCAGGACCGGCACAGCCCGCCGCATCCCCAGCGCAAGCTACGGGCGACCTGACCGGCAACTGGCAGGGGACGCTGGCGCTAGGCAATGGCCAGCGAGTGCTGATCAAAGTGACGAAAGAAGGCGCGCAGGGCGCTGCGTACAAGGGAGCGCTATACCTGATCGATGGTGGTGGACGCGCGGCGGGGCTGCCGGCCATCGCAGTGCATGGGACGGATATCAGCTTTGCGATCGCGCCGCTGGGCGCCAGCTTCGACGGGACGTTGAGTCCGGATGCCAGCAAAATTTCAGGCAGCGTGAAGATGGCGGACGGATCGAGCCATGCGTTGAACCTCGATCACGTCTCGAATGACGTCGCGTGGGCGATTCCCGAGCCGCCGAAGGCGATGCCCGCGGATGCGAAGCCGAAATTCGATGTGCTGACCGTGAAGCCGAGCGATCCGAACCGTCCTGGCAAGCTATTCACGATCAGGGGAAGGCATGTCCTGACCATCAACACATCGATCAGCGATCTGATTACATTCGCTTACGGACTGCATCCGAAGCAAGTTGTGAACGGCCCATCATGGCTGGACGAAAAGTACGATCTTGATGGCGTGCCGGATGTGGATGGGCAACCCAGCACGCCACAGATGCGCCTGCTGATCCAGGACGCGCTGGCGACACGCTTTGGGCTGAAGTTCCACCATGATCAGCGCGAGATGGCCGCTTTTGCCGTGACGGTGGCGAAGGGAGGCCCCAAGATGACCGTGACCGGTGATCCGCCGAGCGCCCCCGTGAATTTTGGGTTCACGGCGCTTGGGCGACTGCGCGTAACCAACGCGACCATGCAGAACTTCTGCGAGGGGATGCAGGGCGCGGTGATGGACAAGCCGGTAGTCGACCAGACGGGCTTGACCGATCGCTATGACTTCACCCTTACCTGGACGCCGGATGAGAGCCAGTTCGCGGTATTGGGAGGGTACAAGGCTCCAGCGCAGGAGGATCCCAATGCGCCGCCGAGTTTGTATACGGCGCTGCAGGAGCAGCTTGGATTGAAAATGGAATCGACCAAAGCGATGGTGGAGACATTTGTCATCGACCATCTGGAGAAGCCGTCCGCGAACTGAGCGCTCCAAGTACCGCATCTCCTGAGGCGCCTTTATGCGTACTGAGAGATGCAGGAAAGGAGCAGATCGCGTGAAGAACAAATTGTGGATGGCGAGTGCGCTGTTGCTCCTATGTACCGCGCCAACATCTGTGCGCTCGCAGACACCGTCAGCTGCCGCCCGGGACCTTGCCGGCCAGTGGCAGGGAACACTGCAGCAGGGCAACGGCCAGCGCACTGTGCTGAAGATCGCGAAGGATGGCGCACAGTACAAAGGCGTGCTTTACAACATTGACCAGAACGGACGCGCCGTCGCCGTGCCGGCGATTGCGGTCGAGGGAAATGCAGTCAAGTTCGAAATCAAGCTTCAGAACGCGAGTTATGAGGGGATGCTCAGCGCGGACGGCAATGCGATCACCGGCAGTGAAAAACTGCAGAATGGGGAGCTGCATGCGCTGAATCTGGCGCGTGTGTCCGGAGACGCAGCGTGGCCCATTCCGGAGCCGCCGAAGCCGATGGCCGCGGACGCGACGCCGAAGTTCGACGTAGTGACCGTAAAGCCGACAGATCCCAACAACACCTCGGGGACGTGGGTTACGGTGCGCGGGCGGCATTTGATGACGCACAACACTACGGTCGAGACTTTGATTACGTTTGCCTACGGAATCCAGAAGCGGCAGATTGAGAATGCACCGGCGTGGCTGGGGGAGCATTACGACCTGGACGGCGTACCCGATGTAGAAGGCCAGCCGAGTGGGCTGCAGATGCGGATGCTGGTGGCCGATGCGCTGGTCGAGCGGTTTGGGTTGAAGTTCCACCATGAGCAGAAAGAGGGCACGGTCTACGCGCTGACGGTCGCCAAGGGAGGTCCGAAAATGACGGTGACGGCGGATGCGCCAAGCACGCCTGGCAACTTTCTATACAACGGACCGGGGCGGCTGCATGTGACCAACAGCACGATGAAGGATTTCTGCAAGGGTATGCAGGAGTCGGCTCTGGACAAGCCGGTGTTGGACCAGACAGGGCTGACCGACCGCTACGACTTCCAACTGAACTGGACCCCCGACCAGAGCCAGTTTCAGCAGATGGGTTGGCGCGTGCCGGCGACCGACGACCCCAATGCGCCGCCCAGTCTCTACACCGCGGTGCAGGAACAGCTTGGGTTGAAACTGGAATCGACGAAGGCAATGGTAGACGCGTTTGTAATCGACAGCATCGAGAGACCCGGAGCGAATTAGCGACGGCTGCGACCCTTCCTGTAGAGAGCAGGCAGCAAAGAGTATGCTTGCCTGATCCCTAACGCTGGAGAGTTTGCGATGCGCAAGAGAATTGTCTGGCTGGCTGGCCTGCTGCTGGCTACAAGTGCAGGGGCATGGGCGCAGGAGAAGCCTGGAGCAATGCAGCCAGCGCAGAGCGCACCCGTGCAAAGACGAAGCGACGGTGTTCAGTCGCCGGCCGATGACCTGACCGGCAGTTGGCAGGGGACGATTATGCCGCCTGCAGGTAGCAATGGCAAAAGCCAGCGTGTACTGATCAAGGTGACGAAGGATGGCGCGCAGGGTGCTCCGTACAAGGGCACGCTCTACCCGGTGGACATGGGGCTGGGTGGACGAGCGATGACAGCGCCGGCGATTGCGATCCAAGGCACGAAGGTCAGCTTTACGATTCCCACGCTGGGTTCCGGGATGACGTACACCGGGACGCTGGACGCGGAAGGCAAGACGATGACCGGCGCGCTGAGTGCGCCGAATGGGCCGGCGATTCCGTTGATTCTGAGCCATGTGCCGGAGGACGCCGCATGGCCCATCCCTCAATTTGGGGCGATGATGGCGAAGGATGCGCACCCGAAATGTGAGGTGGTGACGGTGAAGCCGCATCCGCCGGGCGGCCGTGGCACGATCGGTTTCCAGGGGCATGAGTTCGTTCAGATGGGTTATACGGTCGATTCCATGATCGGCCTCGCGTATGACCTGCATATCGACCAGATTGCAGGCGCGCCGGATTGGTTCCATACCGACCTTTGGGACATTGTTTGCGTGCCGGACACGCCGGGGCGGCCCACCAATCCGCAGTCCGAGGACTTGACGCATGACGTGCTGGCGACTCGCTTCGGGATGAAGTTCCACATGGAGCAGCGGGAGCTTTCGGCTTACGTGATCACAGTTGCCAAGGGCGGCCCAAAGCTGATGCCCACGGCTTCCGGCCCCGATGACCCGCCCGGAGTCGGCCTGGGGTTTGGCAATGCCACCATGCACAACATAACGATCACGAACTTTGCGAAGTGGTTCCAGACGTACATTCTGGACCGGCCGGTGGTTGACCGGACGGGGCTGACCGGGTACTACGACTTTACGTTGAAGTGGGCGCCGGACGATTCGCAGTTTCCACGCCCGGCGGGAGCGCCTCCGCGTCCGCCACTGCCCGACGAGATTGCTGCGCAACCCGCGCTGAACGAGGCGATGGAGAAACAGCTGGGGCTGAAGATCCAGCGGATGAAGACGATGGTGCCCGTGATGGTGATCGACCACGTGGAGAAACCCGGGGCGAATTAGCAGCAGCGCCTATGTGTTCCCGCTCGCGTATTCTTGGAGCGCAAGAGGTGAGCGATGCGGGTTGGGTTGATGACGCGGGAGTATCCGCCGCACGTCTATGGCGGCGCAGGCGTGCATGTGGAGTACCTGAGCCGCGAACTGGCCAAGCTGATCGAAGTGGAAGTCCACTGCTGGGGGAAGCAGCGTGCGGATGACGGCACTCTGCACGTGATTGGCGATGAGCCGCCGGTGGAGGTTACAGCAGGATCAGAAGCCAAATTCAAGACTGCCGTGGACGCGCTGGCGCTAAACCTGACGCAGATGAAGGAACTGGGGCGCATCGACGTGGTGCACACGCATACGTGGTATGCGTCGATGGCTGGGTTCCTGGCGAAGAAGCTGTATGGGATTCCGTTTGTGCTCACCACACATTCTTTAGAGCCGCTGCGCGCGTGGAAGGCCGAGCAGCTGGGTTCAGGCTATGCGATGAGCTCGTGGATGGAGCGGACTGCAATCCTCGATGCGGACGCGATCATTGCGGTGTCGAACGGGACCAAGGCCGACATCCTGCGCGCGTATCCCGAGGTGGATGCGGCGAAGGTGCACGTGATCTATAACGGCATCGACCTGAAGGAATATCAGAAGACGAGCGCGACCGATGCGCTGGGGAAGTACGGCGTCGACCCTGGCAAGCCCTATGTGCTGTTCGTGGGGCGCATCACTCGGCAGAAGGGTGTGACGCATCTGGTGGATGCGATCGAGTATCTGCCAAAGGGCACGCAGGTAGTACTGTGCGCGGGCGCGCCGGACACACCGGAGATTGCAGCCGAGATGCGCGAGAAGGTGGAGACGGCGCGCGCAGCCGGCGGCAACATCGTGTGGATCGAGAAGATGGTGACCAAGCCGGAGGCGATCGAGCTTTACTCGAACTGCCGCGTCTTCTGTTGCCCGAGCGTGTATGAGCCGTTCGGCATCATCAATCTGGAAGCAATGGCGTGCGGTGCGCCGGTGGTGGCCAGCGCAACGGGCGGAATTTTGGAAGTGGTGAAGGATGGCGAGACAGGTTATCTAGTCCGGTTCGACGCCGAACCGGTGACGGGATTTCCGAAGGATGGCGAACGGTTTTCGCGCGATCTCGCTTCAAGACTTACGGAGCTGATGGCCGATCCGGCGCGCTGCGCGCTGTTCGGCGCGGCTGGCCGCAGGCGGGTGGAGCAGACCTTCGCGTGGGAGGCGATTGCGAAGCAGACGGTGGCGCTGTACCGGGGGCTGGTCTCCAAATAGCTGCAGTTCAATTGCGGTACTTGTCCATAATCAACGGGTGGGTGCCGAGCCATTCCCGCAGCGATTGCTCATCCTGGATACCGTTCACGATGCCCTCGCACTCGCTGTAGAAGAGGTTGTCGCGGTGCAGCAAAGTGTAGAGCTGTTGCGCATAGCCGGCCAGGGCGGCCACAAACTCATCGCGTTGCGCCGGTGTGAGGTGCAGCTTCTCGCCCGGCAGGATTTTTGTACCGATCTTAAGGTCGAAGCGGTCCAGCTCGGCGGCGGCAGCGCGAATCCCGTCGACGTCTTTGGCGTCCTCGGCGGACTGAAAGTCCACCATGGCGTAGGCCTGGGCCTCGGTCTCAGGAAGCAGAGCGAGACTCCCCGTAGATTGCGCAACGGGGAAGACGGTGCGCTCTGGTGAGGTCATGACCTTGTTTGACGAGTCGTGGGCGGGCGGCGGCAGTGTGATGTCGTAGTACCCTCCGTCCGGTTTAGTGGCCTGCGCGGCTTTCAGCACGGAGCGGTACCAGAGCAGGTTGGGGATGTTCACTTCAAAGTGCCTGGAGAGTATCTCGACGTTGCGCCCGGCTTCGTCGCGCATATTCTCTTCGAGCTCGTGGCGCTGGTGACGGTGGTGCAGATACTCGACGCTCTGGTCGATGCCGACAGCGATCAGCAGTCCGAGTGTGATAGCCACCATGTGGACAAGGAACTCGCGCCTGGAATGGATGACGTGTTCCGGAGCGTGAACCTCCATGGATGCACCTGACCTTTCTGTGTGCCTGCGGCCCTTGCGTGCGGTCGCGTATACCGATCGCTTCGATCGCTCGGTTCCCCTTGTCTTGTTTACGGCAGTGCAGGAATTGTAGCCGACGGCGGTTAGCGCTGTGCGTTATTTGCCGCAGGCGCAGGCGGCGAAGGGCACGGAGATGCCGTCAGCGGTCCAGCTTGGTGTCCTTGAGGGCATTCAGTTGGTAGGGCAAGATAGCGCTGAAGACCCTCGCCCGCCCGATTTCGGCCGCGGTCAAGGAGCGAAGCTGGTCCCGCTCCGACTGGTCCAGTCTCCCAGCAATCCGTGCATGGTCCACGATGGCCGCAGCGGCATCCATATCCGTCATGTAGGAGAAGACGACCGGTGTCATCTCATCGTTGCTCAAATAGAAGTAATTGGCCGCCCCGATCTCCCGCGGCGCAATGAGCGCGATGGAGCCATTTGTCTTGGCGGCGTTCCATGCAGCGTCATTCGGTCGTGTTAAAAACCAAGAGTATTGCAGGGCAGAAAGCGCCTGCGCATCCGGCGCATTCGAATTAAGGACGTCCATGTCCTTTGCCAGTTGCTGCTGATCGATTGCGATCCTGTCACTGTTGTGCTGGATGATCCCGGCATTCACAAGAAGCTCCTGCTGGATGCCGACGCGAGCTTCACTGGCCTGATGGCGGTGGTGGAAGTATTCGACTGTTTGTTCGAGGCCGATGGCGATGAGCAGGCCGAGGCAGATGGCGCTCATGTGGATGAGGAAATCTTTCCAGGTGTGGACAGTTTGGTGCGGCGGGTGAACGTCGATCATGGGTGCGGGTTCCTCGTGCGTAGAGGGTGCTAATGCGGGTGTATAGGATGATGGCTCCGGAAGAGGAGCAGCCGTCTCGGCCGCGTCGGAGGCGAGGGCGGCAGACGGAGATTCTTCGTTGATCGAAGGGTCTAGAGCCATAGGATTTCCGTGGGGAGTGTCGAACCAGAGTATCAGCGAGTTCGACTCATGAAGGACACAAATAGCTACTTGCCGCAGGTGCAGGCCGCGAATGATTTTGCGGTGACGTGGTCCAGAGAGCAGGCGTAGGGCTGCCACGCTGCGGAGATGACGGCGGAGTTGGCGGCAGCAGCGGCAGGTTCGGCGGGGAAGTAATTACGGATGTAGGCCTGGCTGATGGGCCACTTGTCGCCTGGATCGCCTTGAAAGTCCGCGATCAGTGCAGTGAGTGAAGCCGCATCGAACGCTGGCTTATGGTAAGTGGCCGAGTAAGTATATTCGCGCGACCATGTAATGGGCGTGACCGCGGGATTGGACGCCATCATCACGGTGTAGTCGATCAGCGTGGCAGTGGCGGGATCGACTCGCGCGAGCATGAAGCTGGGCCGGTTGCCGTGCACCGGCGTGATCGACGCGACGATCTTGAGCGGCACGCCGGTGATGGCGACGGGCGCGGGCTCCGCGGATTGAGGAATGGTGCGCTCGGCTGAGCTCCTTGCGTTGGCCGTCTGGGCCTGGCCGTCGTCGGGAGTCAGCAGGCGCATTTCGTCGTCATGGGTGTGGCCGAAGAGAGCGAGGCGTACTACGTCGGAGTTCGCGGCCAGGCTTTGCGCGAGATCTTCCGAACCAAGGAACATCGTGGGCTTCGCGCCGCCGCAGACGTTCGCCAGCCTGCGGGCCGTCGCGTACAGATCGACGCCGGGCGGGATGTGGCCGACAAACCAGACTCGCTCATGCGCAGCGCGCGCCAGATCGAGCTGTGTCTTCAGCCATGCGATGGCATTGGCGGCAGGTACGGCGTCATGCGCGCCGGAGCAGGTCGAGTATTTCGCGGAAAGATAGAGGTCATCCATGGAGACGATGCGCGTGTGCGGCAGCGCGGCGAGCGGTGCGTTATAAGCACCGAGTAGTGCGAAGTCGCGCTCCACCGATGTGCGGTCCGCGGGGGCAACGTTGGCGGCTTGAGCGATGAGTGGCGCAACACCCGCGAGAAACGCATCATCGTGTGCATCGAGCGCATAGTCCACGCAGCCTGAGTCATTGTTGCCGAGCGCAGTGTAGATGGGGACGCCGGGCAGCGCCGCCTGAAGCGTCGCGAGCACGTAGCGGGCAGTCTTCAGCGTGAAGTCAAGATAGGAGGCTGCGGTCGCGCCGTCCACCAGCGCCTTGTATTTGCAGTCGAACTGGTGGCCGAGCAGATCGCCGGAGAGGACGACAAAGCGTGAAGACGCTGCGGTTTTCCGTAACTCCGTCAGCGTGGATTGCCAGAGGGCGTAAGAGGTATCGGTCTGGTTCGAACACGCCTGGAACGCCGACTGCTGCGCGGCGGTGAGTGCTGTGCTATGACCGCCTGCGAGTATGTGCGGCCAGCTGACCTCAGGCGCGGCATTGAGCGCAGCGGCTTTCGTTGGGTCGAGGAAAGGGTCGAAGTGAATGTCCGAGAGAAAGAGCGCGGGAATGGTGGCAGGCGCGGTCGCGCGCGCGGGACGACGAAGGGCCGCAGATGTTTGTGCGGTAAGAGGCGCGCAAGCCAGAACAGCGCTGACCACAAATGAAAGACGCGTGAGCGACGAAGGAAACTTCACGTGCGAGGGCGATCTCATGAGCGGATGTCCGGATTGTATCCGCAAGCTCATGGACAGTTGATGAAGACCGCGGTCATGCCGGCTATTTGCCAGGATCGACGAGGCCCTCGTACCTCGCGATCTGCGCGAGCGTGAAGGCGTGCATATCCGCGCCGGACTGCCACGCGCGATACCAGTCGACCAGCCAGTGGAGCGCGGTCTCCAGATCCAGGCGCGGTTGCCAGTTCAGTTCGGCGCGGGCGCGGCCGGAATCGAGAGTCAGATAACCGGCCTCGTGGAGGCTGGCGCCGGCGGGCTCATCGGGGGCCCAGCGCGCGCCGCCGCCCCAGAAGGCGGTCATCCTGTCGGCGATCCAGGAGACGGGCTGCGCGTCGTTCTGCGCTGGGCCGAAGTTGAAGGCCGTGGCGTAGCGCGCGGCATCGGGTGAGAGCAGGTGTTCGGCGAGCGCGATGTAGCCGGCAAGCGGTTCGAGCACATGCTGCCATGGGCGGATGGCGTGCGGGTGGCGGATGCGGGCGGGTTCGCCTGCGAGGAAACTGCGGACAAGATCGGGGACCAGGCGGTCGGTCGACCAGTCGCCGCCGCCGATCACATTCCCGGCGCGCGCGGTGGCCAGGGCGACCTGGTGCGAGTGCGGAGGCGGCGCAGCATCGCGCGTCAGCTTGTCGACAGAAAAGTAGCTCTGCCGATAGGCTGCGGATACGATCTCCGCGCACGCCTTGGATGACGAGTAGGGATCGTAGCCGCCGAGCGGGTCGGTCTCGACGTACGGCCGGAGCGTCTCCTTGTTCTCGTAGCACTTGTCGGTTGTGACGACGACGACGGCGCGGACGGATGGCGTTCGGCGCACAGCATCGAGCACTCGCGCCGTGCCGATCACGTTGGTTTCATAGGTGCCGATGGGATCGGCGTAAGAGGCGCGCACCAGCGGCTGCGCGGCGAGATGGAAGACCACCTCCGGGGCAAAGTCATGCAACGCGGGCTCAATCCTGGCCGGGTCCCGGATGTCTCCGCGAATGTCTTCGATGCCATTGCCCACGCGGGCAACGGCGAAGAGACTGGGGTCGGTTGAAGGATCGAGCGCGTAGCCGCGCACGACGGCGCCTTTGGAGGCGAGCCACAGCGCAAGCCACCCACCCTTGAAGCCGGTGTGTCCGGTAAGAAAAACGCGCTTGCCATGCCAGGAAAAGGTCGGTTCGGGCATCGCACTTAGAATACGCGGTGAAGGCGTGATCCACGTTCCAAGTGGGGCACAGCTTGCGCGGGTGGAGATGTAGGCGACCGCAGATGCCCTCCCCCTCCCCCTATACTCCAGTCTTAAAGTATCCCTTCTAAAGGGATTAGGCTTGGCGGGTATTGCGGCGGTATCGGGCGCAATAGCAAAGGCCCGGCGCGATGGCCGGGCCTTTCCTCTACTGTTTCTATTCTAGCAAGTTGGGCATAACTGTTATGCCACTTTTGCGAGAATTATTTTTCGCTGTAAGCGATTGAGAGCGAATTCGTTATGGGTTTTGGAGGCAAGCGGAGGGGTTGACAAGATTCTGACGGGCGTTCGAGGCAGGTGCGAGAGTGCGAGGCGTGGGGCGAATGGGGAGACTAGGAACAGCGGTGGTTTATTTCGTGGGGATGGCGGCAGTGATCGTTGCTGTGGATGTGCTGTTCTTCCGAGGCCATCTGTGGGAACGGCTTATGGCGAATGCAGGGATTGTCGTGCTGTTTGCGGCTTTCTATATGAGGTTTGTGGGCGTTAGACGAGAAGCGTATTCAACTCATCTTGCAAAGGCTGTAGATTGCCGAAGTAGCTGGCGATGATGGCGGGGAGGAACGTCTCTTTGTTGAGCTTTTCGAGATGAAGAGGATGGCCGGAGACTTCGCCGATGAGCCCGACGAACGAGAGCTGGCTGCGGCCGTTGCCTTCGCGGAAGGGGTGGACGGCGTTCAGTTCTGCGAGGAATGAAGTGAACTGGTCGAGGAAAGCTTCGCGACTGAGGTCTGCGAAGGCCTCGCCTCCGCGGAGCCTCGCGAACAGGGCGGCCATCTGGGCGGGGATGTTCTCCGGATAGCAGAAGAGGTTGCCGCCCTTTGAGGTGCGGACGGTGCGGTACTCGCCGGCCCAGTCGTATACATCCTGGAAGAGATGGTGGTGGATGCGGCGATAGTGGGCCGGATCGAAGTTGCCTACGGGGAGAGGCTCGTCGGCGCGGAGGGTGGAGATCTCGACCTCGAAGGCGTCGAGTTCGGATTGGTCTCGGATGTCGAGGAGGTTGCGGAGAACGGTAGTGCCGGGATAGCAGTAGGGATCGTCGAAGGCGTCGTAGCCCGCGATCCCGTGGGAGGTCATCCGCGCTTTCGCGCGGAGAAGGCGCGCAGGGTTTCGGTGCGGCGGAGTTCCGGGGAGAGAGTGCGGGTGCGCTCAAGACGCTCTTCGGCGTCGCGGGTCAGCTTCAGGCCTTCGATCGCGGTGATCGCGGCAAAGCGACTCCGTCCGAGGACGTAAGGCTTGACGGCCGTGCTGGCGGGGCGCTGCGGCATATGTCTATTTTATCAGCCGGGGTAGCGGTATTTAGCGGGTTTAAAGCTTCCCTAGAGGCGAGCCTTCGGCAGAGAGGAAGGCGCTGCGTACGGCGGGTTTACCTCGGCCTGCGCCGTCCCAATGAGCGAGGGCGCTCAGTGGGGACGGCTCCGACTCAGGCTGGTATAGCTCGCGCCGTTGGCGCGAAAGACGCCGTAAAGGAGGACAGGCGTTGAGGCGCATGGGGGGAGGACGTGTCCCGGGGGCTGAAGCCCCTTGGTGCTCTGTGGCCGGTAATGCACAGTGAGGCTCCCAGGGCTAAAGCCCTGGGTTATCGAACCCGGCGCCTATCTCAGAAGCAAAAGCAAAGGCGTTTGCGCGGGGTATCCTGCAACCCATGTCTCGGAATCGAGACGTGGGGCACCCGTGTGCCCGACAGATTGTGGGTGAACGTCCCGTCTGTCCTGCATTTCCCCGCATTTCCGAAGGGACGGGAACGCCCAAATCTTTTCGCGGCGAATTTTTGTTGTGAAAACCGGAGAAGCTGTGTAACCTACCCGCAGTTGATGCCTCCGTGCATACAACTGAATTCGTTGATTTGGCAGCATCGTCTGCACAAGGAGAATACCGATGACGTTACAGCATTTCCGCATTAAAGCCCACGCCTCCCGCAAAATTGACCATCCTGTTTTTGAAAACATAGAAAAGCACTGGCTTACTGTGAAGGCCTCGGACTTTCCGTCTGGCATTAGTACGTCAGTTAATGCCCGCGACCCTGTTGGGCTGAACCGTTCTGTCTATCGGGACGTCCAAGAGAGTCTCCGCGGTTCTAGTTTTTCCCCGGGTGCGTTCGACCTAATGAACAAGGGAATCACGATACTCGCCGAGCAGGTAAGGCTCATCGACAAGGAGACCCAACTTTATGAGGTCGTTATCGATGACCAACGAGGGGGTATTGTCGACGGCGCGCACACAGCGAAGATCATTGAACGCTGCAACGCTGATTCAACCACTAACGACCAGCAGTACGTCGAGCTTCATATTCGCACCGGCGTGCAGAATGGAATGGTTACAGATATCGCCCGTGGGCTAAACACGGGCATGCAGGTTGCACCAAAATCTATCTACAACATCGACGGTGTCTTCAAGTGGCTGAAGGCCGAGGTCGGAGACCAGCCGTATTCCAACTCGATCGCGTGGAAGGAATCTGATGACGCCGAGATAGATGTGCGCGACCTCATTGGCGTACTCGAAATTTTCAATATCTTCGATTTTCCAAATAATGGAAACAAGCACCCAATTGCTGCATATGAGAAGTGGAGCATCCCTCTAAAAAAATTCGGTGACGATTTTGAGGCGAATGAGGCGCAACCAGAACTGAGCAAATATCATCGTCTACGGCCACTATTGAAGGACGGTCTCAAGCTTTACGATCATATTCGTGGTGATTTCCAGACTGTCCACAACGATTCGGGAGGAAGGGCTGGTGGCCTGAATATTGTTGAGGGCAAGGGAAATCGAAATCTGTCGTTTCCGTTTGCTCTCCTTCCGCCAGCGAAATATCGCTTAACCAAAGGCGCTTGCTATCCGATTCTGGGGGCTTTCAGAAATTTAGTCGAAATTGGACCCTCTGGGAATGCACAGTGGAGAGGCGGGTTTGGAGCGGTGTTAGGTGCATGGAAGGCCATAGCACCTGATCTCGTTGAGGAAACGATCAACGCCACAAAGGAAATCGGCCGCACACCCGATCTTCTTGGAAAAAGCCGCAAGCATTGGGATAATTTGCACATGAAGGTGCGTATCAAGATGCTTGAAGGACAGCTTGAGGCGATGGGTAAGTAGCTTCTATCCAATTGCGGAAACTGAGGGGCGCAGCCACGCCCCTTTTTTTATGGCGATGGGTGACTGCATCGCCACAGTTTGGATCGATCCGGCGAGAAACCAGTTGGCGATTGTGATGGCGTGATGTTGGTGGCAGGTCATTCGACTGCGCCGCGCTGGACGCGCCGCTCCGCTCAGGATGACGGTGTGATATGTGGAGGTGGGTCCTTTCGACTCCACGATTGCCGCCTTGCGATGACGATTGCTGGAGGGTATTTGACTTCCTTCTGCCACTGAACTCCGTCATCCTGAGCGGAGCAAAGTGCGCATCGGAGATGCGCAGCTTGCGTAGTCGAAGGACCTGCCATGCAGCTTGCGCGGCCACAGTGTGCAGAGCTTTCAAACTGAACTGTACGTAGCTATACTCGCTTTGCCCTTCACCAGTGAGCAAAAGGGATGCAATGAAGCCTGGCTATACCTACATCATGGGCGGCAGCGTTTCCAGCGTGCTTTATGTCGGTGTGACCAGCGATATTTACACTCGCGTTCACCAGCATAAGAACGGTACGTTCGCGGGATTCTCCAAGCACTATGGCTGTACTCGGCTTCTCTATTACGAAACGCACGAAGATATAAGCGAAGCCATTGCGCGCGAGAAGCAGTTGAAGGGTTGGCGGCGCGAGAAAAAACTCGCCCTGATTCGAACGGTCAATCCAGAGTTCAAAGATTTGGCGGCTAATTGGGGTCGGAAGTTTTTGACTGCGAATGAACGCATTGAAGAAAAAGCTAAGCGCGAATCCCGGTGAGAAGCCCTGAGCAGCGGTGGCGGTGTGAGCCTGGTGGCAGGTCCTTCGACTACGGCGCATGCTTACGCCTACGCCTTCGCTCAGGATGACGGCATTCGTGGGTTGCGGCGAGCGATGCAGAGTCTTGGGAGAAGCCCGGATTCGCTGTGGCGACGTGGGCTTGGTAGCAGGTCCTTCGACTACGGCGCATGCTTACGCCTGCGCCTTCGCTCAGGATGACGGCATTCGTGGGTGAGTGCTGAGGGTGTCTAGCTAAACAGGAATTCTTTCGTTCGCAGCTCCTTGATCTGGTCGCGGAGTTTGACGGCGCGTTCGAATTCGAATTTCTGGGCGGCGGCGCGCATGTCGGATTCGAGGTTAGCAATGTAGGCGTCGAGTTCGGCCTGGGTGGTGAAGTCGGGGAGTCCGTCGGTTTCGGTGGTGAGGTCGGCGTAGTCGGCGGCGACGATGCCAGCGAGGGTCATGTTGTCCGCGCCGTGGCCGACGGGACGGATGATGGATTGCGGCGTGATGCCGTTCTCGGTGTTGAAGGCCTCCTGAATTTCGCGGCGGCGGTTGGTTTCATCAATCGCCCGCTGCATGGATTCGGTCATGTTGTCCGCATAGAGAATCGCCCGGCCTTCGAGGTGGCGGGCGGCGCGGCCGATGGTCTGGATGAGCGAGCCCTGGGAGCGGAGGAAGCCCTCCTTGTCGGCGTCCAGAATTGCGACGAGGGAGACTTCGGGGAGGTCGAGGCCTTCGCGCAGAAGGTTGATGCCGATGAGGACGTCGTACTCGCCCTTGCGGAGGTCGCGGAGGAGTTTGATGCGTTCGAGGGTTTCGATTTCGGAGTGCATATAGCGGCAGCGGACGCCGACCTCGGTGTAGTAGTTGGCGAGGTCCTCGGACATGCGCTTGGTGAGGGTAGTGACGAGGACGCGCTGGCCGATCTCGGCGCGCGTGCGGATCTCGGCGAGGAGGTCGTCGATCTGGCCCTTGACGGGGCGGATCTCGACCTGGGGGTCGATGAGGCCGGTGGGGCGGATGATCTGCTCTACAACCACTCCCGCTGACTTCGTCAGCTCATAAGGCCCCGGCGTGGCGGAGACGTAGACGATCTGTCCGGTGCGCGCCTCGAACTCCTCGAACTTGAGCGGGCGGTTGTCCATGGCGGAGGGCAGGCGGAATCCGTAGTCGACGAGGTTCTGCTTGCGCGAGCGGTCGCCGTGCCACATGCCGTGGAGCTGCGGGACGGTGACGTGCGACTCGTCGATGAAGAGGAGGTAGTCGCGGGGGAAGTAGTCGAGCAGGGTGGGCGGGGGCTCGCCGGGCAGGCGGCCGGAGAAGTGGCGGGAGTAGTTTTCGATGCCGTGGCAGTAGCCGACGGACTTGATCATTTCGAGGTCGAACCGCGTTCGTTGATGCACGCGCTGGGATTCAACGAGGCGGCCCTGGGTTTCGAGTTCCTTCTCCCACCATTCGAGCTCGGTGAGGATGCTGTCGACGGCGGAGGCTTTGCGCTCGGGCTGGACGACGTAGTGCGACTTGGGATAGATGGGCAGGCGCGAGTACTTCTGGCGGACGGTGCCGAAGAGCGGGTCGATCTGCGAGAGGGAGTCGATCTCGTCGCCGAAGAGCTCGATGCGATAGGCGTTCTCGTCGTAGGTGGGATAGATCTCGATCACATCTCCGCGGACACGGAAGGTGCCGCGGCGGAAGTCGACATCGTTGCGGTCATAGAGGATTTCGACGAGGCGGCGGGTGATGTCGTCGCGCTTGATGCGCTGGCCGCGCTCAAGGAGGAGGAGCATGCCGTAGTAGGCCTCAGGGCTTCCGAGGCCGTAGATGCAGGAGACGGAGGAGACGATGATGCAGTCGCGGCGCTCGAAGAGGCTGCGCGTGGCGGAGAGCCGGAGCTTGTCGAGCTCCTCGTTGATGGTGGCTTCCTTCTCGATG
>DATNEM010000283.1:0-21635 GCA_035552995.1 Acidobacteriaceae bacterium | reverse complement strand
GAGCGCGGCGCCGCCGCGGGCGTCGCCATCCATTTTGGTGAGGATGACGCCGGTGAGGGCGAGCAGCGAGTGGAAGGCCTTGGCGGAGTTGACGGCGTCCTGGCCGGTCATGGCGTCGGCGACGAAGAGGATCTCCGACGGGTTCATCTGCTTCTTGAGCGCAGCCATCTCGTCCATGAGGTCCTGGGCGATCTGGTTGCGGCCGGCGGTGTCGACGATGAGGATGTCGCAGCCATAGCTGGCGGCCTCGCGGCGGGCCTCTTTGGCGAGGCGGAGGACGTCGTCGGTGCCGTGCTTGGTGGTGGGGTCGAGCTGTCCCTCATACAACTGCGCGCCGATGCTTTGCGCGACGAGCTTGAGCTGCTCGCGCGCGGCGGGGCGGTAGACGTCGACCGAGACGAGCATGGGGCGGTGGCCGGACTTCTTGAGCCAGCCGGCGAGCTTGGCCGAGGTGGTGGTTTTGCCGCCGCCCTGCAGGCCGGCCATGAGGATGACGCTGGGCGGCTGCGAGGAGGTGCGAAAGCGGGCGGTATCCTTGCCGAGGATGTTGATGAGCTCGTCGTGGACGATCTTGACGATCTGTTCGGCGGGCGAGAGCGCTGTTGTGACCTGAGAGCCAAGTGCGCGGGCGCGGATGTGGTCGACGACTTCGGTGACTACGGGGAGGGCCACGTCGGCCTCGATGAGGGCGAGGCGGATCTCGCGCAGTGCTTCGGCGATGTTCTCGTCGGTGAGGGTGCCCTGGCCGCGGAGGGTCTTGAAGGAGCGCTGGAGTTTGTCGCTGAGGTTTTCAAACATGCTGCATTGAGTTTAAGGCATTGCAGGGCGGTGCGCGAGAGAAGCAGATTCCTTGGAGCGACATCGGGAACGTTTCGCATTCCGTGGGGGACTGTCCGCGCACCAAGGAATTGACTTGCGACCCGCGAGATCGTCGCGGTAGTCTATCCCCAGGATGCATCCGCGTTCGTTCCAGTTCGGTGGTTTTAGATTTCCGGCCTATCCCTGCTTTTGGTGGCAGGGTGCGGGTCGGCCGAACGCGCGCGCAAGGTTCTGGAATGAAGCTCTGAGATAAGCCCAGAACATCCGCAAGTTCCGCCCGCACCGCGACCCCCAATGGTCGCGGTTTTTGTTTTGTATGCCGCGCTTTATATGTGCCATCCGCCGCTGTACTCTCGAAGGAGCGTGAAATGAACGCCGCAGTCACCGAACCAGCCTCCCAACCCATCGACCCCATGGCTCTTCTGCCCTGCCACCGCCGCCTCGTTCTCACCGGCTTCATGGGTG
Organism: Acidobacteriaceae bacterium; assembly: GCA_035552995.1. Taxonomy (GTDB): domain Bacteria; phylum Acidobacteriota; class Terriglobia; order Terriglobales; family Acidobacteriaceae; genus Edaphobacter. Next base: position 20,351 of record DATNEM010000283.1, on the reverse strand, counting down.
CCGGCAAAACCACCGTCGGCCGTCTGCTGGCGGCGCGCCTCGGCTGGGAGTTCCTGGACCTCGACGCCCTCATCGAAGCTCGCGCCGGAATGCCCGTTCCCTCCATCTTCAGCGCGCATGGCGAGGCACACTTCCGCAGGCTGGAATCGCAGGCCCTCGTCTCAGCGCTGGGCCGCAACCATATCGTGCTCGCCCTCGGCGGCGGCGCACCGGAGGTCCTTACCAACCGGCTCCTGCTGGAACAAACTCCCGGCACCGCGACCGTGTTCCTTGACGCGCCCTTTTCCGTTCTCTTCGACCGCTGCATGATCCAGGCGCTCAATCCGGAAATCCCGGACTCGTCCGGACGCGCATCTGAAGTCACCGATACCGCCGTTTCCTTCAGCGATAGGACCCCCTCAACCCTGCTCGGCCAGGCGCGTCCCATCTTCGCCGACCCCGCTGCGGCTGAAGCCCGCTTCCGCACCCGCCAACCCATCTACCGCCGGCTCGCCCGCCACACCATTCAAACTGCCGATCTCTCGTCGGACCAGGCCGTCGCTGCCATATTGGCGCAGTTGGCTCCCGCGCCGCCTCCTGTGCGCCTGTAATGCATCCGAGTCTGTAGAATTCCGGCAACACCTTCGCAAAGCAAGGAGAAGCACGCCTGACGACCGCGCCGCCAACCTGGGAACAGCAAAAACCGCCCGGCGTGAGAAGCCACATCCTCTTCGCCGTCTGCGTGCTGCTGGCGCTCGCACTTGCATGGGAACTGCGCAGGGTTCTTCTGCTGGTCTACGTCAGCGCGCTCTTCGCGGTCGTGCTCACGCCGGTGGTCAACGGCATCATGGTCTTTGAGCTGCGCGGCGGCCGGCACATCTCCCGCGGCCTTGCCATCGCCGCTTTGCTCAGCTTCACGGCTTTGGTCCTTGCGGTCTTTCTCACGCTTGGCCTTCCGCCAGTCATCCACGATCTGCGCCAGTTCGCCGCGGACCTTCCGGGACGCATACAAGCCATCGTTGGTAAGCTCCGCCGCATTCCGATGGCGGACAAACTCGGTGCCGGTGAAGCGGCCAGCCGCGCCGAAACCGCCCTCTCCGCCACCGCGACGTATCTCTTTGCGTCATTCCCCCTGTGGATCGCGCGCATCTTTGACATCCTCACCGCCTTCGTCCTATGCATCTACTTCATGCTGGAAGGCGACCGCGCCTACGCGTGGATGATGTCACTGTTCTCCGTAGAGAAGCGCCTGCGCCTTGCGGTTACACTCGAAAAAGCCGAGATCCGCATGAGCAAATGGCTCTTTGGCCAGGCCACGCTAATGCTTGTCCTTGGCGTCTCCTCGACGATCACTTTCGGGATGTTGCACGTCCGTTATTTCTTCCTACTCGGCGTGCTGATGGGCCTGATGAACGTCATCCCCATCGCCGGTGGGATCATCACCATCCTGCTGGTCGCAGCCATCGCGGCTCTTGACTCCGTTACGAAGATGTTTGGCGTTCTGCTCTTCTACATCATCTATGTGAACGTCGAGAACGCGTACCTTACGCCGCGCATTATGCGCTCCAGCCTGGACCTGATGGGTCTCAGCGTGCTGATCGCCATCATCGCGGGGACCGAACTCGCCGGTGTCGTCGGAGCTCTGGTCGCGGTGCCTACCGCCGCGCTGATCGCCGTGCTCATGGAGGAGTACATGGTGCAGAAGGACGATCTCACCGAAATCGCCCCCTCCGAAGTCCCCAAAGACGCCTGACGACTGCGCGCGTTTGTACATGACCCCGTCATACTGGACCGCGAAGCGCGTCCAGAATCTCGATATTGGTTTTTCGCCGTCATCTTGAGCAAAGCATCCGTTGCAAAGTTTCTTCCCCGGTGGCCCAGTTCTGTGCGAAAGGCTGGATTTACCTTGCCCCTCGCACCCGCCTTGAACCTCGAACCCTGCCCCTCGAACCTCCACCACTGCTATCCTTGTCTGCGATCCACCACAAAGAGCTATGTCCGATCCCACCTTCTCCCAACCCGAGCGCCGCAACTTCCTCATTCCCATTCTGGTCGTTCTGGCGATCGTCGCGGCGGCTTTCATACTCCTCCATCGCTTTGCGGAGACTCGTGCCGCCGATGGCTCTGTCACCAAAGTCGCGGTTCTGCCGACCCACACCTCATACTCCAACGGCTCGCACGTCGTCGGTCACGTGGACGCCGCCGAAGACGACCTCTACGTGCTCGCCACTGTACGTGTGCATGATGACGACTCCAAACTGCCGCTCTTCATCAAGGATCTCACCGGCACACTCACCACGCAGGACGGCACCGACATCACCACCAGCGCCGTCGAAAAGAACGACCTGGATTCCGTCTACATGGCCTTCCCTTCGCTCAAGTCCATGACGGGCCCGCCGCTGCTGCGCGAGATCGAGATCGCGCCCGGCGCCTCCGCCGAGGGCATGGTAATGCTTCACTACTCAGCGACCGAGGCGACATGGAAGACCCGCAAGTCGGCGTCGGTCACCGTCGAGTTCTACCACCAGGCTCCCCTCACCCTGCCCATCCCGCAATAGAGCGGTCCATCGTCCCGATCCGTACCAAAAACGTTGTCAAGCCCCTCCCCGCCCTGAATCCTCTGGAAGTCCCTCACTCCATTCGCGATAATTCCTTTCAAAAAGTGGCATTTTAGTTATGCTCCGTTCGCTAGAATGGATTTAGAGAGTTAAGGGTTGAGGTAGCGTGCTGCGGCCTGCGGCCTATGAACGGCTTTCCCCGGTTTACGGCGCGGTCTACCCGGACCTGAAATACCTTTGCCACCTAACCCCTTTAGAAGGGATATCTTAAGACTTAGGTATCCCGGGGGGGGGGTATCCCCCTCCCGCTACTCAGGCTGTCCCGTTATGACGCGCCGCCGCTGGATCGCCGATACCTGGTCGCCTGCCTCTGGCCATCCCACGCATGCCGCTCTCATCGGAGAGCAGGCGCAGCACCTCGCCCGGGTTCTCCGTGCACAACCGGGTCAGCACTTTGATGTGGTCGCGAACGGCTTCCTGCATCGGGCCGAAATAACCGAGGTTTGCGGTGGGGATAGCGGTGGCGACGCGGAGGTTCACTTCGCCCTGCTCGAAGAACTGGAAGCCGATGCCGCATTGCCCATTCACCTGCTGCTCGCAGTCTTCAAGTTCGATCACTTCGAGTGGGCCATCGAAAAAGCCACCGAGCTTGGCGTCGCGCGCATCACGCCCATTCTCGCGCGCCGCACCGAGAAGCATCTAGCCCACGCCGCGCCGAAACGCGCTGAACGGTGGCGCCGCATCGCTCTCGAATCCGCCAAACAGTCCCGCCGCACCGATGTCCCGGAGATCGCGGATCCGGCAAAACTCGACGCCGCCCTTAACGTTGAATCCGCCTCGCTACGCATTCTCCTCAGCGAAGTCGAGCAGTCTGTCTCACTTGTCGACGCGCTGTCTCACATGCGCGAACAGGAAAGGAATGCCAGGGTGCCCCATTCATCCCGCGCTCTTATGCGGGATGAGTGGGTTGAAACCGGTTCGCAAGTCAGAAATCTCGCTCTTGCCATTGGGCCCGAGGGCGGCTGGGCAGCGGATGAGATGACGCTGTTCACGCAACACCACTGGACACACGTCACCCTTGGGCCACGCATCCTCCGCGCCGAAACCGCAGCCATCGCTGCGTTGTCCATCGCCGGCAGCGTGCTCTAGCAACTAGCAACTAGCAACTACGAAAAGATATCCTTCATCTTGTCGAGAATCCCACGGCTGTGCGGGACATTCTCCACCTGCATCGTCTCGGCAAGCTGACCAAGAAGTTCCTTCTGCTGCTTCGAGAGCTTCTGCGGTGTCGCGACGCGAATCTCCACGATCAGGTCGCCTTTGCCGCGTTCGTTCAGGTGTGGAACGCCCTTGGCGCGCAGCTTGAACGTCTTGCCGCTCTGCGTCCCCTCAGGAATCTTCAGAGTCGCGGGCCCCTCCAGCGTCTCGATCTGAAGCTCTGTGCCCAGCGCCGCCTGTGGGAACGAGATCGGCATCACGCAGTGCAGGTCGTCGCCGTCGCGCTCAAAGAACTTATGCGGCTTGACGCCGAGGATCACATACAGATCGCCCACGGGTCCGCCGAAGCGTCCTGCTTCGCCCTCGCCCTGGTAGCGAATGCGCGTGTCCTGCTCCACGCCTGCCGGAACCTTGACGAGGATCGTGTGCTTCTTGGGCTGTAAACCCTCGCCGCGGCAGCCCGGGCAAGGATCGGTAATACGGGTGCCCGTCCCGTTGCAGGCCGAGCAGGTCTTCGCCACAGAGAAGAAGCCTTGCTGGAAGCGCATCTGCCCCCGCCCGCCGCACTGGTTGCATGATGCCGGAGGTTTTCCGTTCGCGCTGCCGCTGCCTTTGCAGTCGTCGCAGGCTTCCAAGCGACGAATGCTGATCTCTTTCTCGACGCCGAAGACCGCCTCTTCGAACTCGATCGTCAGGTCATAGCGCATGTCGCGTCCGCGCTGCACCCGCGAGCCGCGCCGGCCGCCACTGCCGCCGAACATCTCGCCAAAGATGTCGCCGAAGATATCGCCCAGATCGCCCTGGAAACCGGCGCCCGCAAACGGATTGCCCGCCGCTCCGCCGCCGGAAAACGCCGCATGGCCATAGCGGTCGTACGCAGCGCGCTTCTCCGGATCGCTGAGGACCTGATACGCCTCGCTGCAAGCCTTGAACTTCTCCTCCGCCTCAGGATTGTTCGGATTGCGGTCCGGATGGTATTGCATCGCGAGACGGCGGTAGCTGGCTTTCAGCTCCTGATCGCTCGCGTCACGCGAAACTTCAAGCACTTCGTAAAAGTCTTCCCTGGTCACGTTTGCCGTCGCCATGTCTCTTCAGAATCTCCACACTACACTTGGCCGCAGCCTGCGGCCTCACTGCTTTCCTAACTTGCGTTGTCCACCTGCGCAGGATTCACCGCAATCTTCACCAGCGCAGGCCGCAACAGCTTCTCGCGAATCCTGTATCCGCGCCGGATCTCCTCCACCACCTGATGGTCCGGAAACTCCGCTGTTTCGATGCTGCCCAGCGCCTCATGGATTCTGGGGTCGAACTGCGCGCCCACCGTTTCCACCGGCTGCACATTTAAGCCGCGCAGCGCTTCTTCCATCTGTTTCAGGATGAGTTCCACACCGGTTCGCAGCTGGTCCGCGGAACCCTGCGCCTTGAGCGCGAGCTGGAAGTTGTCCATCACTCCAAGGAAAGGTTCAACTGCATTCTGCACCGCGTAATCGCGGACGTCCGCACGCTCTTTCGTCTCGCGCCGGCGCGCGTTCTCAAACTCCGCCTGCAGGCGTGCCAGCCGGTCCAGCAATTGATCGCGCTCGCTGCGCAGTTGTTCCGCCTCGCTCTTCACCTCCGGCTCGGACCCGGTGCCTTGTGCAGCAGCCGAATCGTCCGATCCAGGCTGCGGCGCAATCATGTCCTCGGCGCTGAACTCCTGCGCGCCTTCTACCATCGTCTCTGGTGCCATCTTGTGCTTGCTCCTCATCATTCGCCTCAAAACTTCATCGTCGCCGATCACCTTCGGCACAAGCTTCGCGCCACGCCATCGCATATTGCCCGCACTCCGCCCGTCACACAGTTGGATGCAGCATGCGCTCGAAGACCTGCGCCACGCAGCTCACCGCGGCCATCGTGTTCTCGTAGTGGATACGCTTCGGGCCGATCACGCCGACCGTCCCACGCGCCTCGCCCGCCATCCGCGCCGGCGCGGCGATCAACACCAGCCCTGCCATCTCCGGCGCATGCTCCTCCAGATCGAAGATCACACGCACACTCTCCTGCCGCGCGTCGATGTATGCATCCAGCAGGTGCGCGAGCCGCTGCTTCTCTTCAAGAGCGGCCAGCAACTCGCGGAGCCGCGCAATCTCCTGCGCGCTGCCCATTGCAGCGTCACCCAGCAGGTTGGCGACGCCTTCCACATAAACCGCAGGCAGCTCCAGTGCGCCTTGAGGCACCGCCGCTGTCCACAGCCGTTGCGCGGAAGCGAGCAGGCGCTGATATTCGCTCCGCTCCCGGTCAAGCATCGTAGCAATCTCAGCGCGCACATGCTCAATGCTCCACCCGCGGAAGCGATCGTTCAGGAAGTTGGCCGCCGCCTCCAGCTCGGAAACCGAAACGTCCACATCCATCGTGAGCATCCGGTCGCGCACCAGGCCCGATGCAGTGACGACGACAGCCAGCACCTGGCCTTTTCCCAGACGCGAGAAATGCACATGCTCCAACGCGTCGCCCCCAGCTACCAGCGCGACCGCAACACCAACGCCACTTGAGACTGTCGCCAGAACATGGCTCGTGCGCTCCAGAAGCGCCTGCGTGCCCGAAACGCCTGTATAACTCGATTCGATCTGCGACGCAAGCCGCAGCCGGTTCGCCACGCGATCCTGCGATCCCGCTGGCATCAACTCGCCACCGCCAGCGCTCAACCGATCGACGTACATGCGAAATGCCGCAGCCGTTGGAACGCGCCCCGCCGAGGTATGGGGCTGATCCAACAGGCCCGCGCCGGCGAGCTCTGCCATCTCGTTCCGCACGGTTGCCGAACTTACGCTGCCTCCGTGTGTCTGTGCGATGACCGCAGCAATTGCCGCCGAGCCAACCGGCTCGCCCGTCTCGATATAACTCTCGATGATGGCCGTCAGAATGGCCCGCTGCCGCGCCGAGATCCGCTCCGCCTCCGCCATCTGTCCACCTCTCCATCCATTTTATTGCATCCGTCAAATTACATCCGCACATTCGCATGGGTGTGGGCCCATCTTGGGTTGTGACCGAACACCTATACTTTCTGTAGCTTGGCACGCCGGAAGTTGCCTGATGCCTGACCTATCGCCCTTTCCGATCCTCGACAATGGCGCCGAACGGCGCGCGCAACACCCGCACGAGGGCTTTGCGGAGGCACGCGCTCTCGAAGCACGGCTCAAGGCGACTGTTCATGGCGAGGTCCGCTTCGACGATGCCTCCCGAGCGCTCTACTCGATGGACTCCTCAAACTACCGCCAGGTGCCGATCGGTCTCGTGGTCCCCAGCCACGTGAACGATGTCATCGCGGCCGTAACTGCCTGCCGCGAGTTTGGCGCGCCGATACTTTCGCGCGGCGGTGGGACCAGCGTGGCAGGACAGACCGTCAATGTTGCGGTGGTGATGGACTTCTCCAAATACATGCACCACATCGTCGAGCTCGATCCGGCGGCACGCATTGCGCGCGTGCAACCTGGCATTGTCCTCGATGCGTTGCGCGACGAGGCGGAGAAGCACTCGCTCACCTTCGCCCCCGACCCTGCAACGCACAGCCGCTGCACACGTGGCGGGATGATCGGCAACAACTCCTGCGGAGTGCACGCGCTGATGGGCGGCAAAACCGTCGACAACATCGAGGCGCTCGACGTGCTGCTCTACGACGGCACGCGAATGACCGTAGGCCGTACCAGCGAATACGAACTCGCTGCCATCATCGCGGCCGGCGGCCGCAAAGGTGAAATTTATGCCGGCCTGCGCCGCATCCGCGACACCTACGCCGGTCTCATCCGGCAGCGCTTTCCGAACATCCCGCGCCGCGTCTCCGGCTACAACCTCGATGAGCTTCTGCCGGAGAATGGCTTCCACGTCGCACGCGCGCTCGTCGGCACTGAAGGGACCTGCGTCACCATCCTTGAAGCGACCTGCGAACTGAAGCACAGCCCACAGCATCGCAGGCTGGTTGCGCTCGGCTTCAGTGATGCGTTTGTCGCGGCGGACCATGTGCCAGCAGTACTGGAGCACAAACCCATCGGACTCGAAGGCTTCGATCGCCATCTGGTCGACTCGATGCTGCGCAAGAATCTCCTCGCCGATGACGTCAAGCTGCTGCCGTATGGCCGAGGATTTCTGCTGTGCGAGTTCGGGGCGGACTCGGCTGTAGAGGCCGACTCGATGGCGCAAAATCTGATCGGCGCCTCGGCGCGCTTTCACGAGAAACCCTCGCACGCCTTCTACTCCGCCGAAGAGGCCGAACGCGTTTGGAAGGTGCGAGAGGCCGGACTGGCTGCAACCGTTTTCGTTCCGGGCCGGCCTTCGGGGATCGAAGGCTGGGAGGACTCCGCCGTCCCGCCCGAGCGTCTCGGCGCTTATCTTCGCGAACTCTTCGGAACCCTCGACCGCTATGGATACGAGACGCCAATGTACGGACATTTTGGACAGGGATGCGTACACCTGCGGATCACCTTTGACCTGCGCACCGCGGAAGGGATTGCGAAATACCGCAGCTTCATCGAAGAAGCCGCGGACATTGTGCTCAAGTTCGGCGGCTCGCTTTCGGGCGAGCACGGCGATGGGCAGTCCCGCGCCGCACTGCTGCCGAAGATGTACGGCCCGGAACTGGTGCAGGCCTTTCGTGAGTTCAAGGCGCTGTGGGACCCGACGAACCGCATGAATCCCGGCAAGATATCGGACCCGATTGCTGTCTACGATCCCGCCGACAATCTCCGCTTTGGCGCGGGCTATCAGCCCTCCGCCGTGAAGACCTGGTTTCAATATGCGGCGGACGGAAAGTCGTTCAGTGAGACCACGACCCGCTGCGTTGGTGTTGGCGCATGCCGCAAACACGACCACGCCACGATGTGTCCCAGCTACATGGCTACCCGCGAGGAGAAGCACTCGACACGCGGGCGCGCCCATCTGCTGTGGGAGATGCTCGAAGGGGGAGTCATACACGACGGCTGGAAGAGTGAGGGAGTGCGCGAAGCGCTCGATCTGTGTCTCTCCTGCAAGGCCTGCAAGACGGAGTGCCCGGTGAACGTCGATATGGCCACGTGGAAGGCCGAGTTCCTTGCGCACCATTACGAGGGCCGGCGGCATCCGCTGCAGCACTACGTCTTCGGTTTTATGGATCGGTGGGCCCGGCTCGCGTCCATTGCACCCGGCTTGGCGAACCTCCCGCTGCGCACTCCGGGCATTCGCTCGCTGGTGAAATCCATCGCGGGTGTAGCGCCGCAGCGTGAGCTGCCGGGATTTGCGCCGCAGAACTTCCGGCGGCAATACCGGCGGGGTGACGCAGCGACCACATCCGGCTCTGCGAATTCTCCAAACAAAGTGTTGCTCTGGCCGGATACCTGGAACAACTACTTTCATCCGCAGGCGTTGACGGCGGCACAGAAGTTACTCGAAGCATCTGGTCATATCGTCACGATTCCACGGAAGCACATCTGCTGCGGACGCCCGCTGTATGACTTTGGCTTCCTCGATCAGTCCCGGGCGTACTTGCTCCACATTTTGGATGACCTCGCTCCGCAGATCGCGCAGCGAACGCCGGTCGTGATGCTCGAACCAAGCTGCGCGAGCGTCTTCCGCGATGAGCTGCTCAACTTCTTTCCTAACGACGAAAGAGCGCAGTGGCTCGCAAAGCAAACCGTATTGCTTGGCGAACAGCTCACCAAATCGCCCGGAACGTGGAAGGCGCCGCAAATGACCGGCCGCCGCATCATCGTGCATGGGCATTGCCACCAGAAGTCTTTGCTGACAATGAACGACGACATGGCACTGCTGGAGGCGACGGGGGCAAAGGTCGAGATGCTCGACTCCGGCTGTTGCGGCATGGCCGGGCCGTTCGGCTTCGAGCGTGACAAGTTTGAGGTTTCGCAGACGCTGGCTGAACGTGTGCTGCTGCCGGCGGTGGGCGCCGCCGGCCCACAGGACCTGATCGTTACCAACGGCTTCAGTTGCCGCGAGCAGATCGCCCAGAACTCGCAGCGTCGCGCCGTGCATATCGCTCAGGTTCTGGCCGGCGATTGTTGAGCAATTGCTCTGAAGTGCCTTCGAATGCGACCATTCTGAGACCACAGAAATCGCGGGAGAAAACGAGCAGCATGAATCAGATCGACTTGAAGAGCCGCATCGCCGTTGTCACCGGAGGCGCCCAGGGTATCGGCTACGCCATCGCCGCGCGGCTGCTCGAATCCGGTGCATCCGTTTCCTTGTGGGACCGTGATGCGGAGTTACTGAAGACGGCCGCAGCGCAGCTGTCTGCAAATGGGACGGTATCGATAGAGGCAGTCGATGTCTCCGACGAAAGCAGTGTGGTGGAGGCCGCTGACTCTACCGTTGCGAAGCACGGACGGATCGACATCCTGGTGGCCAATGCGGGCATTGCAGGACCGAACCACAAGACGTGGGAGTATCCGATCGACGCCTGGAAGCAGATTCTCGACATCAATCTCACCGGTGTTTTCCTCTGCTGCCGCGCCGTCGTCCCGCACATGATCCGCCAGAACTACGGCCGTATCGTGAACATCGCATCCATTGCGGCGAAGGAAGGAAATCCGAACGCCTCCGCCTACAGCGCATCGAAGGCCGGCGTCGTCGCGCTGACCAAGTCTCTCGGCAAGGAAACCGCCGATAAGAACATCGCGGTCAACTGCGTCACACCTGCCGCGGCTCGCACCCGCATCTTCGACCAGATATCGCAGGAGCACATCGACTACATGCTTTCGCGTATTCCGCGTGGACGTTTCCTGGAAGTGCATGAGGCGGCGGCGATGATCGCCTGGCTCGTCTCCGAAGAGAACACCTTCACCACCGGCGCGGTCTTCGATCTGAGCGGCGGAAGAGCGACCTACTGACGATACGATAGAGGAATGGATTCGAAACTCCTCTTCGCCGACGCGGCCACCATCGCGACGCCTGTCCTTGTTGTTTTCGCAATCGATACGCAGTCCGAAAAAGACTCTGACGCACGTCCCTTGTTGCTGGGTGCATCGTCTGCGCTGGAGGAGGCCGCGCGCACTTTGCTCGCTTCCGGCGAGTTCAAGGCAGCGCTGGGTGAGATTGCTGTGCTGCACGCGCCTGCAGCCTTGAAAACGGAACGGCTGATGCTCGTCGGGCTCGGCAAAGCAAACGATGGCTCCGCCGACACGCTGCGCAAGGGTGCGGGGGCTGCCGTCCGCGCCGCAAAAGCGCGTGCTGTGCGGGAGCTTGCAATAGTCTTCCCGAGACCTGCGCGTCCGGACGATCTGAAGTTCGCCGATGCGCTTGCGGCACGCGCGATTGCCGAAGGCGCCGAGATTGGCGAGCTCGACTGGGACACGTACCGGAGCGAACGCAAGGAGCGTTCGGTTGAAACGTTGACAATCATCGCGGACGAAGCTGCTCGCACCGAAGTTGAACGCGGCTTCGAGGCGGGGCGCATCGTGGCCGCTGCGCAGAACTTCGCGCGGGCGCTGGTGAACGAACCGGGCAACGTGCTCACGCCGACGGAGCTCGGAAGGCGCGCCAAGGCGATGTGCGACGTGGCCGGGCTGCGATGCGAAGTCTACAGTTCCCAGAAGATTCAGGAATTGGAGATGGGCGCCTTCTGGGCAGTGGCGAAAGGCTCGGCAGAGCCGCCTGCCCTCATCGTGATGGCCTATGAACCGGCGAACGCTGCGGCGGACGGTCCGGTGCTGGGTCTCGTCGGCAAAGGCATCACGTTCGACACGGGCGGCATCTCCATCAAGCCGGCGGACGGCATGGAGAAGATGAAGTACGACATGGCGGGCGCGGCTGCGATGATCGGCGCGATGCATGCCATTGCACGCCTCAAGCCGGCGGTAAAGGTGATCTCGGTCGTCTGCTCGGCGGAGAACATGCCGGACGGCCGCGCCTACAAGCCGGGCGATGTGGTCACGGCGATGAGCGGCAAGACGATCGAGGTGGTGAACACGGATGCCGAGGGCAGGCTCGTGCTCTCCGATGGGTTGCACTACGCGAAGACGCTGGGCTGCACGCATCTGATCAACGCGGCGACGCTGACGGGCGCGGTTTCGATTGCGCTGGGGCAGCTGAACTTCGGCGTCTTCTCGAACGATGATGCGGCTTGCGAGCAGTTCATGCGCGGGCTCGCAGTCTCGGGCGAGAAGGGCTGGAGGCTTCCGTGCACCGATGACTATCGTGACCACATCAAGAGCGAGATCGCGGACATCATGAACACGGGCAAGAACCGTTATGGCGGCGCCATCTCAGGCGCGATGTTCCTGAAGGAGTTCGCGGGCGAGACGCCGTGGGTGCACCTGGACATCGCGGGTCTTGCGTGGAACGAGAGGCCCAAACCCTGGCTTGCGTATGGGCCGAGCGGCGTCGGTGTGCGGTCGATCATTGAGTGGGTGAGGAGTTTCGAGGCAAAGACGACCGCGGATTCTCGCGGATGAACGCGGGTTGAAAGATGCATATCTCCTTTCTTGAGGATTGCACTCACATCACCTCCGGCGATTCGATGCCGAGGTAGCTAAGGGCGCGGGTCATCTCGCGGCGGGCGACGGCGGCGGTGGCCAGCAGGAGAGCGCGACGCGTGGGGTCCTGCTCGGTGAGGATGTGGTGGCGGTGGTAGAAGTTGTTGAACTGCTGCGCGAGTTGGAAGGCGTAGCGCGCGAGATGCGCAGGTTCGGCCGTGGCGATCGCCTGCTCGATGACTGCGGTGAGGCGCGAGGCGAGCAGCCAGGTCTCCCAAAGGCTGGTTCCCTCTTCGCCGTTGAGGGCTGAGAGATCGAGATCGGCGACGGTGGTAAGTGCTGCGGCTTCATCGACGCCGGCTTTGCGGAAGATGTTGGCGGCGCGGACGATGGCGTACTGCACATATGGTCCGGTTTCGCCCTCAAAGCTGAGCGCATCACGGAAGTCAAAGGCGATGACGGTGTTGCGTGTGAAGCGCAGCATGAAGTAGCGCAGCGCGCCAACGGCGATCTGCTTTGCGATCTGCGCGCGCTCGGCTTCGGCAGGTTCGGGATGACGTGTGTCGACCTCCGCGCGGGCGGCGGCGGTAAGCTTGTCGATCAGGTCGTCGGCTTTGACGCCGAAGCCCTTGCGGCCGCTGACCTCGATAAACGGGCGCGCCTTGTCTTCGTCGGTGAGCGCGTAGCCGAGGTCTTCGGCGCAGCGCGGCGTCATGGCGACCATCTCGTAAGAGAAGTGCGTGTAGCGGTCGGCGGCTTCGCTGAAACCCATGCCGCGCAGCGCGGCGATGACGTTGTTCTGCGGGTCGCTCTGGCGCGAGTCGATGACGTTGTAGATTGCGTCGGCGTGGCCGAAGCGCGGGGCGGCGGGATCGCTCGGGGCGGCAGTGGAGATCCAGCAGGTGTGTGAGGGATAGTCGCGGAACTTTGCGTAGCCGAAGTCCCTGCCGGGAAGCAGGTTGAACTTCCAGAGGTGGTAAGCGATGTCCTTGCCGACGTAGGTGACGGTTCCGTTGGAGCGGACTAATACTTTGGCACTTTCATCGGGGACTTTGGCGTCTTCGTCGGGGCCGGAAGAATCTTCTTCCCCACCCGTCCCGCTTTGCGGTACGGATGGGGCACCCAGGTCAGTTGCTCTGCGCATGACCCAGCAGCCTTTGTTCTTGCCTTCGGTCTCCAGGTAGAGCACGCCCTTCTCGATCATCAGCGCGCGGGCAGCGTCCCAGAAGTGCAAAGAAAGAATCTCGCTCTCGCGAGGCAGGAAGTCGTACTCAATACCGAGGCGCTCCATGGTATCCAGATGGCGTCGGAGGACGGCGGTGGAGATCAGGTCGGCGATTTCCGCGGTCTCATTGCCGCCATGTTCGAGCGTGTGCAGAGTGTCGAGGCGAATCTGCTTGCGGCGGGTGAGTTCTTCCACAGGAGGCGGCGTGGCATCGTCCGGGCCAACGCCTGTGTACCACTGGCTGACGCGGGCGTAGAGGTCCCAGCAGTAGAAGTCGATGCGCTGGCCCCGGGCGGCGAGGTCAGCGAGGAGTGCGCGGACGGAGGCGAGGTCGCGGCCCTCAAGCTGGGTGAGACCGACGACCACGTCGGCGACCTGGACGCCGGTGTTGTCGATATAGTTCTGCACGCCGACTTGCCAGCCGGACTTGTAGCTGTCGGGCCGAAGGAGGCGCTGGAAGGTGTCGCCGAGGATGGCGTTGCGCAGGTGGCCGATGTGTGCGGCCTTGTTGGGGTTGATGCTGGTGTGTTCGACGAGGCGGAAGCCGGGACCGCCGATGTCGGCGTGCTCGCCGGCGGCGATGCGGCGGGCGGCGGCGGCGCGGTCGAGCCGGATGTTGAGGTAGCCTGCGCCGGCCACCTCGACGGAGGCGATGCCGCTGTTCTTGATATGCCCTGCACTGAGATCGGCGTTCAGCTCGGCGGCAAGTTCGGTGGCGATGGCGCGCGGGGCCTTGCGGAGCCTCTTGGCCAGCTCGAAGGCAATGGGCAGCGCGAGGTCGCCGAGTTCGATCTTCGGGGGCAGTTCGACGACGAGCTTCAACGCATCCGGCGGGTCGGCGACGAGCTGATACTTCGTCGCGAGGATTTCGCGGATGCGGGCTTCGAGGGCGAGCTGGATCGTCCGGTACATGCGTTTTTTATTTGGATATCTTGTCGCGCAAAATATCTGAAATCAATGGGTTACGGTATGGCTTGTCCGCTAAAATATTGTATTCAGGCAACTTCGCTGCAAAATATTCCATCGATTGAGGTTATACCGCTTGCTTTCCTCCGTGGCAGCTTCTTAGCAAAAAAGCAAAATGAATCTCTATTTTCTATTTTACCGAGGCAAGCAGAACTAAATTGCCAACTCTATTGTGCGGCAGGTCAGCGAGTTAGCTGATTTCGGGGCTTGACATGCGATTTTCCCGCCAAATTCGTGGAAGATTGCGCTTAACGCTTGAAAGAGAACTTCTTATGGCCGAAGTAGCTGTAGCAGGCGATGATGATCGAGTTCACCACGCCGGCGGCGATGGGCGGCGCGTTGGGCGGAAGCTCTTTGAAGAGGAGGAAGAACTTGGTCGCGGCGGGGAGGATGAACAAACCGGCGACGATGGAGACGGAGTAGACGGCGAAGCAGCGCAGCCACTCCTTGAGGTAGTTGCCTTTGGTGCGGAAGACGAAGTGTTTGTAGCAGAGGAACGCGACGGTGATGCAGATGGGCTGGGAGACGATGGAGGCGATGTCCGCGATGATGGGCTTGGAGATGTGCGGCATGGTGCGTCCGAAGATGATGACGCATAGCGAGTAAAGGCCGAGCGCGAACGCGGTGTTGAAGGCACCGACCATGAGGAAGCGGATGACCTCGCCCGATGGGAGGACGCGGCGCATGGCTGCGAAGGGGCGGTGGGCCTGCGGGTCGGGCGGCGCGCCGTCGGGGATGAGGGTGTCTTCGGAATCGGAAGACGAGTCAGAGAGGGCCACTACGGTCATTCTAGCGGAGGCAGCGTGAGGAGCTTGCTGGCGGAATCAAACGTCAGTTCTCATTTCGTCGTGCGGCAGCCAACGCGATATGTCGGGCTTTCGGCCCTCTGTTGTTCCTATTGATCCGAAACCTAGGCCTTCGGCCTAGGCTAGTATATTGTCGCGCCGTTGGCGCTTGCGATTGTGGCGCGGTTGAAGTTGGCGGCTCAAGCAAGACGAATGCGGGATTCTTCGTCCCGCCGACGCGGGAATCAGAATGACAGCCAAAAGCAGTTATGGCGATCCTTCGCTCAGGATGACGGCGGAAAGCAAAGGCAAACGCGGATCCCCTTCGGGAATGACAAACTCAGGAGCAACCCACCCTTCGCGCTGCGAAGGATGGGCCACCCGAAATGCGTCCGTGGCTGGACAGATACGGGGATTCTTCGCCTACGGCTCAGAATGACAGGTCCGATCGTCTGTGCGAGTCAGACGGTGGCGAGGGTCTTCGCGGTGACGGATGCGAAGGCGGTGTCGAGCATGCGGAGGGCTTCGTCGACGTCGGATTTGGCGATGTTCATGGGCGGGGACATGCGCAGCACGTTGTTGTACATGCCGCCCTTGCCGATGAGCAGGCCGGCCTCGCGCGCGGCTTCGAGCATCTGGTTGGTGAGGTCGGGCGCGGGTTCTTTTGTCTTCGGGTCGGTGACGAGTTCGAGCGCCTGCATCAGGCCCATGCCGCGCACGTCGCCGATGACACGATATTTGCGTTGCAGTTCGAGCAGGCCGTCGCGCAGGTAGCCGCCGACCGCATCGCAGTTGCGGATGAGGTCGTCCTCCTCGATGAGGTCGATGACGGCTCGGGCGGTGACGCACGCGACGGGGTTGCCGCCGAAGGTGGCGATGGTGGGACCCTGGTAGGCGTTGGCGATCTCGGGCGTGGCGACGGTGAGGCCGATGGGGAATCCGTTGCCGAGGGACTTGGCGGCGGTGAGGATATCGGGCTCGACCTCCCAGTGCTCGATGCCGAACCAGCCTTTGCCGGTGCGGCCCCAGCCGGTCTGGACTTCGTCGGCGATGAAGTCGCCGCCATATTTTTTGACGATGGAGAAGGCGAGCTTGAAGTACTCCTTCGGAGGAGTGATAAAGCCGCCGACGCCCTGGATGGGTTCGGCGATCATGCCGGCGATGGCGCCGGAGGTGGAGGCCTGGATCGTCGCCTCGATGTCCTGCGCGCAGGCCACCTCGCATGAGGGATACGTTTTGCCTAGCGGGCAACGATAGCAGTATGGGTTCATCGCGTGGACGACGCCGACCTGATACGTGGCTTTGCGCCATGCCGCGATGCCGGTGAGCGAGCGGGTGAGCGCGCTGCGGCCAGAGTACGAATGGCGCAGGGCGATGATTTCCATGCGGCCGGTGTGCATGCGCGCGGAGTCGATCGCCGTTTCATTCGCCTCCGATCCCGACGAGGTGAAGAAGGATTTTTCGAGCTTGCCGGGCGTGATCTGCGCGATCTTCTCGGCGAGCGCGGACATCTGCTCGGTGGGGTAGACGGTGGAGCAGTGGCTCATGGTATCGAGCTGCTGCTTTTGCGCGGAGGTAATGCGCGGGTTGGCATGGCCCACGCCGACGGTGACGATGCCGCCGAAGAAGTCAAGGTACTGGCGGCCATCGACGTCCCAGATGTGCTGCATGAAGCCACACGCCATGGGCAGCGGATCGGTGAAGTAGTTATAGACGGCGGGATAGACGTACTGCTGTTTTTTTTCGACGATCTGCTTGCGGTCCATGGCCAAGGGCGCCCCTTTTTGAGAGATGCTGCGCGTGAAAAATCAAGCCCTTACTATACGCCCGGCGGCGTCTAACATGGAGAATGCAAAACGTGACGATTCAAGTGAGCAACTCCGACCTCGGGGCATGAGGTGCACAGGCGTTTACGGCACGGCTGAAGCCGTGCCCTCAAGCAAGACGGCCTGATTCCGAGGCCATCGCGGATGGAGCAGCATTGGGAGTTCTGGTAGCACCGGTTGAGGCGCGGCGCGAGAGTGGGTTGGCGCGTGCCGCGCGGCGGCTTCGGTTGTGGGGCGACCGAGCGTCCGCGTTTGCGGTGGTGGGCGCAGCGACGGTGTTGGCGATAGCGATTGAGGGCTATCATCCGTATGCGGAAGATGGCGGGATCTATCTTGCGGGCGTGAAGCGGCTGCTGGATGCTGGGCTATATCCGCACGACACGGCGTTTGCGATGGAGCCGGCGCGGTGGTCTGCGTTTGCACCGATGGTGGCGGGGCTGGTGCGGGTGATGCATGTGCCGCTGCCGTGGGTTGTGCTGGGGTTGCATCTGGTTAGTGTGTGGGCAACGTTGTTCGCGGTGTGGATGCTGGCGGCGCGATGCTTTGTGCGGGGGGATGAATCGAAAAATGCCGCGGCCGCGGGAGCGGTGGTGCTGCTGGCGTGCTGGCTGGGACTGCCGGTCGCCGGGACCGCCCTCTATGTGATGGATCCATATCTGACGGCGCGTAGCTTCGCCACTCCGGCGATGCTGCTGGCGCTGCTAGGCGTCCTGGATGCGACGGAATGGGAAGAGGTTTCGGCGCAGCGGCGGCGTGGATGGGTGATGTGGATGAGCGGGCTCGCGATTTGCGCGATGATGCATCCGCCGACGGCACTGTACGCGGGGATTGCTACGGTGGTGCTAGCGTGTCTTCGTGCGCGAGGGCGCGAGGTGCGTGTGGGCGGGACTGTCGCGTGGTGCGTAATGACGATGGCTGCTGCGGCGTGTGCGCAAATGTTTGCGCCGACGGAGAGCGCTGCGTATGTGCGCGCGGCGTTGACGCGGACCTATTGGTTTCTGAGCGAATGGCGATGGTATGAAGTAGTCGGGATCGCGGCGCCGGCTGCAATCCTGGGCACAGTTGGATGGTTGTTGCATGGCCGTGCTGAGCGCGACAACAGGGCGATGAGAGCAGTGGCTCGCATGACAGTGATCGTTGCTGCGATCGCGTGCGCGGTTGCTCTGCTGTTTGCGCGTGAAGATGCGGCGAGACATCTGGTGGCGCGAATGCAACAACTGCGGATGTTTCAGGTTGTGTATGTGGTGATGATTTTGATGCTGGGTAAATGGCTGGGCGAGCGCGTGTTGCGGCGTAGGGTGTGGAAATGGGCAGCAGCAGTTATTGTGCTGGGTGGTGTGATGTTCGGCGCGGCGCGGGCTGAATATGCGGGATCGAATCATCTGGAGCTGCCTTGGGTTGCACCGAGGAATGCGTGGGGGCAGGGGTTCGAGTGGGTGCGCGCGAACACGCCGAAGGACGCGCTGTTCGCGATGGATGCCGATTACATTCATGCGCCGGGTGAAGATGCGCAAAACTTTCGCGCGATCGCCGAGCGAAGTGTGCTGCCCGATGCATCGAAGGATGGCGGCGAGGCGTCGATCGCGCCCGATTTAGCTGCGCTGTGGGCGAGGGGCGTGGCGGCGCAGGATGGGCTCAGTGGAATCAGCGATGCGGAGCGGGTGGCGCGGCTGCAGCCGCTGGGTGTGACGTGGGTGGTGCTGGAGGTAGGAGCGAAGACGAGGTTGGAGTGTCCGTATGTGAATGCGAGCGTGCGGGTGTGCAGGGTCGATTGACTCAAAGACCAAAGCAACCGCGGATTAACGCGGATATTCGCGGATCAGACAGAAGTATTTAGAGAAACAATTTCTTGAACTCTTAATCCGTGCTTCTATCCGTGTGCATCCGCGTTAAGCAGTTATTCTTAGCGCGGCACGTAGTCGTCGGCGTGGATGACGAACTCGGGGTAGGCTCCGGCGCCGAGTTCGCGGATGTCCATGCCCTGCCAGTCGCCGTCGGCGTCGACGCGATAAGGCGTAATACGGTCGAGCAGCAGGTTGGCTCCGTAAAGCAATGGCAGCATCAGGCCGAGGAGCGCGGCGATACCGATCATCTGCGAGAGGACATGCTCTGCTCGTGAGCCTGCAGTGAAGTGGCCGAAGAGGGCTGCGGCGACAATTCCCCAGATTCCTGCGCCCGCGTGGACCGAGACGGCGCCGCCCGGATCGTCGACCTGAAGGCGAAGCTCGGCCATTTCGATCATCCAGGTGGCGAGCAGGCCGGCGACGGCGCCGATGAACATTGCCGCGGCGGGCGAGATGAGGAAGCAGGCCGCGCTCCCGGCGACGAGGCCGGCGATCCAGCCGTTGGAGGCGATGGAGGCGTCCGGCTTGCGGTAACGGGCGCGAGTGAGGATGACGGCGGCGAGAAATCCTGAGGACGCAGCCAGCGTTGCGTTGAGGATGATGGCGGCGATCTGGAGCGGCGCGGCAGAGTAGAAGAGGATGGACGCGGCGGACTCGATGGCGATCCAGCCGACGAGGGCGAGCAGGCAGCCGAAGAGGACCAGGACGATGTTATGGCCGGGGATGGCGGCAGGCATGCCGTTGGCTTCAAACTTGCCGCGGCGTGGGCCGGTGATCCATGCGATGCAGATGGCGAGGAGGCCGCCGAGCACCTGAATGGTGGCTGCGCCGCCAACGTCGGTAAATGCGGGAAGATGGAAGTTAGCGTCGAGTTGCGTGAGCCAGCCGCCGCCCCATGTCCAGTGAGCGAAGAGCGGGAAGAAGAAGAGTGCGAGCGCGCTAGTTGCTGCGCAGACTGCGGCGAGGCGCCAGCGGTCTGCGCCGGCGGAGATCGCGGGCATCGCGGCGAGGCCAGCGGCGAAGATCAGAAAACACAGTTTGAGCGCCAGACCGAGGGAGAAGGCGTCGGGTAAGTCGAAGTGGATGTCGTGGGCGAAGAACGCGCCGCGGCCCAGCCAGTCCCAGTGCGCGCCGACGGCGGTGAAGGTGTGCGCGGCGCCGGGAGTGCCGATGGCTCCGATGGCGAAGTTGAATCCGACGGCTACGGTGAGAATCGCGGCGATGGCGAAGGCGCAGAGGGTTGCCAACATGGCGTGCGCGGCGGAGCGCGAACGGCCGAGGCCCTGATGGATAAGGCCGAGACCCGCGGCAGCGAGCGGGATGAGGAGAATACAGCCGAGGGTGAAGAGAATCAGGTCCGGAGTCATCGCGCACCCTTTGCGAGCGCGCGATGGGCCTGGGTGAGCAACCAGACGCCGAGGCATTCGACGGCAAGGCCCGCGGCGACAAAGGCGAAGCGCAGCCCGAGTGTGGGCAGCAGGATGAGCGCGACGAGGGCAACGACGAATCCGGACA
>DATNEM010000282.1:0-4202 GCA_035552995.1 Acidobacteriaceae bacterium | reverse complement strand
CCCAATCCAGTTCCCTCGTATGCGTTCAGCCTAACCCGCCTCGGCTAAACTTGAAAGAGAAAAATGTTCATCGACGAAGCAAAAATCCGCGTCAAGGCGGGCGACGGCGGCAACGGATGCATGGCCTTTCGCCGCGAAAAGTTCGTCCCGCGCGGCGGACCCTCCGGCGGCGACGGCGGCCACGGCGGCGACGTGCTGATGTCCTCCTCGCTCAGCCACAACACGCTCGTGCACTTCCGCTTCAACCCGGAGTGGAAAGCCCCGCGCGGCATCCACGGCGAAGGGTCCAACTGCTCCGGCGCTTCCGGCGAACCCATCACTCTCGAAGTCCCTGTCGGCACCTTGCTTTACGACGACGCGACCGGCGAGCAGATTCACGACTTCGCCCATCCCGGCGAGACCATCGTCATCGCCCGCGGCGGACGCGGCGGGCGCGGCAATCAGCACTTCGCAACCCCCACGCACCAGGCTCCGCGGGAGCATGAGCTCGGCCGCCCCGGCGAAGAGCGCGCCTACCGCCTCGAACTGAGACTCCTCGCCGACGCCGGCCTCGTCGGCTACCCCAACGTGGGCAAATCTACGCTCATCTCGCGTCTCTCCGCCGCGCGGCCCAAGATCGCCAACTACGCCTTTACCACCCTGCAACCCAACCTCGGCGTCGTCCAAGTTGGCGAGTTCCCCCACACTCAGTCCTTCACCATCGCCGACCTGCCCGGCCTCATCGAAGGCGCGCACCTCGGTCACGGCCTCGGCATCCAGTTCCTCAAGCACATCGAACGCACATCCGTGATCGTCCATCTCGTCGATGTCTCCGACGCCTCGGCCATCGAGGGCAGCGCTGCGGCCGTGGGATCAGACCGGCCTGACCCCGTGGCGGACTTCAAGACCATCACCGCCGAGCTCGCTTCCTTCGACCCAGCGCTCGCCGCGAAGCCAACTATATTAGTAGCGGCCAAAATCGACGTCGCCAATCCTGACAAGCTCAAGAAGCTGACCGCATTCGCCAAACGCCGCAAAATGCCGTTCTATGCGATCTCAGCCGTAACCGGCGAAGGCATCGACAAACTGAAGTACGCCATCGCCGATCTTGTCGGAACCCACCGCCCTGCGATCGATCTCTCCGCTCCAAAGCCTGCCGGGGTCTACAAACCGCCGAAGCTCAAGTCCGCCTATCCGCCGCCTGCGCCCAGCGCACGCGGCCGCTCCCGTTAGCCTTCAATTCTCCGATAAACTGATCCCGCAACCACATTGAACCAATGCCGGCGTCCAACCCCTGTACCTAGTAACTTGTACCTAGTACCTCGACAGGATCACTGAATGAAGCTTTTCCGCCTTGCCTCTGCCGTCGTCCTGCTGCTGACGGCAGCCGTCGCTCCCACGCAAATGAAAGCCCAGTCCCAGGGCAACTTCGGCATCTACCTCAATCCCTACTTCACGCACATCACCGACTCCCAGGTCGACCCCAGCTCCTTCTCCTTCCTGGGCCTCAACACCAAATCGCGCATGTTCTGGGGACTCCAGGGCGGCGGCTATTACGACTTCATCCACTCCGGACCGCTGGCCGCCGGCTTCACCGTGCGCTGGTCCGATCAGCATGCCGCCAACGCCTCCATCCGCGACTTCCAGGTGGGCGCGCGGGTGGCCGGCACTGTAGGCGACCGGCTCCGCCCCTACGCCGAGGTCACCGTAGGCGACGCCTCCACCAAGCCGGAGAAGGCCACCGTCCGCATCAACAAAGCTGCTTATGCCGTCTACGGCGGAGTCGACTATGGCCTCGCACGCCACTTCGACTTCCGCGCCATTGAGGTGGGATACGGCTCCGTCACAGTTGTCTCCGGCTCCACAGTCGGGCCGGGCAATGGCGCAAACTACCCCCCGGTAAAGCTCCTGAGCTTCTCCACCGGTTTCGTCGTCCGCTTCTAAACCTCTGCCCGCAACGCCTGTGCCCAGGCCGGTAACACCTGCCTGTGTCTCTTGTTTCCGGTTTAGAAACCCTTTCCCCATAGAAATAAATTTGCTGACATCGCTCCTTGAGTTCGATATGCTTCTTCCTGCCAATAACTCCCATCAAAGGAAGATCGATGAAACTGCGGTCTCTTGCGCCTGCACTTGCCCTCGTCCTTGCCCTTGGACTCGTTCCCGCAGCTCACGCTCAGTCAGGCATTTACTTCACTTTTGAGTCCCAGCAGTTCACTCAGGAAGGCATCTACGCGCATCCCGGGACGCACGGCAATATCGATAAGCCGTGGCTCTACGGAGCGGGTTACGGCGCCTACTACACCATTCATACCGTGCCCGTTTTAAACCGCGTTCCCGTAATCCGAAAATTCCATTCGCCCGTCAACATCGGCCTCGACGGCCGCGGCGAAACTCTCCGCCTGAGCGAGTACGGTTCCCAGCTCGACCGCGAGGACGGCTACCTTAGCCTGCGCTTTTCACCCAGGCACGAAATCGGCGGTACCATGCCTTACGCCTTCGGCGGATTCGGCATCGGCCATACTCGCATCCCCTTCCACGCCAATTACCAGAACAACATCGCCTATATCTTCGGCGTCGGCGTGGACAAGAAGATCAAGAAGCATATCGATTGGCGCGTGGTCGAAGCAGACGGCGGCTTCCTGAACAGCTACGCCGTTGGCTTCGGCGCGCTGCCCAACCAGAGCAACTACCAGATCACGCTCGGCACCGGCATCGTCTTCCGCATCTCACGACCGGGCAAATCGAAGTAAGCTCTCAGCAGCATCGCAAAACAAAGGCCGCGGATTTCGCTCCGCGGCCTTCCTCTTGCAAATCTGGTTCTGAACCCCGGGCCTAAGCCGCCTGTTCCAGCGCCTGAGGATTCACCTGCTGGGAGATCGAGGTCAGCTTCTCATCGGCCGCCTTCTCCTCTTCGAGCGTCTCCTCCAGCAGACTGACGATCTGCTTTTTCCCAAGCAGCTTGGCGTACTCGCGAACCGAGCCGTAGGCCGCAATCTCATAGTGCTCCACGCGTTGCGCCGCCGAAATCAGCGCCGCATCGCGCACGCCGCCCTTCTCGATCTCTTCCAGCATCTCCGACCCTTCCTCCAGCAGCCCCTGCATGCCATGACAGGTCTTGCCCCGCGAACCTTTTCCGAGCACCTCGAAAATCTGGTCCAGCCGCTCTACATGCCCTTTGGTTTCCTCCAGATGGCTTTGAAACGCCTGCTTCAACTCCTCCGATTCGCATGCCTTAGCCATCTTCGGCAGCGCCTTCACGATCTGCTTCTCGGCTGAATACAAGTCTTTCAACTCATCCAGCATCAGCTCTTCCATATTTTCCACACCCATAAGTCTTCTCCCGGCCTGTTGAAATCGGCGCCCACACCGCTGCGCACCCACCTGTGATGCACACCGCCCCACTTCGCGTGGCCATGCCTCCCTTGTACCTTGCACCTTGTCCCTCGTACCTTGTACCCATGCGGCTTGCGCTCTTCGGAGGAACCTTCGATCCCATCCACTGCGCCCATCTGCGCGTGGCCCGCGCCGCCGCCGATGCATTCGCGCTGGATCGCGTCCTCTTCGCACCCACCGGCCGCCAGCCGCTAAAACCCGAATCCGCCGCGGCCTCGTTTGAAGACCGCCTGGCCATGGTCACGCTGGCCCTCGCCCATCCGTGCGCGGACGGCAATCATCAGCCGGCCTCGCCCGATCCGCGCTTCGCCGTCACGTCCCTCGATGCGCCGCATCCGGCCGCTGCGCCCAACTACACGGTGCACCTGCTGGAAGAGCTCACTCGCACCATGCCGGCAGCCACGCTCTTCGCCATCGCCGGCGCCGACAGCTTCCTCTCGTTGCCCCAGTGGCGCTCACCCGAACGTGTCCTCGCCCTCGCTGAGTGGATCGTCGTCTCCCGCCCGGGTCTCGATCTTACACCAGCGTTCCTGGATCGCCCCGAGTTCGCACCGCTTGCGCTCACATCCGCCCAGCGCGCCGGCATCCATGTTCTTTCTGGCGTGCACGAAGACATCTCCGCGACGGAGCTGCGCCGGCAACTGCGAGAGCACCCCGACGATCCCGCAGCGCGCACACTTCCCGCCGCAGTCGCCGCCTACATCCGCGAGCATCGTCTCTACCGTTAGCCGTTGTCATTCCTCAGAACCGAGAACTCACAACTAAGAACTCTGTAGACTCACCCTGATGGCGCGCGACGACTCAAACCCAGAGGTGCCCAGCCTTGCCGA
>DATNEM010000281.1:0-4182 GCA_035552995.1 Acidobacteriaceae bacterium | reverse complement strand
GCACACTGGTCAGGCCCTCCATGGTGAACGGCTTGGTGAGGTAGTTGCCGGCGCCTTTGCGCATCGCTTCCACCGCAGAGCCGACAGTGGCAAAGGCGGTCATGACAATCACCCCGGTTGCCGGATAGCCCGAACGCAACTGGGCCAGCAGCTTCAGGCCGCCGCCACCGGGAAGCCGCAGATCCAGCAGGACAAGATCGGGACGGTCTTGCTGGATGGCCTCAAGCGCCTCAGGAACACTGCCGGCGGAAGAGGTGAGAAAGCCCATGCCGGCGGCGATCTCCACACATGCCTTGCGCAGCGGGGCGTCGTCATCGACGACCAGGAGTCGCAATTGCGGCAGGCCTTCGGGCAGGATGCGGCCGGCAGGTATCGAGCCTGTGGAAGAGAGGCCGATCATTGCGGCGGAGGCCAATGGCTGGCTTATGCCTCCGTCGCCCTTGTGGGAAACGGATTTCGAGGAGTGCGGCACTGGTTCCGTCATGCGCTCCTCCTGGTGTGGCCAGCGAACCTGGCATCGCTCTCGCGTGTTGCCGGTCCATGCGCTTCAAGCGATGCGACGGGCCATTCGATCTCCACGCGGGTTCCCTGCCCCGGCCTGCTGTGGATGAACAACTCGCCGCGCGAGGCTTCGACCAGTTCGCGCACCACGCGGAAGCCGACGCCGTGGGAAGCAGGAGGATGCGGTACGGACGGGTCGGAGCCGGCGAGCAGTTGCTCCAACTCGGCAGGGGCCATGCCACAGCCGGAGTCTTCGACCACAAACCGAACCCGCTGGAAGGGCCATGGGCGTGCTCTGAGTCCATCGCCGGGCCGCAGCCCGACGCCGACGCGAATGTGCCCGCGCCTTCTGCCCATTGCGGTGGCGGCGTTGCGCACCAGGTTGACAAGAATGCGCTCTACCGATTCCACGGGAATGCGCACAGTGCAGGCCGACGCATCGCCGTACACGATCTCAACGGACTGTCCGCCGGCAACGCAATGCAGCAGTCCTGCGCAACGCTCTACCATCGGCCCCAGCGCTTCGAGGCGCGGCGGCTCTTCGCTCGATGGATGCGGCCCGGATTGAAGTGCCCGCCAGTCCTGGCTCAATGGACATGGAGAACCCCCTCCACTGCCGCGGTCAGGCGTTGTGGCCGCCCCGATCAGCCGTTCGATCAGCGAACCGCTGCGCTCGCCGAGCAGGCGCAACTCATCCGCATAGTGGCGATGCTCTGGCCGCAGTACATGCGGCATCGACAGCAGATCGCAGTAGAGGCCTACAGCCGAGACAAGACTGCGCACATCGTGCAGCAGGCCTTCGTCCTGTTGCGCGCAGCCCGGAGAAAGAGAAGGAAGCGCGTCCTGCTCGACCCGTTGGATCGGGTGCATCGGCACGATCCGGGCAAGCACTTCATCGCGATCAATCTCATCCTTGCTTCCAAAGGAGGACGCCGCGATCGCCGGGTCCGCGCCTGGGTGCCGTGTGGCTATGTGAACTTCAGAATCTGACTCGTGGGCTGTGCTGCTCTGTTTGGTCCGCACAAAGTTCTCCGATCAATCCGTTTTCAGCCGGCCTCCTTCTTTGGGAATGAGCCGGCTTGCCCTCTTTGGTAACAGTTTGCGTGCCAAACCGGGACACCGCTGCAACGGATTGAAAACAGTGGCGCTCGACATGTCTGGCACATCCTTCCGGGAATGCTTGCATCCCGATATGGAACGTACAATCTGCGGTGTTCGTTGGGAACTGTAACGAAGATAACCTGCCGCCCCGGATTCCCAAATTGGAACCCGTCCCGAATCGGGAAGGGTCGCCTCCGTCCTGTTCCACGCGCTGTCGTTGCCTGGAGATCGACGGGCAGACGAGGTGCGCAAACTATAATCGCGGGATGCCTCCTGCCGCCGAAGCCAGTGCACCCCTAGCTGCCACAACCAATATCTTCCGTCCGGATGGCCGCGCGGCGGACGCTTTGCGCCCCACGCGTTTTACCACCGCCTATGTCGCAACGGCCGAAGGCTCCGTACTAGTGGAGACGGGCAATACGCGCGTGCTCTGCAATGCGACAGTTGAGACCGGTGTGCCGGGATGGACGCGCAACTCCGGCCGCGGCTGGGTGACCGCCGAGTACGGAATGCTTCCCCGCGCCACCTTGACGCGCACGCCAAGGGAGGCTGAGCGGGGCAAGATCGGCGGGCGGACCCATGAGATCCAGCGGCTGATCGGGCGCAGCCTGCGGGCCGTGGTGGATATGAAGGCGCTGGGCGAACGCACCATCATTCTCGACTGCGATGTGCTGCAGGCCGATGGCGGCACGCGGACCGCGGCCATCACCGGCGCATCGGTCGCGCTGGCGCTGGCGCTGAACAGCCTGGTGGCTGCGGGAACTCTGAAGGCTTCGCCGCTGAAGCAAATGATTGCGGCGACTTCGGTCGGGATCGTCGATGGCAACGTGCTGCTCGACCTGGCCTACGAGGAAGATTCGCGTGCGGATGTGGACATGAACGTGGTGATGTTGGCCGACGGCGGCATGGTGGAGACGCAGGCGACAGCTGAACGCGTGGCCTACTCCCGCACCCAACTGTTGACCATGCTGGACTACGCAGAGAAGGGCATCCGCGAACTGCTGGCCGCGCAGCAGGTCTCATTGCAGACTCGATGAGGAATGAGAGATCAATGAAAGAACCACGCAATCGCAAGCCCGATGGCAAAAAAGAAACGGGCCTTCAATCGCTCGCTTCCATCTGCACAACGCTCGCGGCCGGGCTTTTCGTCCTCGCCTTCATCGCACAGAACTTCGTCATCCCGTCGGCGTCCATGGCCAGCACCATCCTGGTCGGCGATCACGTGATCGCGGACAATACCTCGCTGGCACCGCCGACGCACTGGGCCCCGTTGCCCTATCGTGCCTTGCAGCGCGGCGAGCCGGTCGTATTCCACAAGCCACTGTTGCAGGAAGGCGATGGGCAGTACCTGACCCTGGTGAAGCGCGTGATCGGTCTGCCCGGCGACCGGATTCACCTGGAGCATGGCCTGGTCTACGTCAACGGCATAGCGCAGAATGAGCCCTATGCCGCGAAGATCGACGCCACGAACTACGATGCGTATCGCGACGACTTCCCTGCCCGCTCGGGAGCGCTGGTGTCGGGAGTGACGGCAACCTGGGCGCTGGAGATGCCGGAGCACGTGCGCGATAGCGAGTTGATCGTTCCGGCGGACTGCTACTTTGTCATGGGTGACAACCGCGCCAACAGCCTGGACAGCCGCTACTGGGGCTTCGTGCACCGCGACAACCTGATCGGTCGGCCGCTATTTGTCTACTGGTCGTTCGTCACGCCGAGTGAGCGGGGCAATAAAACTTCAGTTGCCGATGAGGCCAGGGTCGCGCTGCACACTGCGCTCCACTTCTTCGATGACACGCGGTGGCGGCGCACGCTGAAACCGATCCGTTAGATATGGGCCGTCACCTAACCTGTTCACGTTCCGGCGCAAACAACATGGCATGCGCCAGCAGCGCCACGCCGACGAGGGCTGGGATTGCGCCACACAGGTACACCGGCACCTCGCGCACCAACCCTCCCAGGAGTGCCATCACACCCAGGCCCACGCCGATGTTGATCAACCCGGCGAGTTTGTATCCCCCGAGCCGCTTCGCGGCTGCAATGCGCTCCTGCTCGCGCAGGTAATCGAGTGCGGGGTTGCTGCTGCCGCCCACCTCGGCGATCTTCTTCATCATTTCGGCTTTGTAATATGCCTCGCGCTCCGCCTGGCGAGTGCCGCTAAATGTGGCGACCGACAGAAAAGTAAACAGCGCAATTGCGCCGATGGAAAGAAAGAAGAAAACGGCGAAAGCTGGATCTATATGATTCAGATCGGCGTCGAACATTAGCATTGCTGGAAGCATTTTCATTACCTCGTATCTGGGTTCCGGTTTCGATGAGTATGACCACCCGGTATAGCAAGCGGTTTCATTATTCTTTCCCTGGAAAAAACGAAACCGCAGATGTCTCCCCGGAGTCACACTGGATGCAGGTGACAGGTTGACAGCGACAGACGACCAGGCCGCCCCACCATTTCTCCGCGCGGAGAAGGATCGCGGCGCTTCAGCCGCGCCCCGCACCGCGGAGGACGATCGCCGCGACGCTATGCGTGTGATCGCCGGGGAGACCGGGGCCTTCGAGGGAATCGTCCGGCGCTGGCAGTCG
>DATNEM010000280.1:0-10490 GCA_035552995.1 Acidobacteriaceae bacterium | reverse complement strand
GCAGGTGGAAGCCCGCGAAGGTACGATCGCATCGCTGGTCGACGCGCTCGCTGCGCACTTCTCTGCACACGGCTGACCAAATCGGCGCTGAATGAACCAAAGTTGTATTGCCGCTACCGCCTGTGGCGAGAGGAAATCGAGCGTGGAGGGTGGTACCGTTTTCCTATGAAGGAAGCCCTGCTCACCACCCGGCTCGGCGGCCTGCCGCTCCTCGCGCGCGGTAAGGTGCGTGACATTTATGCGTTGGGCGATATGTTGCTGTTCATCGCAACCGATCGCATCTCCGCGTTCGATCACGTGCTGGGCTCGGGCATCCCGGACAAGGGCCGCATCCTGACGCAAATCTCCGCCTTCTGGTTCGATTTTCTGGGCAAGACCGTCGCGAACCACCTGCTCGCCTCGGACGACTCAGGCATCGCGGCGTACCTTACCCCGTTCAGTGAACAGATCTTCGGGTCCAAACTCCCAGCCGCGGAAGTCGCTACGCATCCTCTCTTCGCCGAGCAGATCGCTGGACGCAGCATGGTGGTGCGCAAAGCGCAGATGTATCCCGTGGAATGCGTGGTGCGCGGATATCTCTCCGGCTCCGGCTGGAAAGACTATAAGGCCACCGGCGCTGTCTGCGGCATTGCCCTGCCCCCCGGTCTGCGCGAATCGGACAAGCTGCCTGAGCCGATCTTCACGCCTGCGGCGAAGATCAACACGGGCGGCCACGACGAAAACATCTCCTACGAACAGGTGGAGTCGGCAGTCGGGGGGGAAACGGCCGCGGAGCTGCGCAGTCTGACCCTGCGGATTTATGAAAAGGCCTCGGCCCTCGCCGCGAGCAAAGGACTGATCCTCGCCGATACCAAGTTCGAGTTCGGCTTGATTGATGGAACCGGCATTGTGCTGGCCGATGAGGTACTGACACCGGACTCTTCGCGCTATTGGCCGGCCACCGGCTATGCGCCCGGCGGAGCGCAGCCGAGCTTCGACAAACAATTCGTGCGCGACTATCTGGAAGAGATCGGGTGGAATAAACAGGCGCCAGCACCGTCGCTGACCGAAGAGGTTGTGTCGCGCACGCGACAGAAATACATGGACGCGTTCCGTCTGTTGACCGGGCGCGCGGAGCTGACGGGAGCCGGCGCGGAGCGCGAACTCGAGAGTGCTCAACGATGAACTATTTGACCTATACGCAGTGGAACGCATTCGACTGGGCCTTGGTCCTCATGCTGGTTGCGTCGATGTTCTTCGCCTTTCGCACCGGGCTGGTGCGCGCGGCCTTTGGCCTGATCGGTCTGATTGGCGGCTTCCAGATCGCGACGTGGTGCTACGCCGATGTGGGCGATTTGATCTCTCCATCGCGGCTGGCATGGCCTCCGCCGGCGCGCAAGATCTTCGGCTTTCTGGTGGTTGTGGCGCTGGTGACAATCGCCATGCAGATCGCCGGCTGGGCGCTGCAGAAGATGCTGCGCAAGGTTGGACTCGGAGGATTCGACCGCGTGCTGGGCACGGCCTTTGGGTTCGCGCGCGGCTGCCTGGTCGGACTCGGCATTGTGATGGCGGCCTCGATCGCTGCGCCGCAATCGGAACTGCTGACAACTTCCGTGTTGACTCCCTATTTATTTGCTCTCGCCCATGATGTATCCTTCCTCGTACCTCAATACCTCCAGCAACAGATGATCGACGGCGCGTTCGATTTCAAACACAACGCACCGGACTGGATCAAGCCGAGCTGAGTGGTCTACAGTAGTTCAGTCAGTCATCGGGATTCGCCGTCGTACGGCGCAGCACAAAAATTGCTGCCGCAGCCGATGATCTGGCTTCTGTGGGATTGAGGATGCACGATGAGTGAGGTGGCCCTTTGAAGCGAGAACTGGATGCCCTGGTGATGCAGATGCACACTGCCGGAATCGGCTATGCAGATGCGGTGAAGCAGTTCAAGAAGCGCTACATCCTCGAGGTGTTGGCGCAACACAAGGGAAACCAGTGCAAGGCCGCAACCGAGCTCGGCATGCATCGCAACACGCTCAGCCGCACGCTCGCGGAGCTGGAGATGGACACCGCGCAGATCCGCCGCGGGATGCGACGTCCGGTGATGAGCGAGCGGGCGCTACCCCTGCCGCAGCGTGCCGTGGTGGGCCAGCGTATGCGAATCCCGGGGATGTTCAACGGCCGGCAAGGCTGATCGCAAACACCGAATCTGTCATATTTGCCGTACTGGGTAAAGGGCAGGAGATCGAAACCCCTTCGCCGGACGCTACACGTCTAAAATTGCAGCTAATGTTCCGGAAAGCCCATCCTGGCCGCTCTTGCAGCGGCCTGCCTGACGCCCGTGCGCATGCAGTGTGCGCCGCGGCGATTATGTGGGCTGCGATGGCAATCGGGCTTTCCGCGCGAACGTTCGCACAGACGCCAGAAACATCTGCCGCGCAGGTTTCCGAGGCGGTTGCCGCACAAACGCCGGAGACAAGTCAGGCCGGTGCAGTACAGCGGGATTCGGGCACTCCGCCGCAGAGTTCGGGGATGCCTGTGGGTCCAGCCGCTCTGCCTGGGCCTACGATCACGAAGCGGCAGCGGCGCGAGGCTGAGAGTGCTTATATGGACGGCGCAAAGAAGCTCGACCGCGACGAACTCGAAGCGGCACAACGTGCTTTTGAACATGCCGCCATGCTGGATCCGGGCAACGGCAGCTATGCCACCGCGGCAATGATCGCCCGCCAGCACCGCATCGTGGAGTTGGTGCGCAAGGTGAGTCAGGCCCGGTCCGGCGGGGACGAGAACAAGGCGCAGTCGCTGCTGGAACAGGCGCGCGCCATCGATCCGGGGAATCCGCTTGTGCTGGAGCATGTCGAGCCGCCGATGAGCTTGAGTAACGGGCAAACCCACGCGGGCATTGCACCGCTTGCCGCAACCCCAATTGCCGACGCAGAACAAAGCAGCGCGCAGCAGGTTGGCGCCGGCGAAGCTGCAGTCCCATGGAGCATTGTGCCCAATGCCGCTGGGCCAATTCATTTAGCCCCGACCCGCGGCACCCAGAGCTTCAATCTCGGCGGCGATTCTTATGACGTAATCCGCCGCCTTTTTCAGGCGTATGGGATCAAGACAGCACTCGACGGCAGCGTAGAGCACAAGAACCTTCGCTTCAATATGGAAGAGGTCAATTACACACAGGCCGTCACCGCGCTCACCGCCATGACCAACATCCTGCTGGTGCCGGTCGACGAAACCACCGTGCTGGTGGCGAAGAACGATAACGCCAATCGCACGCGGCTGGAGCGGCAGCTGGAGGAAACGGTCTATTTGCCGGGCCTTGCCACCGATGAGTTCAATGAGACCGTTCAACTGCTGAAGGGCATCTTCGACAAAGCGACATTCACTCCGCAACCGACCCGCGGAGCGATTGTAGTGCGTGCTCCGGAGAGCGTGATCGGCGCGTTGAACCAGACAGTGCAGGGACTCCAGGAGGCGCGCGGAGAGATACTGGTCGAGGTGCGGCTCTATGAAGTCGATACCACCAAGACGCTGAAGGCAGGCGCAAACATTCCGAATGCGTTCGGAATTTACAACGTGGACCAGGCAGCAGCGCAGTTGGTGCAGCAAAATGCGTCACTGGTGCAACAGGCAATCGCGCAAGGGCTTATCAGCCCGACGGCGAGTAACTTCGAGATCGCCGCGGCGCTGATCGGATCCGGATTGGTCAAGAGCAGCCTACTGAATTCGACCATTGGCATCTTCGGCGGGGGCATTACGCAGACGGGAATTACGGAGACCGGCAGCCTCGGCATCAATCTCGGGCTGAACTCCAGCGACACGCGAACACTGGACGACGTGCAGTTGCGGGTGCGCGACCGCGAGCAGGCGACCTTCCGCGAAGGCATGCGCTATCCAGTGACAAATTCCACCTACACAGCGGGCCTCTCGGGCGCAGCGAGCGCCTTGGGCAATCTGAACAATGCCACGGTCAACGGAGTGCCGATCGCGAACCTCCTGTCACAGTTCACGGGCGGCAGCACCACGACGATTCCGCAAATTACCTATGAGGACCTGGGCATCACGCTGGACGCGACACCGACGATGGAGAAGTCCGGCCGCATCAGCATGAAGCTGAAGCTAAAGATCGCGGCCCTCACCGGCAATTCGGTGAACGGCATTCCAGTGCTCGCGAACCGCGAGTTCGACTCCAATATGAGCGTGGGCGAGGGGCAGAGCGCCCTGCTTTCCAGCCTGGTCAGCAGTAGTGAGGTCTCCGCGATGTCCGGGTTGCCTGGGCTGAGCGAGTTGCCAGGATTCCGGCTTCCCATCACGAATAACGTTCAGAGGCAATCGACGCAACTGGTGGTTGTGGTGACACCGCATGTGGTGCGGCGGCGTTCCGACATTGCCGCCGGCCCGCGCATTCCCGTGCCGCCGGAAGCGGCGGGGCAGTAATTCTTCGATACATATAAAGATCGGGAGCGAAAGCGCTTCCACAGGCCCGCCATAACGCGGACTTCGTTGACCGGCAATGCGTTGGGCCGCTATACTTGCTGCTGTACGAGCGGGAGTAGCTCAGTGGTAGAGTGCTTCCTTGCCAAGGAAGATGTCGCCGGTTCGACCCCGGTCTCCCGCTCCAAAAACTCCCCACCTGCGATACACTCTTCCCTGTTCATCCGGGTGTGCGCACTGAAGCGCAGGCCCGCGAGGCGCGGTACCCAAGTGGTAAGGGAGAGGTCTGCAAAACCTTTATGCGTCGGTTCGATCCCGACCCGCGCCTCCAACTTTTCTCCCGTTGTTGTTTAGATCGAGTGACTTAGGCCTACGATTGAATTCGGGCTCAATGAGCGGTAATGGGTCAAAGCCCTTATCCAAGGTGGACAAAAAGCGGACCGAGTATTTTCACCCTCTCCAGTTCACTGATTTGCTGGCCTCGGGATAGATCTTAGACTCGGCCTCAAGAAGCGCCAATTCATGTCCCATCAAGGAACCTGGGAAGGCTCTATGTATACGTATTCATGCTAAGGTGACATCATCTTAATTGAAGGAGACACAAATGCTCTCTTCCGCTCTGAGCCCGTCTCTCGACAGGATTCATAAAATTAGCGTGGCGACTGCCTTCGTAATCCTATGCACGGTCTCTTCAGCGACGGCCCAGATATATGTTTCGCCGAACGGCAACGATGGTGGTTCCGGAACATTCTCCAAACCTCTTCTGACATTGCAGCAAGCTGTACACCGCGCAGAGCTGCGAATGCCGACGGCCACTAACGATGTTCGGATTGAGTTGGAGACTGGTGTATACCGGCTGAGCCAGCCGCTAATCGTGAGGCAGGAAGATTCGGGCACGAATGGGCACAACTTGGTTTTTGCGGCGGTACCAGGATCGCGGGTGGTCATCAGCGGCGGCGTGCGGGTGACGGGTTGGAAACGCACGAATGCGGCCAGGAATGTATGGTCGGCGCCGGCGCCGGCGGGGGTAAAGGACTCGCGGCAGATGTATATCGACGGCGTGCGGGCAACGCGGACGCGCGGGCGGCTTCCGACAGCGCTTACCATGACGGACACGGGTTATACGGCTGCGGACATGACGCTGGCAAAGTGGCGGAACGGTTCGACGATGGAGTTTGTGTATACAGGCGGGAATCCGGTGTGGTCGGAGCCGAGCGTGGGACTGGGGTCGTGGACGGAGCCACGATGTCCGGTGGCGGCGATCGATGGGACAAAGATCACGATGGCGGAGCCGTGCTGGACGAACTCGACGCAGCGCGCGATGCTGCCCAATGGAGCTCGCACGGCTAACCTGGTGGGACCAAAGAGCGTGGGCAAGCAGCCGACGTATGTGGAGAACGCGTTCGAACTGTTGGGGACTCCGGGGCAATTTTATTTCGATCGCGCGGAGGGGCAGATCTACTACGTGCCACGGCGAAACGAGGACCTGACAAGGGCGGATGTAGAGATGCCGGCGCTGGAGACTTTGGTGGAGCTGCGCGGGACGGCGGAGAAGCCGGTGCGGAACAT
The DNA here is from genome assembly GCA_035552995.1 of Acidobacteriaceae bacterium. Lineage (GTDB taxonomy): Bacteria > Acidobacteriota > Terriglobia > Terriglobales > Acidobacteriaceae > Edaphobacter. The sequence goes on along the minus strand of DATNEM010000280.1, from coordinate 4,508 downwards.
CGTGTTTCAGGGAATTCAGTTTTCGTATGCGACGTGGCTTGGGCCGGATGGGCCTGATGGGTTTTCGGAGATTCAGGCGGGCTATCAGGTGACGGGAGCGGAGGGCGCGGCTAAGCAGGGGCTGTGCACGCTGGTTCCAGGTGGGACGTGTCCGTATGGTGCGTGGACGAAAGAGCCGGCGAATGTGCGGGCGAGCTACGCGCATGAGGTGCAGTTCCGGCGCGACGCGTTCGTGCACCTCGGCGCGGCGGGACTGGATCTGGGTGAGGGCGCGCAGCGGGATGCGGCGGTAGGGTGCGTGTTTGAGGACATCTCAGGCAACGGCCTGGAACTGGCGGGCGTGAATGCGCCACTGGCGCCGGATGCGGAGTTTGCAAGCGACAACCGGATTGAGAACAACTTGTTTCGCAATGTGGGCGCGGAGTACAGAGGGGGGGTCGGGATTGTGATTGGGTATGCCCGGCGGACGTATGTAGCGCACAACGAGCTGGAGCAGATGCCGTATGCCGCGATGTCGATTGGATGGGGCGGATGGCCGGACAAGATTCAGATGGCGGGGCAGGCGAATAGGTCGATGGGGAATGTGATTGAGAAGAATCTGGCGCACAACCTGATGCTGGTGCTGTCGGATGGCGGCGGTATCTATACGCAGGGGCGGACGGGCGAGACGCTGAAGTCCGGCGAGAGGCTATCGAAGAATGTGATTTATGACCAGTACGGGTCAGGACACGGGATTTATACGGACAATGGCTCGTCAATGATTACGGTAAGCGGCAACGTAATGTTCCACACCGATATGGACAATTGGGGATCGCGGCACAAGGACTGGTACGACGACGCCAAGGGAGAAGACTACGATCCGCTGGCGATTGAGGGAAACTGGTGGCAACAGGGCGATGCAGATTCCTCGAAACAGAATGTAATAGTGGAGGGGAACAGGCTGATTGCGTCGCTGGACGCTGCGCCGAAGGAGGTTATAGGCGCGGCCGGGCTGGAGCCGGAATACCGCCAGATTGCGGCGCTGAAGTTTGCACGGCCCGCGGCACCGGAGCCGCCGAGCAGAGTGGCGGCGTGGGTGGGAAATGGCATGGCGTATGTGACCTGGTGTCCGACGGTGAATGTGGGCGGGTCTCCCGTGGAGAGCTATGTCGTGCGCGCGTCGAATGGGGCGGAGGCACGCATCTCGAATGAGAACTTCTGGAAGCTGACGTATGTAGAGCTGCGCGGGCTGCCGGTCGGCGCGCCGATTACGTTTACCGTGAGTGCGGTGAACAAGGAGGGTGAAGGCGTGGCGTCGCTGCCTTCAATGCCGGTGACGCCGAGGGATGCTCCGATGCTTGTGCCAGCAGCGCCGCAGCATGTGAGCGTGCTGCCGGGCGATGGAATCGCGAGCGTTCACTTCCAATCACCAGGAATGGAACCCGATTCCAAATCTCAAAATAGAGATTCAGAATCCCACAATGCGGGACACGCGCGCGCGCCAATCTTGGCATATACGGTGACGATCCAGCCGGGTGGGAAGAAGGTCGTGTTCACCGGCAGGAATGTGGTGGCGCTTGAAGGGACGCACACAACGTTCAATGTGGTGGATGGGTTGACGGTGGGGGACTACATGTTCGAGGTGCGTGCGGTGAATCCTGCGGGGGAGGGCGCAGCGACGACGGCAGGGCCGGTGCATGTGAGGTAGCGAGCGGCAAGTTAAAAAAGCCCCTCCCCAAAGGGGGAGGGGTTGACGAAGCGCCGCAACTTAGGATTTCGGAAAGCACGGCCCGAAGCGCCGGAATCATGCGAGGTGGCGGCGGGTGAGTTGCTCGTTCATGATGAGGAAGGCGCCGAGGCCATGGAAGTCGTCGGTGTTGCGTTTGCGGTTGAGGTAGTAGTCGAGGTCGGAGACGTTGGTGCCTTCGCAGATGTCGTGGATGTGGGCGAAGCCGTCGGCGTCGCGGTCGAGCTTGGCGAGGACGCCGGCGTGCCCGCGACGCACGACCGAGGCGTAGGAGTGCGGGATGTAGCCGCGCTCGATGGCGCGGTCGAGCGTGTAGACGAACATGCAGGAGCTTGAGGTCTCAAGCCAGTTGGCAGGCAGGGAGCCCTTGTCGACGATCTGGAACCAGAGGCCGGTTTTGGGGTCCTGGTATTTCTTGTAGGCCGCGGCGAGCTGACGGAGTTGTGCGAGAAGCTTTGGGCGCTGCGGGTGGGTGTGCGGCATAAGTTCGAGGACCTCAATGATGGCCATGCCGAACCATCCGATGGCGCGGCACCAGAAGTATGCGGAGCGGTGCGTCGCAGGGTCGGCCCATGGCTGCGCGCCGGACTCGTCATAGGCGTGGAACATGAGGCCGGTGGCGGGGTCGTTGAGGTGCGAGGCGTAGATGAGCAGCTGTTTGGCGGCCTCGTCACAGGCGTAGGCGAGGTCGTTATATTGCGCGCCGTAGCGGACGAGGAACGGCATGGACATGAACATGCCGTCGAGCCAGAGCTGGTGCTGGCGGGAGAGCGCGTGCCAGAAGCCGCCGTCGGCGGTGCGGGGATAGGTATCGAAGCGCGTGCGGATGGAGTCGGCAGCAGTTTTATATTTGGGGGCGCCGGTCTCCTTGTGCAGGATGAGGAGGAGGTTGCCCGGAAGCATGTAATCGAGTGCGTCGATCTTGCGGTCGATGACGCCGGCGTCGGAGACGTGGGCATCGACCCAGCGCTGGATGTAGTCGAGGTGCTTCTTGTCGCCGGTCCGCTTGTAGAAGAGGTACTGGCCGTAGAGGTAGAGCGAGATGGCGTAGCTCCAGCCGCCGAGGTCTTTGGCGTCGGGCGTGCGGCGCATGGTAGTGGCGATGATGCCGGCGGACCAGTCTTCTTTGGCTGGCGCTGCGAGGAGCGTGCGCGGTGCGGCGAGCGCGGCCGCGGTGAGTTGGAGTGCGGTGCGGCGGGTGACGGGCATGCGGCGGTCGATCATGATTTGTGTGTTGTGGTGCGGCGAACGATAGCTCGGGCCTTCAGCCTCTATTTCCTTGGTTGTCGTTACCTGGGCCCACGGCCCAAGCTGGTTAGAACGCGCCTTTGGCGCCTCCAACATCGACCCGCAGCGGCTGCGGCACAGCTGAAGGCGTGCCCTTTTCAAAACACGTCACGTGCGGAGCTTGATGACGGATTCGGTGGCACCGTTTTTGTAAGCGACGGGAGAGGCGGCACGGGTGAGGTCGCCGCCCTCGAGGATGATGGCGGAGTTGTCTGAGCCTTCGAGTTGCAGGAAAGTTGGCGACGGATTGAGGACGCGGGCAGCGGTGATGAGCGCGTGTTTGGAGTCAATGAAGCGCAGGACGGATTCGGCCTGCGGGTTGCCCTCGACGCCGAGGCCGTTGACGGCGAAGTCTTCCACGTGGTCGAGGATGATGGCGGGGCGGAGTTCGGGCGAGGCGACCTGGAGGCGGACGTTGTTCATGGTGATGCCGCGGACGTTGCGCGCGTAGAGGCCGTAGGCGGGGATGGCGCCGAGGCGGAAGTATTCGCCGAAGATTTTGGGGACGTCACGGATGGCTGCGTCCTCCGCGGTGCCGCCGCCGCCGAAGATGAGGTGCACGTTGTCAAAGGAGATGTTTTCGAGGACAGAGTCGTTGACGGAGTTGAGGACAATGCAGGAGTGGTGCTCGCCGGGGTTGTTGCCAGTGCCGAGCACTGTGGACTCCGGGACGTGCTCCGGCGGGTTGGTAGTGACGGTGCCATGGATGTTGGAGAAGGCGATGTTGCGACAGACGACGGGCTGCTTGTCGTTGGGCGGAGGAAGATGTCCGCCGACGGAGATAGAGATGGGGCCGGTGACGTTATCGAGAACAAGGTTGGAGAAGGACATGTTCTCGAAGACGGAACCGGGGTCGCCCTGGAACTTGATGGGGCAGCCGAAGACGTCGGCGAGGAGACAGTTGGAGATGGTGACGTTTTCCGCATGGCCGCCGCCGAAGCGAAAGACGGACCAACGTGTTGAGAAGTAGGAATTGGTGACGGCGATGTTCTGGCAGGAGCCGAAGAGAGCGCAGGCGTCGTCGCCGCACTTGATGCAGCAGTTGGTGATGGTGACATACGAGGCGGAGATGAAGTGAAAGCCGTCGTTGTTGGAGTTGACGCGCGAGTGGATGTAGATGCCATCCATGTGGACACGCTGCGACTGGATGACGCGGATGGAGTGGTATGCGCAGTCGATCAGATCGATGTTGCGGACGGTGAGGTTGGTGCAGCGGTAGGCGAGGATGTGGTACGGGCGGTTGTTGCCGCCGCGGCCTGACGGTGGCGGCGTCCCGCGCACGGCGGAGTGAAACTGCAGGCCCTGGCCGTCAATGGTGCCTGGGCCTTCGACGGTGACGTTGGTGGCGTTGACGGCGAAGAGCAGGGATACATTGCCGTCGACGAGCGTGGTGTCGCCGTGGAGCGGGATGGCGTCGACGGCGTGGTATTGTTTGCCGTCGGCGGAGCCGAGGAGTTTGCCGGAGGCCGCGATGTGAAGGGTGACGTTGGACTTG
>DATNEM010000279.1:0-13854 GCA_035552995.1 Acidobacteriaceae bacterium | reverse complement strand
CTTCTGGGCCACAGCCGACCTGCTGACGGTCGCCCTCGCAGCAATCTTCGCACTGCGCTTTCGTGCTGAGGTAGGCGCTACGGCTGTTCCGCTCGCAACCTTCCTGCACCACCCGGCCCCGCCAACTGCCTACGCCTACATCGCCTGGTATGGTTTTCTGCTCATTGCCCTCAACCGTTCCTATGGTCTTTACGGCTCGATCCTCAGCCGCAATGGCCTCAACGAGCAGCGACTGACTGTCCAGGCCGGATTGACCGCAGGCCTGCTCCTGTGCGGCACTCTTTACCTCGCCCGCGCCGAAGAAGTCTCACGAGTAGCTATGGTGCTGCTGGTCATGTTCTCTACTGCGCTGCTCTGCGTGCGCCGTGCGGTCTGGCGGCGAATGGTCTACAAGCGCTATCGCGAAGGGCTGGAGACACGCAACGTGCTTATCGTCGGTGCCGGACGGGTCGCGCACGCGCTGCGTAACCACCTCGAATCTCTTCGTCACCTGGGGTTTCGCTTCAAGGGTTTCGTCGCGCTCTCGGAACGCGAGGCCGAGTCCGGCGACATCGACATCATCGGAGATGTTCGCAACTGCCTCCAACTTGCGCGCTCTCTCTTCGTAGACGAGATATTCTTCTCCGTCCCCGCCGAGAAGAAGCTCGTGATCGCACTCGTCGAAGAGGCGCGCGCGATGGGCATCGATGTCCGGGTCGTGCCCGATCTCTACGATGGCCTCGCCTGGAACGCGCCCGTCGAATACATCGGCCAGTTTCCCACCATCCCTCTGCATCGCCGCGACCTCGCCATCGGCGCTTTCCTGCTGAAACGCGCCATCGACATCGCCGGCGCCACACTGGCCATCCTCCTCGGGTGGCCTTTTCTTCTCGCCATCGCCATTGCCATCAAACTGGAATCGCGCGGTCCGGTTCTTTATCGTGCCCAACGCACAGGACGCAAGGGGCGCTCCTTTGCCTGCTTTAAGTTCCGTACTATGTGCGTTGATGCCGACAAACTTAAGAAAGACCTTGAGCATAAGAATGAGCGCTCCGGTATTCTCTTCAAGATCAGCAACGATCCCCGCATCACCCGCGTCGGCCGCATCCTGCGCAAGTATTCTCTGGACGAGCTTCCTCAACTCCTCAACGTCCTCCGCGGCGACATGAGTCTCGTTGGCCCTCGTCCGCCGCTGGCCAGCGAAGTCGAGCAGTACGACATCGCCCATCTCCGCCGTCTCGACGTCCTGCCCGGCATGACTGGGCTCTGGCAAGTGGAAGCACGCCAGGATCCTTCCTTCGACAGCTATATCTCACTCGATACTGCCTACGTCGAGAACTGGACACTCTGGCTCGACCTCAAAATCCTCGCGCGCACCGTTGGCGTCGTCTTCTCCGGCACCGGAACGTAAGCAACGTTCATGGTCCGAGGGTCGCGGTTCGAGGTTTGCGGCCCGGATCCCTCGGATTCAGTCGCTTGCCACACATCAAGAACTCGCATCTCGCACCCTCCTCGAACCGCGAACCTGGAACCTCGTAAACTAGAGGTGTGAAGCTCGCTCTCGCCCAGATCAACCCCACCATCGGAGACTTCTCCGGCAACGCGCGCCTAATCCGCGAGTTTGCCGCGCGCGCGCATTCCGAGCCCAAGTCTGCCGATCTGGTCATCTTCCCCGAGCTGTCCATCTGTGGCTATCCCCCCGCGGACCTTCTCGAAAAATCCTCCTTCCTCGCCCGCGCGGAACAAGTTCTGAACGAACTCGCCGCTTCCACCGACGGCCCGGCGCTGCTGGTGGGCGCTGCGGTTGCGACATCACCTTCGGAAGGCCAGCCATCCGGCAAGCATGCTCGCAACATCGCGGCCCTGCTGAGCGGCGGTCGCATCGCCTTCACCCAGCAGAAAATGCTGCTGCCTTTCTACGACATCTTCGACGAGCAGCGTTACTTCGAACCTGCCGCGCGCCAGACGCTCACCTTGCTCGACGGCGCCCCGCTGGCAATCACCGTCTGCGAAGATGCCTGGAACGACAAAGCGTTCTGGCCGCAGCGCCTCTACTCCGTCGATCCCGTAGACGAACTGATGCGCCAGTGGGCCACACTTCCTGACCCAGTCGCCCGCGCGCCGCGCCTTATCCTCAACATCTCCGCGTCCCCCTACTGGGCCGGCAAGCGCGATCTCCGCCGCCAGATGCTCGCCGCCATCGCCCGCCGTCATCAAGCCTTCGTTGTGATGGTCAACCAGATCGGCGGCAATGACTCGCTGGTCTTCGACGGATCCTCGCTCGTCCTCTCGCCCGCCGGCGAAGTCCTCGCGCACGCCGCCTCGTTCGAGGAAAACCTTGTTCACTTCGACCTTGCTGCCGCCGCCGAGGAGTACTACGCCCACGCACGGCCGCCCGTCGAGTCGGGCCGCGTGGCCCATTCCCGCGCCGTCTCATCGAGCGCGACTGGAGACGCAAATCCTCCGAAACCCGCGATGTCCGATTCTCCCGTGCAGCTCTCCGAACCCTACGATCCCGCACTCGATATCGACGCCGTCTACTCCGCACTCGTGCTCGGCACGCGCGACTACGTCCGCAAGTGCGGCTTCTCCAAAGCCCTTGTCGCGCTCTCCGGCGGCATCGACTCAGCCCTCGTCGCCGCCATCGCTGTTGAAGCCCTCGGCCATCAGAACGTCCTCGGCCTCGGCATGCCCAGCGAATTCTCTTCCACCGGCTCCATCGATGACGCTCGCTCGCTCGCCGAAAACCTCGGCATCCGCTTTGAACAGATCGCCATCCACGACATCTTCGCGCAATATCAGGCAGCGCTCGCTCCGCTCTTCGCCGGAACCCCGTTCGGCCTCGCGGAGGAAAACCTCCAGCCGCGCGTCCGCGCCGCTCTCCTGATGGCTGTCTCCAACAAGTTCGGCGCGCTCGTCCTCACCACCGGCAACAAGAGCGAAATGTCCACGGGCTACTGCACCCTCTACGGAGACATGGTCGGCGCGCTCGCTGTCATCGGCGATGTCTTCAAAACCCGCGTCTACGCGCTCGCCCGCCACGTCAATCGCAATCGCGAGATCATTCCCGAAAACACCATCAGCAAGCCTCCCTCAGCCGAGCTTCGCCCAGGCCAACTTGATACCGACTCGCTCCCGCCCTACGATCTCCTCGATCCCATCCTCGAAGCCTACGTCGAGCGCTACCGCTCCGCCGAAGAGATACTCGCCGAACTCCAGGCATCGGGAAGGGAAGCCGTCTCCCTCGACCTCATCCGCCGCGTGCTCTCGCTCGTTGAGCGCGCTGAATACAAGCGCCAGCAGGCCGCGCCCATCCTCAAGATCACGCGCAAATCCTTCGGTACCGGCCGCCGCTTTCCTATCGCCGTCAAGCTCGAGCTCTAAACGCGCCGCGTCTACAATGGACGTGCCGACACTCTCCTGAAGGATCCCGCTTGAAGAACCTCGCTTCGCCGCTCCTCGCTGCTGCTGCACTGGCCCTCGTCGCACCGCTTGCAATCGCACAACCTGTTCCCGCCGCGCCCGCACCGCAGGCCGCACCGGCGCGTGGCTCGGAAATCGGCCCAGTATTGCCCGCTGTCGATCCTTTGCCACCCGCAAATCCCAGGCTGTTCACCGCGAAATCGCCCACGGTCGATACCGTCAATGCGTTTCTCCACGCCGTCTGGGGGTACGACCCCAATCGCGTCTACCGCGTGATGGAGATCCAGCCCACGCAGGCGCCGGGCATTACGCGCGTCGTGGTCTTCGTCACCGAGAAGGACCAGAAGGACGCCAAGGTCCAGGCCGCCACGTTCTTCGTTACGCCCGACGGCAACTACGCCATCGGCGAAGGCTCCGTCGTCGTCAACTTCGGCGCCAAACCATTCGCAGCCACGCGCGAAACGCTGCGCCAACGCGCCGACGGAGCCTGGCGCGGCGCGCCCGCCACGGACCTCGAACTGGTCGAGTTCGCCGACCTGCAATGCCCGCACTGCAAGGACGCCCAGCCCATCATGGACCAGATCGTCCACGACTTTCCCAAGGCGCACGTCGTCTTCCAGCTCTTCCCGCTGATCGAAATCCATCCCTCCGCGTTCAAGGCCGCTGCTTTCGCCACCTGCGCGCAGCAACAGTCCAATGAGGCGTTCTTCCACTTCACCGCAGGCGTCTTTGAAACTCAGGACGCGCTTACTCCGCAGACCGACGACACATTGCTGAAGGCCGCCGCCAAACGCGCCGGTCTCGATGCGGACAAACTTGAAAGCTGCGCCCGCAGCCCCACCACCATCCAGAAGGTCAACGGAGATATCAAGCTCGCCGAGGACACCGGCATCAATGAAACCCCCACCCTCGTCGTGAACGGACGTCCGCTCTCGCTCATGAACATCCCCTACGACACCCTGAAGACCCTCATCCAGTACCAGGCCGCGCTCGATGATGTCGACTCCGGCGCCACGCCCGCGACTCTCGCTCCGCGCCCGCCTTCACCCGCCCTCAACACCCCCGCGCAATAGCAAGGCTCCGGCAATTTAGCATCTCGCACCGCCTCCGACCGCGCTTCCTTACCCCTTCGTGTCATCGACCGCTCCATAAGCGTCGCTTAGACTGCCTGCACCATGCGTTACCTGGTCAGACGCGTTCGCTTTTTCTTCCTGCTCTCCGCCATCGCCTTCTGCGTGCTCGGGTTCATCGTCGCGGGCGCTACGCCTTCCGGTAAGCGCCATCCGCTTCCTCAGTTCGATTACTACGCCATCGGTGTCGGCCTTATCGGCCTCGGCATCCTGTATGGCGTCGCCTGGTGGACCACCCGCAAGCCCAGCCCATATCGCAACAACTGGGCCGTTGCAGCCAGCGTGATCAACCTTCTCAACAGTGGCACGGCCCTTTTCCTGCACCGCTCCGACCCGATGAACCATCCCCGCGACTTTGTCGCGCTGGCCATCGCCCTCGCCGGACTCTATGCCTACGGCGGGGGAGGAACTGCACCGCAAGCGGGCGACGCCCCTTCGCCCGGTGCCGCCCCCCAAATCCCAGCCCCCTCCAAACCGGTTCCCATCTCAGGCGATCGAACCCACCCGTGGGTCCGCCATCTGGTCACGGTCGTCTCCCTCGCCGCCGAAATCGGCGCGCTCACCTTCTGGTCCATCTGGGCGCGCTCTCACGGACTGCTGCACACGCCGCGCTTCCCCTGGTATTTCGTCTTCACGGTCGCGGTCCTCATCACCACCATCATTCACGAGTGCGGCCATGCGCTCATCGCGTGGTGTTTCCAGATGCGGCTGCTCAGCTTCAACGCCGGCCCGCTGCGCTGGCGGAAACGGGAAGGCAAGTGGAGCTTCCGCCTGGACCTGGAGGGCCTGTTCAACCTCGGCGGCGCCGTCCGCGTGGTCCCCACGGACACCAAACAGCCGCGCGGCCAGGACCTCCTCATGATCGCGGCCGGCCCCTTCGCGAACATCGTCACCGGCGCATTCTTTCTCGTCGCGGTTCTGTATAGCACTTGGCCGCACTACGACGTTACCTGGAGACTGGTGGCCCTCACCGCCTCCTTCAGCTTCATCGCCGCGATCACGAATCTGTTTCCCGTCATGACTCAGGACGGCGGATACTCCGATGGCGCGCAGATTCTGCAGATCCTCACCCGCAGCCCGCTCTACGACTATCGCCGCGTCATGAACGCGCTCGCCGCGACGCTCGTCACCGATCGCCGTTACCGCGATCTCGACATCAACGCCATGCTCTTTGCGGCCGAACAATTCCCATATACCGACCGCGCCTTCCAGATGCAGCTCTTTGCTTCCAACTACTACCTCGACACCGGAAGCATCCCGGACGCGCGCAAGGCGCTCACCCAGGCCGAGAACATCGTCGCCCAGGCCAATCTCGACATCCCCGGCCCTCTGCACACCGCCCTCGTCTTCGATCAGGCCTACCTCAATCGCAACGCCGCTGCCGCTCGCGCCTGGTGGGACAAGATGGAGGCAAAAAAGGTCGAGCGCAAGAACTTCGACTACTGGCTCGCCAAAGCCTCTCTGCACTGGATCGAGGGCAGCCGCGCCGAAGCCGAAGAGGCATACAGGACCGCCGAAGCCGACGCCGCGAAACTTCCGCACTTCGGCGCCTATGAGTTCGACCGCTCCCGTCTATCCATGCTTCGCCAGGCGATGGACGATCCTCGCGCAAACCTCCGTCCCACCGCGGCCTCCCGCCCCTCGGTGGATGCAGCGGCTTCCGTGTCTCGCACAGCAGCCCTCGCGGCGCTCGCCACAGCTCCTGTGCCTCGGATTGAAATCCCTGCGACCTCTGCCGCCATCCAGCTCACGGACACGCTTGCCCCGGCCTCGGGCGTTGCTCCAGTTGTCGCCACTTCCGCAACTGCTCCGGCCCGCATCCGTAGCGCCGTTCCATCGGCTTCCTCGGCCGCTCTGGCCGCCGCCGCAAGCTCACCCGAAGCGCCTTCCGAACCGCGCTGGGATCCCCTCAGCTTCATCCGCAACCCCTCCGGCGCCTGAAGTATTATTTCCATCACCGTTTTTCCAGGCCCCCAATCTGTCCAGGGAAGCGGTGTGCGCGGCCTATCTTTCGTGTCAGCGAAGGGCAGATCGGTCTTTGCTTGCTATCCTGAATTGCCGATGAAACCTGCCCTGATATTCACCCTGCTCGCCGCCCTCTCTACGCCCTCCATTCAAGCGCAAAAGAAACCAGAGCCTCTCGGCAGCTTCGCCGCCGGCTGGACCTATCTCTGGGCCGACCAGGGCGCCAACTACCGCTCCAATCTCAATGGCTGGTTCATTCGGCCCGCTGTGAACGTCGGCCGCGGCTACTCCATCTTCTTCTCCAACACCAACTACTACGGCCACAACGCCAAGGGCGAGATCAACTCGCACAGCTTCACCCTGGGTCTCTCCAGGCAGGTCTTCACCACGCCGCACGTCCGCCCCACCGTATTTCTCGAGTCAGGCGACGTACGCGGATCGTCTTCGACTGGCATCACGCATCAGGCTGTCGTTGCAACGGGCGTAGGTCTCTCCATCCCGCTGGCGCACCGTGTCTCGCTTGCCCTCACCCCGGTCGAGTACGTCTTCGTCTACCCCCACGCCGACTGGCGCAATGACATCAACACCAAGATTGGCCTCAGCTTTCCCTTCGGCCACCGATAGGTTCAGATCGAAACCCGTAGGGCACCCCTTCACGCGTGCCGTAATGCAGCGATTCAATATTTGTCATCCTGAGCGAAGCAGCGCGCTCTAGAGGCTACGGAAAAAGGTGGCTCTGAAAGGGCGCGACTTTAGTCGCGCCACGAAGCGGCCCACAATCAATGCGGCTTTAGCCGCCGAGGGAATGCAGCCCGAAGAGACTTTCAGCACCCTCATCAGTGCGCCGCGCAGTCGAAGGATATCCTTTTGCCTGCTGGTCATCCTGTCAAGTCCCCGTCGTCGCGTTTTTTCGCGTATTTCATACATTCCACGCGGGATAAAAATTTCGAAAAGTTGGCAGAACAGTTTTACTCCGCCAGCTAAAATAAGAGATGTAGACCAAAAAGCAGTGCGCGCGTTCCCGCTCCGCCTGGTTCTTGGAATGGGGCCACCCGCTTCGAGGTTTGGCCGTAATCCTTTGATTCCAGATATTTTGCGCGTAAATATTCTGGAATCAATATTTTAGCGACCCGGCCTTCGCGTAACTGGCACAATCCAGATATTTTACGCGCCAAGATATCAAATTAAAAGATATGGCTGGCTGGCCCAGGTGCCTCGCCTTCGGGCACTTGGAGTTCGAGTTAGCGGATCTTCGGGTGCCCCATCCGTACGCGCTTTTCGCGGACGGGTGGGGAAGTAAGACTTTGGAAGCGGTGCCGAGCCGGAAAGCCGTTGAATCAGGAGCATCAAGCTATCAGCTTAAAGCTATCCAGCTAATAGCTCGAGATGCATCGCCTTACTCCCAGGCGCCCTCCGGCGCCTCGCCTTTAGGCACCCCTGGATTTCAGTACCGAATGTTCGGGTGCCCCATCCGTACGCGCTTTCGCGGACGGGTGGGGAAGTAAAACTTTGGAAGCGGTGCGGAGCCGGAAAGCCGTTGATCCGTGAGATCAGGAGCATTAAGCTATCAGCTTAAAGCTATCCAGCTTATAGCTCGAGATTCATTGTTTTACTCTGATGCGCCCGTCTCCCGCGGCCGCATCAGCGGGAAAAGGATCACATCGCGGATCGACTTCGCCCCGGTCAGCACCATGGTCAGCCGGTCGATGCCGATGCCCTCGCCCCCTGTCGGCGGCAGGCCATAGCCCAGCGCACGCACGTAGTCCTCGTCCATCGCATGCGCCTCGTCGTCGCCGCGGTCGCGCTCTCTGAGCTGCGCCTCGAACCTGGCTTTCTGGTCGACCGGATCGTTGAGCTCGCTGAAGGCGTTGCCCACCTCGAACCCGCCGATGTAGAACTCGAACCGCTCCACCCACTCCGGCTCATCCGGCTTCACCTTTGACAGCGGCGAGACCGCAAGCGGGAAGTCATAGATGATCGTCGGCTGCTGGAGATGCTCTTCTGCAAGCAGCTCGAAAAGTGTAGCGATCAATTTTCCGACTGGCTGACCGGGCGGATAATCCGGATGGCCGATGTTGAAGTCGGCCGCCTGCAATTGGAAGTAAAGCGCTCGGACATCCGCAAGCGAGCCGAAAGATTGCATCGTCGGAGGTTTTCCATGACCGTTCGGCCAGAACTTGATGATCGCCTCTCTCATGCTCAGTTGCTGCCACTTCTCCGGCGCGAGGTCGATTTCAATGTCGTTGAACGTCGTCTTGGTCGATCCGTTCACGTCCATCGCGACGTACGCGATCAGCTCCTTGGTCAGTTCCATTAGGTCGTGGTAGTTCGCATACGCCTGGTAGAACTCGAGCATGGTGAACTCAGGATTGTGCTGCGTGCTGATGCCCTCGTTGCGGAAGTTGCGGTTGATCTCATACACGCGGTCCATCCCGCCGACGACCAGCCGCTTCAGATAAAGCTCTGGCGCGATGCGCAGCTTCAGGTCGATGTCCAGCGCGTTGTGGTGCGTGAGGAACGGTTTAGCCGCCGCGCCACCCGCGATGGTGTGCATCATGGGCGTCTCCACCTCGAGATACCCGCGCGCATCGAACCACCGCCGCATCGCACGCAACACCGCCGCCCGCTTCACGAAAACGTCGCGCACCTCAGGATTCACGAAGAGATCGAGATACCGCTGCCGGTACCGCAGCTCCGTATCTTCGAGCCCGTGGAACTTGTCCGGCAGCGCTAGCATCGCTTTTGTAAGAAACGTAATCGGAGGCTGTCCCTCATGTCCCGCAAGATGAATCGCTGCCACATGTACCGTCAGCTCGCCGGTCCGCGTACGCATCATCCAGCCGCGTACGCCGATGTGGTCGCCCAAGTCCAGCAGCTTGTAGAGCGCGAACGCATCCTCGCCCACGTCGTCTTTGCGGACATAGATCTGCAGCCGCACGCCGTTCTGCTGCAACTGCGCAAAGCCCGCCTTGCCTTGCAGCCGATGCGCCATCACGCGCCCGGCAATCGACACCTCATGCCTCGTGCCTGCAGCCAACTCCGCCTCAAACTGCTCCGGTGTCACCGCGTCGAACTGCGGCCGCAGCTCGGGAATCGTCGCAGTCGCCTCGTAGCTGTTCGGATACGTCGCCTCCAGATCGCTCGCGATGCCGCCCTTGCGCCCCAGCGCGGCGATCTCCTTCAGCTTCTCCAGCCGCTCGTTATACAGCCGTTCTTCAAACTGCGATTCGTGCACATCTGCTCCAGGATGCGAATCGAGAAAGCGGTGCCCCAAAAGAGCACCGTTCGACGAACCGCCAGCAAAGGTATTGCTTAAGGGCACGGCTTCAGCCGTGCCGTAACGGGTCCAATAATGAAGGGGCTTCAGCCCCTGAGGGTTGAAGCCAGTATATCGATGAAGCGCCGCTACATTCTCATAACTTCGCGCCTCGCGCGACCGCGCAGCTACAATAATCGAGCGATGCCTGACACGCCCAACGACGAAAAGCGCAACCTCGTCAAGAACTACGTCAAGGCTGAATCCATGATCCAGCTTGCGATCGCGCTTCCCGCCGGATGCCTCATCGGCTGGCTTGCCGGCGCCTGGCTCGACGGCCACTTTCACCAGCAGTGGATCGCGATCGTCGGCGTCATCCTCGGCGCCGCCGCCGGTTTTCTCCAGTTTTTCCGCGGCGCTTCGCGTTACCTCAACAAAGATCGATGACTTTCGAAGACTCCACAGTTCCGTTCACCGACGCCGATTCCCGCCGTGCCATTGTGCGCGCGCTGCGCAATGTTGCCATCGCTGTCGCACTGGGCGCGCCGCTGCTCGGGTGGAAGCTCGGCTGGGCCTCCGCCGCACTCTTCGCAGTGGGCGCGGTGATTTCAGGCTCCGGCATCTTCGAGTGGTTACGCCTGATGACCGCCATCACAGCCCGCATGGTTGTCGATCCCAACGCACGGCCACGTCCCGTCGCGCCAGTGCTGGCCGGATTCTTCCTCCGCCTCGGGATCGCGCTGGTGCTGCTGTATGTTAGCCTTAAGTATCTGAACGGATCGGTCTATGCCTTGATCGGCGGGCTTGCGCTTGGCTTGCTCGCGTTGTGTGTGGAAGGCCTGCGTCTGATCCGTGCCTGGACGATTTAGAGACATGCCCAATCAGCTGCTCTTCACTCAGTTTTTGAACGCTCACTTCGCCGGCCCGACCGACGGCTTGCTGCGCCTGTTTCATATCCAGCCGGCAAATCCGTCCGCGCCCATCTCGGACACGCTCTCGATGGAGTTGCTGGTCGTCGCCGTTTTGCTTGTTTTCTTCCTCCTCGTGCGTGCGACGCTCAGCGTGGAGCAGCCGAACCCCTTGCAACATCTCGCGGAATCGGTCCATGGCTTCGTTTCCGACCAGGGCGAATCCATCATCGGACATGGACATGAGACCTTCACCGGCTTTCTCACCGTTCTGTTCCTCTTTATCCTTCTGTGCAATCTGGCCGGCTTGATTCCCAGCCTCAAGTCGCCGACCGCGGACATTGTGGTACCGCTGGGCTGTGCGCTTGTGACGTTTTTCTTCTATCAGTACCACGGCATTCGCGTGCATGGCGCTGGTTACGTCAAGCAGTTCCTTGGGCCGGTCCACGTTTCGATCTGGATGTGGCTTTTGAGCCCGCTGATGCTGGTAATCGAGATCTTCTCCCATCTGGCGCGGGTGCTCTCGCTTTCCGTCCGTCTCTACGCCAATATCTTCGCCGGCGACATGGTCACGCTTTCATTTTTCTCGCTGATTCCGCTCGGCATTCCGCTTATCTTTCTGGGCCTCCACCTCTTCGTCTCCGTGCTGCAGGCATTCATCTTCATGGCGCTTGCGATGAGTTATCTCTCACTTGCGGTTTCGCACGACCATTGATTCGATTTCTGCGCGGAGGTGCTCTCCCTCTCCGCGTTGCGCAACAACGCCGTTCAGCGTGAGGGTGCCAGCACGGTGAGCATCAACCACCCACTGGCGGCGTACTTTGGGAGAACGGAGCAATACCATGCGTAAACTGCAATACTTCTTTGCACTCTCAGCCATGCTGCTGGCTACTCCGGCCTTCGCTCAGGCCGGTGCGTCCAGCCCCGGCGCTCAATGGATCCCGCTCGCGGCATGCATCGGCATGGCCATTGCCTCAGGCCTCTGCGGTCTGGGCCAGGGCAAGGCAACCGCGTCTGCTGCAGAAGCCGTAGCCCGCAACCCGGGAGCGCGGCCCGCGATCTTCCTCTTCCTCATTCTCGGCTTGGCGCTTATTGAGTCGCTGGCGCTCTACACCTTCGTCATCATTTTGATCAAGGCGAAGTAGCCGGCGACAGGACCACTAATAGGCAAGAGCCTCCCGCGCGGAGGCTCTTTGCTTTGCTCCGCACTCTTCTGCGGGACTGTTTGTCGCGTAACCGCGCGCCTTGGTAGACTTCATTCGCCGCTGCCGGATGCGATGAAGCAGTCGCGTACCCGGCAACCAGAGAGAGAAAACCGTGAGCCAATTCAAGCCCACACGACGTACTGTCCTTACCGGAATTGCCGCCGCCGCTGGGACCGCCACCTTCGGTCGATCCCCGTTCAGCGCCTTCGCGCAGCCGCCCAATGCGGCGCGTCCTGTCCTTAAGACTGATGAGCTGATCTCTGGAACGGGAAAAATCTCCGGCCAGCTTGTTCCATTCCCGATGACCCAAGTGCGTCTACTGGACTCGGTCTTCAAACGTGAGGCCGAGTACAACCAGCAGTATCTGGCATCGCTTTCCACCGACCGCCTGCTGCACAGCTTTCGCCTCACCTCGGGCATCGCGTCCACGGCCAAGCCCTACGGGGGCTGGGAAAAACCGGACTGCGAACTACGGGGCCATTTCACCGGCGGTCATTTTCTCTCCGCAGCCGCGCTCGCCTATGCCAGTTCCGGCAACGAGGAGCTGCGTAAGGCCGGCGACACCATGGTCGGCGAGATGCTGCGCTGCCAGAAGGCCAACAACAACGGGTATCTCAGCGCCTTTCCGGAGGCCGAGTTCGAGACGCTGGCCCGCAGCAAACAGGTTTGGGCTCCGTTTTACACATTGCACAAGATCATGGCCGGCATGCTGGACATGTACATCCACACCGGCAATGAAGACGCGCTGCAGGCAGCCGAGAGCATGGCCGGATGGGTGAGTGCATACTTCCAAGCCATCAGCGATGACCAGCGCATGTTCATGCTGCGCACCGAATACGGTGGGATGAATGAGGTGCTGGCCAATCTGGCGTCAATCACCGGCCGTCAGCGCTATCTGCAAACAGCGCATCTGTTCGAGCAGCCCATGTTCCTCGATCCGCTCGCGCAACACCGCGACGCACTGACCGGCCTTCACGCCAACACCCATGTGCCCAAGGTGATCGGCGCGGCACGCATGTATGAGCTTACAGGCGAACCCCGCTATCGCGACATGGCGCAGTACTTCCTGGACGAGGTGCTGACCGAGCGGCTCTACCCGATCGGCAACACGAGCGTCGGCGAGAACTGGCGCACCGAGGCCGGCAACCTGAAGGGAACGCTTCAGTATCACGACGCCGAGTGCTGCGTGGCTTACAACCTGATGAAGCTTCAGCGCCACGTCTTCTCCTGGACGGCAGACGCGCGGTATATGGATGCCTACGAGCGTGCGGTGTGGAACTGCCGCCTCGGCACCCAGAATCCGCAGGGGTTGAAGCAATATTTCTTCCCGCTGGCAGCGGGTTACTGGCGCTACTACAACTCGCCGGACAACTCATTCTGGTGCTGCACAGGCACGGGCGCTGAAGAGTTTGCGAAGTTCAATGACACGATTTACTTCAAAGGCCCAGGCGACCCGCAGCACGCAGCCGTCTGGGTCAACCAGTTCATTCCTTCGGAACTCAACTGGAAGGAAGCGAGCTTTGGCCTGCGCCAGCAAACCAGCTTCCCGGCGGAGCAGGGAACGACGCTTATCCTGAAGACCCCGACGCCGCAGCGCCGCACAATTCATGTGCGCGTGCCGGGTTGGGTGGATGGCGGTTCCGTCAAGATCAATGGCCGCGAGCTCGAGGCGTTCGCCGAGCCGGGTAGCTACCTCGCCCTTACGCGCGAATGGCGTGAAGGCGACAAGATCGAGCTCTCGCTTCCCATGAAGTTGACAACCGAGCCATTGCCGGGGGACCCCACGCTCCGCGCCGCACTCTACGGCCCGCTGGTACTTGCGGCGGATCTTGGGCCCGGCCCGGCTGCGGATTCGAAACTGCGCATCGGCGCTTATGGCACTGGCCCGAGTCGCACGGAGCTCCCAGCTGCTGCGTCAGATCCGATCGCGTCGGAAGGTGATGCGGCGAGCTTCATCGACGTTACCTCCCCGAAGGACCTCACCTTCA